>NZ_JBQEQF010000018.1:0-101538 GCF_052046035.1 Paenarthrobacter sp. 22069 | reverse complement strand
GAGGACAAGGGTTACCACAAGAACCTCAAGCCGCGGCAGATCCAGATGATCGCGATCGGCGGTGCGATCGGTACCGGCCTGTTCCTGGGTGCCGGCGGCCGGCTCAACGCCGCGGGCCCGTCCCTGGTCATCGCGTACGCGGTGTGCGGGTTCTTCGCGTTCCTGATCCTGCGCGCCCTGGGCGAACTGGTCCTGCACCGGCCTTCCTCGGGCTCGTTCGTTTCCTACGCCCGTGAATTCTTCGGCGAAAAAGCCGCGTTCGTCTCCGGCTGGTTCTACTGGATCAACTGGGCCACCACCACCATCGTGGACATCACCGCCGCCGCCCTCTACATGCACTTCTTCGGCAACTACATCCCCTGGATGGCCGACGTCCCGCAGTGGGCCTGGGCACTGACCGCCCTCATCGTGGTCCTGGCACTGAACCTGGTCTCCGTGAAAGTCTTCGGCGAAATGGAATTCTGGTTCGCCCTGATCAAGGTCGCAGCCCTGGTCGCGTTCCTGATCATCGGCACCTACTTCGTCATCTTCGGCACCCCCGTCTCCGGCCAGCCGGTGGGCATCAGCCTCCTGTCCGATAACGGCGGGATCTTCCCCAACGGCCTGCTGCCCATGATCATCCTCATGCAGGGCGTCCTGTTCGCCTACGCCTCCATCGAACTCGTCGGAACCGCCGCCGGCGAAACCGAAAACCCCGAAAAAATCATGCCCAAGGCCATCAACTCCGTGGTCTTCCGCATCGCCGTGTTCTACGTCGGCTCCGTGATCCTGCTGGCCCTGCTGCTGCCCTTCACCTCCTACCAAAAAGGCGTCAGCCCCTTCGTGACGTTCTTCGGCTCCATCGGCGTCCAGGGCGTGGACGTCATCATGAACCTCGTCGTCCTCACCGCGGCCCTGTCCTCGCTGAACGCCGGGCTCTACTCCACCGGCCGGATCCTGCGCTCCATGTCCGTCAACGGCTCGGCCCCCAAGTTCGCCTCCCGCATGAACAAGGCAGGCGTCCCCTACGGCGGCATCGCCATCACCGCCGTCGTGTCCCTCCTCGGGGTTCCGCTGAACTACCTGGTCCCGGCCGACGCCTTCGAAATCGTGCTGAACATCGCCTCCGTGGGCATCATCATGACCTGGGCCACCATCGTGCTCTGCCAGATCCAGCTCAAGCGCTGGGCCGACAAAGGCTGGGTCCAACGCCCCTCCTTCCGCATGTTCGGCGCCCCCTACACCGGCTACCTCTCCCTGCTCTTCCTGGTAGGGGTCCTCATCATGGTCTTCATCGACTCACCCCTGACCATGCTCGTCACCGCCATCGCCTGCATCCTCATGGTCGCCGGCTGGTACGCCTGCCGCACCCGCATCCGCCAAATCGCCGAAACCCGCGACGGCTACACCGGCACATCGCCCGTCATCGCCAACCGGACCCCCATCGCCTGACACCGTCCTTGCACACCAACCCCGAGCTGAAGAAAGATCATGACACCAGAGCCGCAGCCCACCCTGACCGAAACCCAGACCCAGCCCGCCGCCGTCGCCGGTGGCCGGCCGGCACTCCAACCGGAGTCGCCGGACCATGGGCAGCCGCCCCTTAAATCCGCCGGGCACGTCATCGTCGATTCGCTGGTGGCCCACGGTGTGGAACGCACCTACGTGGTTCCCGGCGAGAGCTTCCTCGACGTGCTGGACGGCCTGCACAACTCCGACATCGAAACCATCGTGTGCCGGCACGAGGGCGGGGCCGCCTACATGGCGGAGGCGGACGGCAAGATGCAGCAGCGCCCGGGCGTAGCGATGGTCACCAGGGGCCCCGGTGCCGCAAACGCGCATGTTGGCCTCCACACGGCCTGGCAGGATTCCACCCCCATGCTGCTCTTCGTGGGGCTCATCCCGTTCGCCCACCGGGACCGGGAGGCCTTCCAGGAATTCGACATCAAATCCTGGTTCGACACCGGCGCCAAACGGGTCATGGTCCTTGACCACCCGGAGCGGGCCTCCGAAATCGTAGCCGAGGCCATGTTCGCGGCCATGAGCGGACGGCCGGGTCCGGTCGTCGTCGGCCTGCCGGAGGACATCATCCGGCAGCAGATCAGCCCCGCGCTGCATCCGCCGATCCCCGTGGCCGCCGGCGGCATGAACGGCACGGATTCAGCGGCCCTGCAGGCTGCCCTGGCCGGGTCCAGCAAACCGCTCTTTGTCACCGGCGGCAATGACTGGACGCCGGAGGCTGCCCGGCGGCTCACCACGTGGCTGGAGCGGCACAACATTCCAGCCGCTGCCGAATGGCGGACGCAGGGAACAGTTCCCTTCGATTCACCCTCCTACGTGGGGCCCATCGGTTACGGCCGGCCGCGCCCCACATACGACCTGCTGGAGGAGACCGACCTCCTGGTGTTCGTGGGGACAGTCCCGGGGGATGTGATCACCGACGGGTTCGTCTGCCGGCAGGACTGGAGCAAGAAGAACTTCCTGGTGACGGTGGACCCGTCACTGCGGGGCCGCTCCGGCCCCGTGTCGCGGCAGATCCTGGCCAAACCGGACGCGTTCGTCCGCGACCTCGAGGACATCAGCCTGCCGGTCAAGGAAGAGTGGAAAGCCTGGACGGCGAAAATGCGGGCCGAGCAGGAAGCTTTCGCGGCGCTGCCGCCGGCCTCGCCCGGTCCCGGCAAGGCCAGGATGGACACCCTGATGGCCAACCTGGTGCCCCGGCTTCCCGAGGATGCCATGGTGACGTTCGGGGCAGGTGAGCACACCAACTGGGCCCACCGGTATTTCCCCACCCGCCGCTACGCGTCCATGATCAGCGCCCGCAACGGCTCCATGGGGTACTCAGTGCCGTCCGCCATCGCAGCATCGCTGGCAGAACCACGACGGCGGGTGGTCACCATTGCCGGCGACGGCGAGTTCCTCATGAACGGGCAGGAACTGGCCACTGCCGCCCAGTATGGCGCCACGCCCCTGGTGGTGGTCATGGACAACCAGGAGTACGGCACCATCCGGACGCACCAGGAGCGGCACTACCCCCAGCGGGTGTCCGGTACCCAGCTGAAGAACCCGGATTTTGCGCTGATGGCCAGGGCTTTCGGCGGCTTTGGCATCACCGTCACCGCGGACTGGGAAGTGCCGGCCGCCCTGGACGCAGCACTGGCAGCCATCGACCGGGACGGGATGTTCGCGCTGATCCACCTGCTCGTGGAGCAGCGCGTCAAGGCGTACTAGACCCACAGGGGAAGGCTGGCATGCAGGTGCCGGCCTTCCCTGTTGGGCCTCTCCGCTACAGCCGGTCCGTGCGGTCCTCGCCGCCCTTGTGGCCGGACCCGCGCAGGTTCTCCTGGACCTTCCCGAACAGGTCCTTGATGGTGGACTCAGCGTTGGAAATAACATCCACCGGAACGAAGACCTCATGCGTCACCGGCAGGTCGTATTCATCCTTCAGGTGGGTACCGTTCCCCACTCCGGTCAGGGACAAATAGACCATGGCCTCAGTCCGCGCGATCCCGGCAAGCTTTCCGAACACGACGGTGAACTCGTTCGGCTGGAAGCTGATGGTCTGGCCGATGTGGCTGCGGCCCAGTTCCCCGGCGGGAACGGTCTTTTCCGACTGGCTTCCGGTGTAGTCCATGAACTTCTCCTTCGATCGCCAACATGTACGCAGGCAGTCTAACCCTGCCCCTTCACGCCGTCACGGGCCCTGGCTGGAGGCCTGCACAAAGGTGTCCGCACGACGGTGGCCATTCCTCTATTGAGCCGCGCCCCTGCCCGACTGTTTGATGGCATCACAGGGCGGCAACGGCCGCCCGGCCAGCCCCGTGCAAAGGAACGAACCGTGACTTCAATGACGAGCCGCGTAAAAAGCCCCGTCCGCTGGGACGCCGTCGAACCCGGCGACTCCGTGGACCTGAAGAGGAATGGCCGCACCGTGTACAGCGGCGTCGTGGATACCAGGACGGACGACGGCGACGTTGTCTGGGTGACCGCCCCGGCAGGAGGCCGCCGCCTGTTCCATATCGCCGACGGCTACGACCTGGCGGGGGTGCCGGCATGATGGATTGCCCGGACGATTGCCACTACTGCAGCGGCCCGGAGACGGACTGACCGGGCGGTCCACTACTGGACGTGCGGACCGGACTGCCGCAACCTTCGCGACGTCCGGATCATCACGATCCGGGCATCAAATTGCCCCTGTGGCAGGTGGCATCGTTGACGCGGGCAACCGGTACAGCGAAGGTGGTGCCATGAGGTCTCAGAAAATGTCCCAGGGGTTTGCCATGACGACGGCGGCCGCAGCGGCAGCGCTGCTGTTCACCGCGTGCGGTCCAAGCCAGCCGCAGTCCCAAACCACCACTTCTCCCGCCACCGGGCAGTCCAGCCAGTCCCCCTCCTCGTCGGCATCAACGCCGCCGGCCTCCCCGGCCCCTGCCACGTCAACGCCTGCCACGGCGGATTCCCCCGCGCCCGCGACCACCGCCGGTGCTCCTGGCCTGTGCAAGGCGGCAGGGCTCACGGCGGCAACCGACGCTTCCGGTGGTGGCGCGGCAGGCAGCGTCTACATGAAGCTGAACCTCACCAACAAGGGCTCGGAGCCATGCATCCTGCGGGGTTTCCCGGGAGTCTCGCTGGTGGCTGACGCTGCGGGTGCCCCGATTGGTGCGCCCGCCACCCGGGACGAGTCAGCCGCCGTCGTCGACGTCCTGCTCGCTCCTGGCCAGACCGGCACCGCCGTGTTGCGCTACACCCAGGCCGGCAATTACATGGACTGCTCGCCAGTGGATGCTGCCGGCTACCGGATCTATCCGCCGGAGGACACGGACTCGCTGTTCCTGCCGCAGCCCACCAGGGCCTGCAGCAACGCCAACATCACCCTGCTCAGCATCGGGGCTTTCCAGCCCGCCTAATGACGGGCATTCCAGTCCGGAACAATCCAGAACAATCGACTTCCAGAACAATCCGTCCCCGGGCTCCCCACGCCCCGGAAAGTACTGAAGGCGGNCCGCCTTCAGTACTGTTGTGCCGCCGTCGGCCTTTCCTTATGGGCCGTCAGCGTGTGGTGCATGGTTACCTCGTTGCCGTGCTGGTGCGTCCGGCGGCAGCGGTGCCGCGGGACAGGACAAGGCCGAGGCCGATCATGGCGACGCCAAGGATGAAGTGCAGCCAGTTGTCGGCAGTATTGACCGGGACGAAGTTGCCTGCGCTGTCCTGGCCGATGAGCAGGCCGTACAGCCACAGCACCAAGTAGATGGCACCGCCCGCCACCAGATAGTTCTTCGACGCTGCCGCGCTGCGCGCCATGGCGATGCCGGCGATGCCGAACAGCAGGTGGACGATGTTGTGCAGGATTGACACCTGGAAAACGCCCAGCAGCAGGGCTCCGGATCCGTGCCCGGCAAATCCGAGGGATTCGTAGTTGGAGGTAATGCCTGGAATGAATCCCAGGATGCCTACAAGGAGGAAGACCACGCCCACGGCGAGGGTGGCTTTTTGGATATTGGTCCGGCCTACAGTGCGCCCGCCGGAATTCATGGTCGTCATGATTTCTCCTGCATGTGTCGTGGTGCGTTTTTGGCTGCCGGGCGATGCGTGACCGATAGTGCCTGACCGTAGACTTAAACCCCGACATCATAAGTATACTTATCAAATCCGCCGCGGATAGAAGGGGTCCATAACGGACCCATCACAAAACGGCCCTTCACAGGGCCCTGGACCGGAGGCAGGTTGGACTGGCATGGCGTCGATTTGGCTGGACCACAGGGATCCCTTCACGTCAGATCCGTTTGAACCGGATTCCAAATACGACACAGTAGTGGCCGGCGCCGGCCTGACCGGCCTGGTCACCGCCCTGCTGCTGGCCAGGTCCGGGCAAAGCGTGCTGGTGCTTGAAGCCCGCCATCCGGGCGCGGTCACCACGGGCAATACCACCGCGAAAGTCACCCTGCTGCAGGGGACCTTCCTGTCCCAGCTCGCCCGGCAGTATTCGCAGAAACAGGTGCAGGCCTACGTGGATGGGAACCGGGAGGGCCAGGCATGGCTGCTGCGCTACCTCGAGGAGCAGGACGTGCCGTTCCAGCGCCGGGACGCCTACACGTACGCTGCCTCAGCCCAGGGTACGGAGAAGTTGCGGGAAGAGGTCAGCGCCGCCGGCACGGCGGGTCTTGAGGTGGACTATGTGCGCGACGCGGGGCTGCCGTTTCCCGTCCACGGCGCCGTGCGCATGCGGGACCAGGCCCAAATCAACCCCATGGACGTCCTTGATGCACTGGTGGCGGACATCCGCAGCCGGGGTGGACGTGTCGTCGGAGGCGTCCGGCTCCGCGATGTGACCGGAGACGCCCCCTCGGCCGTGCGGACCAACCGGGGCAGCGTGAGGGCGGACAAGGTGGTCCTGGCCACCGGCATCCCGGTCCTTGACCGTGGCCTGTATTTCGCCAAGCTGACACCAAGCCGATCCTATGCGGCCGCGCTTGAACTGCAGGAGGACCAGGCCCCGCCACCGGGCATGTACATCTCCGTTGAGCAGCCCACCCACTCCCTCCGCGACTACCAGCTGGATGGACGGAGCCTGCTGCTGGTTGGCGGGCACGGCCACCACGTGGGCCGGACGGACTCTGAAAAGGCCCACCTCGCCGGCCTGCTGGACTGGGCCAGACAGCATTTCCCCGGTGCTGCCGCCACGCACACCTGGTCGGCGCAGGACTACATGCCCACCAACCTCATGCCGTTTTTCGGCAAGCTCCCGCGGGGCAAGGGCCAGATCTACTTCGGCACCGGCTACAACAAGTGGGGCATGACCAACGCCGTCGCGGCCGCCCTGGGCATCTCGGCGGACATCCTGGGCGGCCAGGTCCCGTGGGCAGACACCATCCACCACCGGATCACGTCGCCGTCCGGCGCCTTGTCCGCCGTGGCACTCAACGCCGGGGTGGCAGCGAGGCTGGCCTCTGACTGGGGGAAAGTGAGCGCCGAGGGCCGGAAGATTGACGGATTCAAGCGGGGGACGGACAGTTCCACCGCTCCTGTGCAACCCGCTCCGGCGGCCGCTGTTCCGCCCGAAGGCCAGGGCAGGGTCTACCGCGAGGGGAACCGGCCGGTGGCGGTGTCCACGGTCGGCGGAAGCACCTGCCGGTTGTCTGCGGTCTGCACCCACCTGGGCGGGATTTTGCATTGGAACGACAACGAAATGACGTGGGACTGTCCGCTGCATGGCTCCCGGTTCAGCAATGAGGGCACGTTGCTGGAGGGCCCCGCAACCAAGGACTTGCCGGAGGTCAACACTGCCTAGACAGGGGGCGGCCCGAACTGGGTGTCGGTGCCGTGGGGCATGATGGAGGCATGAACCAGGAACAGCGTCCTGCCGGCGGGAGCGCCTCGGTTACGGCTGCGCCCATGGGCCAGTTCAGCCGGCCCACCCGGGACTGGTTCCTGGGCGCATTTGCGGAGCCGACGCCTGCACAGGCGGGTGCCTGGAACGCCATCTCCTCCGGTTCCCATGCGCTGGTGGTGGCTCCCACAGGTTCCGGCAAGACCCTCGCGGCCTTCCTGTGGGCGCTGGACCGGCTGCTGGTCGCGTCGTCACACGCCCCTGTGGCTGCCGCTGAGGAGCCGCCCGCGAAAGGCAAGCGCACGCGGGCACCCAAGCGCAAAACCCGCGTTCTCTACATTTCGCCGCTGAAGGCTTTGGGCGTGGACGTGGAGCGGAACCTGCGGTCCCCGCTGATCGGCATCACGCAGACCGCCAAGCGGCTTGGGCTTCCCGCCCCGCTGATAACTGTCGGGGTCCGGTCCGGGGATACTCCCGCGGCTGAGCGCCGCGGGCTGCTGAGCAACCCGCCGGACATCCTCATCACCACGCCCGAATCGCTGTTCCTCATGCTCACGTCAAAGGCCCGGGAGACCCTGGCCGAGGTGGACACCATCATCATTGACGAGGTCCACGCCGTGGCCGGCACCAAGCGTGGAGCACACCTTGCTGTATCACTGGAACGGCTGGACGCGCTGCTGCCCAAACCTGCGCAGCGCATCGGGCTTTCCGCCACGGTGGAACCCCGGGATCTCGTGGCCCAGTTCCTTGCCGGCTCGGCCCCGGTGGAGATCGTTGCTCCGCCGGCCAGGAAGAACTGGGACCTGACGGTTTCCGTGCCGGTGGAGGACATGTCGGACCTGCAGGGCGCGGCCGGGGCGTTCGATTCCGGTCCCGCGTCCGGGCTTCAGCCGCAGGCGTCCATCTGGCCGCATGTGGAGGAAAAGATCGTGGACCTGGTGCTGGCCAACCAGTCCACCATCGTCTTCGCCAACTCCCGACGCCTCGCCGAACGCCTCACGGCCAGGTTGAACGAAATCTACGCAGAGCGGCAATTGATCGCCGTGGGCGGTGGCTGGGACGAGTCCGGTACGGAAGGGCAGGCGGCCGCACCCGGCGCGGCGGGGGGACCGGCGTCGGGCATTCCCGCCTCAACCGCCACCCCGGCACACATGATGGCCCAGGCCGGAAGCTCGGCGGGGGCGGACCCGGTGCTGGCCCGCGCCCACCACGGTTCCGTGTCAAAAGACCAGCGCGCGCTCATCGAGGACGACCTCAAGTCCGGGCGGCTGCGGTGCGTGGTGGCAACGTCATCCCTGGAACTGGGCATCGACATGGGCGCCGTGGACCTGGTGGTCCAGGTGGAGTCGCCGCCCTCGGTGGCCAGTGGCCTGCAGCGGGTAGGCCGCGCCGGGCACCAGGTGGGCGAAATCTCCCAGGGCGTCCTCTTCCCCAAGCACCGGGCAGACCTGGTCCACACGGCCATCACGGTGGAGCGGATGCTGGACGGCAAGATCGAGCGGCTCAGCATCCCTGCGAACCCGCTGGACATTCTGGCCCAGCAGACCGTGGCCGCCACCGCCTTGGGCAGCATCGACGTCGAGGAATGGTTCAGCACCGTACGGCGCTCGGCGCCCTTCGCGTCCCTCCCCCGGTCGGCGTTCGAAGCCACCCTGGACCTGCTGGCGGGCCGCTACCCATCCGACGAATTCGCAGAGCTCCGGCCAAGGATCATCTGGGACCGCAACGCCGGCACCATCGAGGGCCGGCCCGGAGCCCAGCGGCTGGCCGTGACGTCCGGCGGCACCATCCCGGACCGCGGCCTGTTCGGCGTCTACATCATCGGCACAGAACAGGAGGGGTCCGCTTCCCCCGCCGAGGACGGCAAATCGGCGCGCGCACCCAAGGGCGGCCGCCGGGTGGGCGAGCTGGACGAGGAAATGGTCTACGAGTCCCGGGTTGGTGATGTCTTTGCCCTGGGTGCCACCAGCTGGAAAATCGAGGACATCACGCACGACCGCGTCCTGGTCTCCCCGGCGTTCGGCCAACCCGGCAAGCTGCCGTTCTGGAAGGGTGATTCACTGGGCCGGCCGGTGGACCTGGGCCGGGCGCTGGGCGCGTTTGTCCGCGAACTGTCCGCGTCCGACGCCGGCCCTGCCATCGAGCGCTGCAAAGCCAGCGGCCTGGACGACTACGCCTCCAACAACCTCATCCAGTACCTGGGCGAGCAGAAGCAGGCCACCGAGGTGGTCCCGAGCGACACCACACTGGTGGTGGAGCGGTTCCACGACGAACTTGGCGACTGGCGCGTCATCCTGCACAGCCCGTTCGGCATGCCGGTGCACGCACCCTGGGCCTTGGCTGTGGGGCAGCGGCTCCACCAGCGCTACGGGCTGGACGGCTCAGCCATGGCCGCCGACGACGGCATCGTGCTTCGGGTGCCCATGATGGAGGACGAACCACCCGGCGCTGAGCTGTTCCTCTTCGACCCCGAGGAACTGGAGCAGATCGTCACCGCCGAGGTGGGTGGCAGCGCCCTGTTCGCCTCGCGCTTCCGGGAGTGCGCCGCCCGTGCGCTGCTGCTGCCCCGTCAAACGCCGGGCAAGCGCCAGCCGCTCTGGCAGCAGCGCCAGCGGTCGGCCCAGCTGCTGGACGTGGCCAGGAAGTACCCCACATTCCCCGTCGTGCTGGAAACTGTGCGGGAATGCCTGCAGGATGTCTACGATCTGCCGGCACTGAAGGACATCGCCGCGTCCGTGGAGCGGCGCGAACTGCGGATCGTGCAGACCACCACGCAGCAGCCCTCGCCGTTCGCCAAGTCCCTTCTCTTTGGCTACGTGGCCCAGTTCCTCTACGAGGGCGATTCCCCGCTCGCGGAACGGCGGGCCGCCGCCCTGGCGCTGGACTCCACCCTCCTCAACGAGCTGCTGGGCCGGGTGGAACTGCGCGAACTCCTGGACGCCAAGGTCATCGACGCCACCGAACGCGAACTGCAGAGGCTGGCCCCGGACCGGCGTGCACGCGGAGTGGAAGGCGTGGCGGACCTGCTGCGGCTGCTGGGGCCCTTGGATCCGGAAGAGGCCGCTTTGCGGTTGGAACCTGCAGAACCCCGGTTGGTTGAGCCCACGGAAACCTTGGTCAATGGGTCCGCCGAACCGGTGGGTGAGCCCGTGGAGTCCATGCCCGTGGAGACCACACCTGGCGCTTCCGCCACCGTGGCGGAAGCCGCAGCCCACCTGGCCGCCCTCCAACGCGCCAACCGCGCCATCAAAGTCAACATCGGCGGCGTTGAACGCTTCGCGGCCGTGGAGGACGCAGCCCGTCTCCGCGACGCCATCGGTGTGCCGCTGCCCATGGGTGTTCCGCTGGCGTTCATCGAACCGGTCGCCGACCCGCTGGGCGACCTCGTCTCCCGGTACGCCCGCACCCACGGCCCCTTCACCGCAGCCGAGGCGGCCGGGCGGCTGGGCCTCGGCGTCGCCGTTGTGGGCACCGCCTTGAAACGCCTCGCGGCGGACGGGCGGGTGGTGGAAGGCGAGTTCCGGCCCCACGTCACACCGCCGGAGGCACAGCCGCAGGAAGCGGCGCCCAAGGCTGCACCGGGTGACGCCCCAGTGGACGGGAATAGCCAGGCGGATGCGGGGGCAGATCCGGCCACCGGCGCCTCCGTGGCCGACGTTCCGCACACCATCGCCAGCGAATGGTGCGACGCCGAAGTGCTGCGCAAGCTTCGGCGCCGTTCGCTGGCCGCCCTCCGCGCAGAAGTCGAACCCGTGGACGCAGCCGCCTACGGACGCTTCCTGCCGGCGTGGCAGCACGTCAGAACCCCGGGCGGAGGCCGCGGCCAGCCAACCCTGCGCGGACTCGACGGCATCATCACCGCCATCGACCAGCTCTCGGGTGTGCCCGTTCCGGCCTCGGCGTGGGAACCGCTTGTGCTGGCCACCCGGGTCTCCAACTACCAGCCCGCCATGCTCGACGAGCTCATGGCAGCCGGCGAGATCCTGTGGTCCGGGGCCGGGGCGCTGCCCGGAAACGACGGCTGGATCAGCCTGCACCTGGCGGACTCCGCGGAACTGACGCTGAATCCGGCGCCCGAGTTCGAACCGGGGGACGCCAGCCGGCGGCTGCTGGACCACCTGCGGAACAACGGCGGCGGGTATTTCTTCCGGCAACTGACCGAGGTGGCCGGCGGCATGGACGCTGTCCTCAGCGACCAGGAAGTGGCCACGGCACTGTGGGACCTTGCCTGGGCCGGCAGGATCACCGGGGACACGTTCGCCCCCGTCCGGGCACTGATTGCCGGTGGCCACACAGCCCACCGCCAGGTGGCCCGCGCCCCCCGGGCCAGGGCGCCGAGGCTCAGCCGGTTGGGCCGTTCCCATGGCACGGGATTGATGGGGTCCCCCGGCCTGGGCGGGGGCCGGTACGGGGCACAGGGGGCCACTACCCCGCCCACTGCCGCGGGCCGCTGGTCTGCCCTGCCCGAACCTGAGCTCGATGCCACAATCCACGCCCGCGCCACCGCCGAACTGCTGCTGGACCGCTACGGCGTGGTGACCAGGGGCTCCGTTATGGCGGAACAGATTCTGGGCGGCTTCGGGCTGATGTACAAGGTACTGGCCCGGCTTGAGGAAGCAGGCCGCTGCCGCCGCGGCTACTTCATCGAGCACCTTGGCGCCGCCCAGTTCGCCGTTCCCGCCACCGTGGACCGGCTACGTTCCTACTCCGAGGACACGCAGCTGGCCAAGGCCGAACCTGTGGCCCTGGCACTGGCCGCCACCGATCCCGCCAACCCGTACGGCGCGGCGCTCCCCTGGCCCGCTGGGCAGGACGACGCCGGCACGGGCCACCGTCCCGGCCGGAAGGCGGGTGCACTGGTGGTCCTGGTGGACGGCGCACTGGTCCTGTACGTGGAGCGCGGCGGAAAGACACTCCTGGCGTTCAGCGACGACCACGCCGTCCTGGCGGCGGCGGGTGCGGCATTGGTGGGCGTGGTGGCCCGGGGAGCCGTGGACAAACTGATTATGGAAAAAGTGAACGGACACGGCATCCTGGACACCCCGGTTGCCGCCGCGCTCAGCGCCGCCGGCGCCTATTCCACCCCAAAGGGATTGAGGATCCGTGCCTGAGGGCGATTCCGTCTGGCGGGCCGCCCACCAGCTGCACGAGGCCCTGGCCGGACAGACGTTGCTGGCCTCCGACTTCCGCGTGCCGCGGTTCGCCACCCTGAACCTGGCGGGCTGGACCGTTGCCGAGGTCATTCCGAGGGGCAAGCACCTGCTGATGCGGGTGGTCAGCCCGGACGACAAGAGGTTGACCATCCACTCGCACCTGAAGATGGAGGGAGCCTGGCAGGTCTATCCACCGGGTGGGCGGTGGCGCAAGCCGGGTTTTACCGCCCGCTGCGTGCTCCGGACCGCCGCCGCCGATGCGGTCGGGTTCTCCCTCGGCATCCTGGAAGTGGTGGCCACTGCCAACGAGGACTCCATCGTGGGTTTCCTCGGTCCGGATCTCCTGGGCCCGGACTGGGACCTGGACGAAGCCGAACGCCGCATCCGCTCGCGCCCCGAGGTCCCGGTAGGGGTGGCGCTGCTGGACCAGCGGAACCTGGCCGGCATCGGCAACATCTACCGCTGCGAAGCATGCTTTCTCTCCGGGGTGCACCCCGCCACACCGGTTTCCGCCGTGCCGGACGTCCGCACCATGATGACCGATGCCAAGCAGCTCCTGGAGGTCAACCTGGGCCCCGGCCGCCGCGTCACCATCCTCAACGCCCGGGGCATGCCCGTGGGCAGGATGGCGGGCCGGCCCGGCTACTGGGTCTACGGGCGGGAACGCCAGCCCTGCCTCAAATGCGGCACACCCATCCAGCGCGGACTCCTGGGCAAACCGAACGGTGAAGAGGAGCGGGACATCTACTTCTGCCCCACATGCCAGCCGGCCCCGGCCTGAAACGCACCGGGGCGGCTGGACGTCAACAGGTGGCGGGAGCCGCGTTGTTTGCGGTCTTCGGCACCGCAGCCGGAACCGTAAAGCGTGGCAGCAGCACGTGGACCAGGGGGCCGATGGCCAAGGCGTAGATCACCGTGCCCACACCCACCGATCCTCCCAGCAGCCAGCCGACGGCCAGCACGGTCACCTCGATCAGCGTGCGCGACAACCGAACGGACCAACCCGTGCGCCGGGCCAGCCCGGTCATCAGCCCGTCCCGGGCCCCGGGACCGAAACGCGCGCCGATGTAGCAGGCGGAGGCGATGCCATTGAGCACGATGGCCCCGACCAGGAGTCCGAACTGGCCGGCGATCTGGGACACGGCCGGGATCAGCGCCAGCCCAATGTCAGCAAACACGCCCACCAGCACGGCGTTGCAGAGGGTCCCAAAACCAGGCCACTGCCGGAGGGGGATCCACAGCAGCAGGACCAGGAAGCTCACGATGATGACCACCACGCCGATGCTGAGGCCGGCCCGGTTGGCAAGGCCCTGGTGGAACACATCCCACGGGTCCAGGCCAAGCCCGGCGCGGATGAACATGGCCAGGGAGATGCCGTACATGGCAAGGCCAAGAAAGAGCTGGAGGAGTCTGCGGGTCATCATGGAGACAACCTTTCCACGAAACTGGCATTCGAAAACATAGCCAGTTTGAGATACTGGCTACATGTCCACCACCGTGAGCGCCACCGCCCTGTCCCGCCTGCTGGGCACATGGAACAACGGCACCGGGCCCGCCTACCGCGAGTTGGCGGACGTGGTCCGGCTCCTGATCCTTGACGGCCGGGTAGCCCTGGACAGCGCCCTCCCCAGCGAGAGGTCCCTGTGCGCAGCCCTCGGCATCAGCCGGACTACCGTCACCGCGGCGTATTCGAGCCTGCGCGACCAGGGCTTCCTTTACAGCCGCCCAGGCAGCAGGGCCAGGACCTGCATTCCGCAACTGGCCCGGCCCGGCCGGACCCGCTTCGCCGGAGACGGTTCGACGGGCCCGGGGGTAGGCGAAGCCGGCAGCACGCCGGGCGGACCACTGCCCGGCGCACCCGTCCGCGAGCGCCGGCAGGCTGGTCCGGAACCCGCCACCAGGACTCCCGCGCCCATCAGCACCCTTTCCGCACCGGGACTGGTGTCCCCGGAAGGCCTGATCGACCTGGCCTATGCGTCATTGCCCGCCAGCGGGGAACTTGTCCACCGGGCGTTTGCCGCTGCCGTAACCGAGCTCCCGGCCCTCCTTCCGGGGTTCGGCTACGACGCCGTCGGCCTGCTCCCGCTGCGCCAGGCAATCGCCGACCGGTACACCGCCGCCGGTGTCCCCACCGATCCGGCAAACATTCTGGTCACCTCGGGCGCACAGCACGCCCTGACCCTGGTCATCAGGACCCTGACCGACCGGCAGGACCGCGTCCTGGTGGAGCATCCGAGCTATCCCAATGCGCTGGATGCCATTCACGCCGCCGGATGCCGCCCGGTACCGGTGGCGTTCACCGACCACGGGTGGGACATGCCCGCCCTGGAGACGGCCCTGGCCCAGCAACGGCCCCGGATGGCCTACCTGGTACCGGACTTCCACAATCCCACCGGAATGGTCATGCCGGATCCGCAACGCCGGCGGCTGCTCAGGGCGGCTGCCGCCTCCGGAACAGTGCCCGTGGTTGACGAGACCCTCCGGGAGCTGAACCTGGACGGCATCGGCACCACCCACATGGCCGGTTTCAGCCCGTCGGTCATCACCATCGGCTCACTCAGCAAATCCCACTGGGGCGGCCTGCGGACGGGCTGGATCCGGGCGTCGCGGCCCATGATCCAGCGGCTGGCCGCTACCCGCACCACCGTGGACCTTGGCGGACCCATCATGGAGCAGCTTGCGGCGGCACACCTGGTCCGCGCCCTCGATGAACCACTGCCGGCCCGGCTGGACATGCTCCGCCGGAACCGGGCCGCACTGCTCGGACTGCTGGCTATGCACCTGCCGGAATGGGAGGTGCAGCCGCCTGCCGGCGGGTTGTCCGTCTGGTGCCGGCTGCCCGCACCCTCAAGCACTGCCCTGGCCGCGCTGGCCCCCGAGTACGGCATCCGGCTGGCTGCGGGCCCGCGGTTCGGCATCGGCGGAGCGTTCGAACGCCATCTGAGGGTGCCGTTCACCCTGCCGCCGGAGAAGCTGGAAGCCGCCGTCCTGGGCCTGCGGGCAGCCCAGGACCGGCTTGATGCGGCCCCCCAGCTGCGCAGGACCCTGAAGAAGGCCCCAGCCATGGCCATCGCCTGAGCTGGCGCCACTGGAATCGCCGGAGGTGTGCGTAACCGCCGGATAGGTACGGCGGCCCGGCACCGTTCCGGCCACTGGGGCGCTAAGCGGGAAGGAAGGGCTATCCGTACACGCGCTCCAGGAAGCCGCCCCAGGCCTTAGCAGTGGCCTCGGTGTCACCGGCGCCGCTGAAGTCGTGCACGGTCATGCCGACAGGTGCGCCAAACGCGTTGCGGCCGAAGAACCGGTAAAGGGCCTCCGCCGTACGCACACCCAGGAAGTTCTCGTTCGAGAAGTCCACCTCGCCGCTGAGCCGCCCCACGCCGTCGAGCTCCACATCCAGCGCAGCGCCCTGCCCGGCGGAACCGGCGCCCAACGCTTCGCGGAGCCGGGTGAAGCCGTCCGGGGCCTGGGACGCTCCGGGGCCCTGGATGTCGGTGAACACCACAGGCCGACCATCGAAGTACTTCAGGTACTGGCCCAGGGTGTGCAGGTAGAACCCGGTGTGGCGGCTGGCGCCGTCGTACTGCTGGTCCCAGTTGTCCGCGAAGATGCCGCTGTGGACGTAATGCAGCCGGGCGCGGCCCCCGTCCAGCGGCTCCAGCACGTGCTCGAGCTGGTTGAACCAACCGTCCGGACCGTCCATCCGGGAGACCAGGTGGTGGGGATACTCGTCCACTGTCCGGACCGCTGGCCACTGGTCCGTGGGGAACATCCAGCCGGGCGTCCCGTTGGTCACGGCCTCCCACACCCGTTCGGGGGTCGCGGGAAGCTCCGTGTCGGAGACGATTTCGAAGTTTCGTTTGTCGGTCATTGGTCCTGCTCCTTGCCTGCATTGGATGTGTTGGTTTGTTTGGAGGCGCCGGTTTCTTTGAGGGCCGGGTGCAGCGCCACCACCAGCCGGTGCCTGCGCCCCTGTGGTGACGTGCCGGCGTCGTGATACTTGTCCACCAGGTGCGTGACGGCCACGCCGAGCTCCTCGGCAAAGGCGGCACGGTCGGCGGCGGTGCGGAAGGTGATCTCGCCGTCGATGGCGAAAGTGGCCAGCTTTTGGCGGGCGACGGCTGCGCCGGCGATCAGTTTCCCGACCTCCTGGACCATGCGCCCGGCCAGTGCCAGCAGCCAAAACGCCGAAAAGCGGTCCGCGTACCGGCCCGGATCCGGCGCCACCGTGTTTAGCGCCAAAGGCGAAATGAGGTAGGAGGCGGCGGTAGCCTGCACCACGCGCTCGGTCACATTGCCCTTGCGGCGTTCCTCCACCAGTTCCACCAGGCCATGACGCTCCAGTGCCTTGAGATGGTAGTTCACCTTCTGCCGGGGCAGCCCGACGCGGACGGCCAGCTGGGTGGCGGAGGCCGGCTGGGCCAGTTCCCGCAGGATCCTGGCGCGGATGGGGTCCAGGGATGCTTCGGCGGCTGCCGGGTCCTCGATGACTGCAATGTCCTGCATGCCTCCAGTGTGCCTACCGACAACTTTTATTGTCAAGAACTTTTTTGTCGTCGGGCGCGGACCCGCCGGAAAGCGCCGGGATCGCCGGAACATTTCGGCGAGCTGGACGCGTTCCCACGATTCGGCGGCTGCAACCCCGGTAGCCAGGTGCGGCCACACCGCCGCCGGTAGAATGGACCGGTGATGCAATCCCCCCTCCCCGTGCGCGACGGCGTCAACGCCACCCGTCTGCGCCTCCCGGACGAGGGCCCGTGGGACACCGCAATGGACTACATGATGCACCGCTGGGGGCACATCGATCCGCAGGGCATCGAGGACCGGTTCGACGCCGGCGAGATCGTCGGCGAGGGCGGGGCTCCACTGGACCGCTCCACGCCCCTGCAGCAACACACCTTCATCTGGTACTACCGCACCCTCCCGCCGGAGACGCGCTTGCCTGTGGAGATCACCATCCTGCACCAGGACGAGCACCTGCTGGTGGTGGACAAGCCGCACTTCCTGCCCACCACGCCGGGCGGCACGTACATCCAGGAATCCGCCCTGGTCCGCCTCCGGAACCAGCTGGACCTGCCGGACCTGATTCCCATGCACCGGCTGGACCGCATGACGGCCGGCGTGCTGCTTTTCTCCACCAATCCGCAAACCAGGGGCAAGTACCAGGTGCTCTTCGAGAAGCGGCAGGTGCAGAAGGAATACGAGTGCGTGTCCGCCGCCGAGCCCGCGCCCGGGCATCCCGCCATCGAATTTCCCGTGGTGGTCCGCAACCGGATGACCAAGTCCCGCAGCTACCTGCTGGCAGAGGTGGTGGACGGCGACCCGAACGCTGAAACCAGGATCGAGCGGCTGGAAACGTTCGACGGCGGAACGGCGGCGGGTGCCTCAGGCACCGCCGTGAACGGCAACGGGCAGCGCCTGGCCAGGTACCGGTTGGAACCGCATACCGGCAAGACGCACCAGCTCCGCGTCCACATGGCCTCGCTGGGACTCGGGATCGTCAATGACGCGTTCTACCCGGACCTGCTGGACAAAGCCCCGGACGACTACGGCAAACCCCTCCAGCTCCTTGCCCGCGGGATCCGGTTCGTGGACCCGATCTCGGGCAACCCCGTGGAGTACCGCAGCACCCTGGAACTCAGCGAAGCGGTCCGAGCACGTCCCTGAACACCGCCTCCACCTCCGCTGTATGCAGCACGAATTCCACCAGCTCCAGGCCGCTGGCCGGATGCGATGCGCGGAAGCCTTCAAGGGCATCCAGTGCCGCCTGCGCCACGGCCGCCGGACTCCAGCCGTAGGCTCCGGCACCCACGGCGGGGAACGCGAGCGCGCCGGCTTCCAGGGTCTCGGCCAACCGGAGGCTTTCACTGAAGCAGGACACCAGCAGCGCCCGGTTGGTCTGTCCCGCATGGCGGTTGGGGCCCACGGTGTGGATCACCCAGCGGGCCGGCAGCCGGAACGCAGGTGTGGCCACAGCGGCACCGGTCTGCAGTCCGTGCGGCAACTCCCTGGCCCGCAGTTCCCGGCAGGCCGCCAGCAGTTCCGGCCCGGCTGCGCGGTGCAGGGCGCCGTCCACTCCCCCGCCGCCCAGCAGGGACGCGTTCGCGGCGTTGACCACCGCGTCCACCCGCCGCAACGTAATGTCACCCTGCAGAACCGAGACCCGCATGCCGCCAGTTTCCCAAGTGCGGTACCTTGTGGCAATGGACTTCGGCAGCGTTGACAGCTGGGGAGCGGCCCTTTACATCTGGGTTATCCCGCTGGTCATCGGCGACGCCATTTTTCCGCCCATCCCGTCCGAAATGGTGGTGATCACCGGCGGCGCGCTGTCCGCGGACGGCCGCGCGAACGTGTTCCTGGTGCTGGCGCTCGCCGCCCTGGCCTCCTGGCTGGGCGACATGGTGGTGTTCCAGCTTTTCCGGCGGCGGCTCAGCCACGTGCTGGACCGCTGGAAGTGGGGCCGCCGGGTCCACGCCGGGATCCATTCGGCGCTGGCCAAGGCAGGGCGTTCATCCACGTACGGGACCATCATCGGCGCCCGGTTCATCCCGGGTGGCCGGCTTGCGACGTCGGCCGCGTCCGGAATTGCGAACGTTTCCGTCCGGGGCTTCAGCCTGTGCGCCGGGCTGGGCGCGGTCCTATGGGCGTCCTGGCTGGTGGGCCTTGGCTACTTCACAGGGTCCGCCACGAGGCTGCCGTTCTGGGCCAGTTCACTCATTGGCGTTGCCGTGGGCCTGGTGATCGGCGCGGTGGTGGGGGTCCTGGTCACCCGGCGCCGCGGCAACCGCTCACCCGTGGAGGACGACCCCATCCCGGACGCAGGCTAGACAGGCAGCCACTTGCCGCGGCTGCGCCGCAGCACGCTGAGGGAAACCGTCAGCGCAACCCGTTCGACGGCGTCGCGCATCATGGCTGCCGACTCCACCGCCTGCCGGTTCTCGCCGCTGTACTCGCTCGCCTCCACGAGGAAGCGCAGGTTGAGTTGCGGCACACCGCCGGCGATCTGCAGCTGGTGCGCCTCCACGTGGTGCCGGGTACCCAGGGCCTCCACGGCCGCGTCCATCACGGCCTCCGGCGGATTGCCCGGCCGGAGCCCGGTGATCTTGAGGCGGGTCTGGAAGGAAGGCATGCGTTCAACCCTACCCAGACGCGCGCCCACTTGTGGCCGGCAAACGAGAAACGCCCGCTCACCGAGTGAGCGGGCGTTCGCGCAGAAGGGGCCTTATGTGAGCGGGGATTACCCGGTGTTGCGAAGGCCTGCCGCCACACCGTTGACCGTAATCAGCATGGCCCGCTGGAGGCGCTCATCGATTTCGGCTCCGCTGATTTCGCCTTCCGTGCGGATGCGGCGGAGCAGTTCCACCTGCAGGTAGCTGATGGGGTCCAGGTACTGGTCGCGGATCTCCAGGGAGCGCTTCAGCGTGGGCTGTGCGTCCAGGAGCAGGTTCTCGCCGGTCAGCTTCCGGACCTCTGCGACGGTGAGCTCGTACTCTTCCCGGATGGTCCGGAACAGGTGGTGCAGTTCCTCGGGGACCAGGGTGGAGACGTAGTAACCGGCGATGTCCATGTCCGTCTTGGCGAGCGTCATTTCCACGTTGGAGAGCACCGAGCGGAAGAAGTTCCACTGGTCCATCATTTCCACCAGCTGGGCGGAATGGCCGGCTTCACGCGCCGCCTTGAGCCCGGAGCCCACCCCGAACCAGCCGGGCACGATCTGCCGCGACTGGGTCCAGCCGAACACCCACGGAATGGCCCGCAGGCCACCCAGCCCGGCGCCGGAGTCCGGGCGCTTGGACGGGCGGGAGCCGATGTTCAGGGAACCGAGCTGCTCAACCGGCGTGGACGCCATGAAGTAGGCGGGCAGGTCCGGGTGGTCGATCAGCTTGCGGTAGCGGTCGAAGGCGGCGTCCGAGATGGCTTCCATGACGTGCCCGTAGCGCTCCCGCTGGTCCTCCGAGGTCCGCGGATCACGGTGCAGGGCCGAGCCCTGCAGCACCGCGGCCAGGGACAGCTCCAGGTTTTCCCGGGCCAGCTCCGGCAGCGAGTACTTGTCGGAGATGACTTCGCCCTGCTCGGTGAACTTGATTTCACCTTCCAGGACACCGTTAGGCTGGGCCAGGATGGCGTCGTAGGTGGGTCCGCCGCCGCGGCCCACCGAGCCGCCACGGCCGTGGAACAGGCGGACGCGCACGCCGTGCTTGGCGGCGACGTCACGCAGCTTGCGCTGGGTCTTGTGGATCTCCCACTGGCTGGTCATCACACCGGATTCCTTGTTGGAGTCCGAGTAGCCCAGCATGACTTCCTGGATATCGCCGCGCAGGCGCACCAGTTCACGGTAGGAGGGATCTGAGAGCAGCAGGTCGACGATTTCGGCGGAGGCCCGCAGTTCCTCCACCGTTTCCAGCA
The DNA here is from genome assembly GCF_052046035.1 of Paenarthrobacter sp. 22069. Taxonomy (NCBI): domain Bacteria; kingdom Bacillati; phylum Actinomycetota; class Actinomycetes; order Micrococcales; family Micrococcaceae; genus Paenarthrobacter; species Paenarthrobacter sp. 22069. The sequence continues at coordinate 80,673 of NZ_JBQEQF010000018.1, read as the reverse complement.
GCGGCGCGAAGCCGATCTTCGCGTACGGCTTGTCGCCGAAGAGGTTGATCAGACCGGCTTCACGGGCCAGGACGGCTGCGGCGAGCACATCGTCGGCCCCCCGGGTCATAGAGATGATGTAAGTCTCGATGACGTCGGGACCGTACATGCGCAGGGCCCGGCGGATCTCGCGGAAGACGTCGTACGTGCCGTCGGCGGCGCCGTCGAGCTTGATCGGGTGGCCGGACAGCGGGCGGCGGGAGGCAAGCTCGGAGCCGAGCACTTCGAAGCGTTCCTCACGGCTCAGCTCGGCGTAGCGCAGGCCAGGGCCGCCGATCCGGTCCATCAACTGGCCGACGGCGTCGTGGTGGTGGTCGGCGTGTTCGCGGATGTCCAAGGTGGCCAGGTGCAGCCCGAAAGAGGCGATGGCGCGACGGACGCGGGCCAGCGAGCCGTCCGCGGCCAGGGCAGCGGAGTGGTTCCGCAGCGAGAGCTCCAGCAGGTGCAGGTCGGCCAGGAGCTCGTCCGTTCCGCTGTAGTCACGGCCGTGCTCATGGTTGGAGTTCACGGCAACCCGCTTGCCGGTGTTGATGAGCTTGGCCTTGATGCAGGTGAGCTTCAGCCGGTACGGCTCCTGCGCGTTCAGCTCCAGGACCCGCTTGTCCAGGCCGGGCAGCTTCTTCAGGTCCTCGTCGATGGACGTGAGCAGTGCTTCGTCCGCCCCCGCCAGCGAGGTGGAGTTGGACAGGATGGAGATCAGCTCATCGATCATGCCGATGCTGATCCGGATGGCGCTTTGGTTCTGGATCTGCAGGATTTCGCGGGTGACGGCGGCGGTGACGTTCGGGTTGCCGTCGCGGTCGCCGCCGATCCAGGAGCCGAACCGGATGGGGGCGTCCTTGGAGGCGAGGGTTACTCCGTGTTCGCCGAGGAGTTCGGAGAATTCGGACAGCATTTCCGGCATGGCGTCGGTGAGGATGCCGCCCAGGTAGTAGATGGCATTCCTGGCCTCGTCGACCGGGGTGGGCCGGACCTGGCGCAGTTCGTCGGTCTGCCACATCTGGTCGATTATTTCGGCCAGCTGGCGGTCCTGCCTGCGCCGGCCCGTGGAACCCTCGACGGTGGGGCGGGACAGGACGTCGGAAAGTTTGCGGATCTTGTCCAGTACCGAGCGGCGGGAGGCCTCGGTGGGGTGGGCGGTGAAGATGGGGCGGACATCCAGTGCGTTGACCACTTCCTGGAGTACGTCCGGGCCGGCCTGCGTGGCGATCTCCGCCACTGTCTTGGCCAGCCAGCCGTCCTTCTCGGCACGCGTGCGCAGCCCGCGGACGCGGTGGACCTGCTCCGCGGCGTTGGCGAGGTGGAAGTAGAACGCGAAGGCACGCACCAGGTCGGTTGCCTGCTCGATGGGCAGGGAGCCGAGCAGCTCGCGGACCTGGGCGACGACGTCGTGCGCGCTCCAGGGCCCGGTGGCATGCGCGCCGCCGCGCGCAGCTTCCTTCGATTCCTTGGTGAGGAGCCGGACCTGCTCCACAAGGTCCAGCAGTTCCGGGCCGTGCTGGCGGACCAGGGACTCGCCCAGCAGCGTGGATACGCGCCGGACATCCGCGCGCAGTTCAGCGGCGAGGTCGGTTTCGGGCGGTGTTGCAGTGTGAGCCATGGAAGCAATCTTTCGAGGGTTTCGGGACTTGGCTCGTACACTGCGCTGGATACTGTGAGCCACGTTACTAGCTAAAGATGCTACCCCCGGTCCCGTTCAGCAGTGGAATCCGTCTCAAAAGATGTCGCGATACCCCACGTGGCGTTTGAGCGCGTCCACTTCAGCGCGGAGTTTCTCCACCTCGTTTTGCCAGGCTGCGGCCTCGGCCTTCCGGCGGCGGGCGTCCCGGGCCTGCACGGCGGCAGCCGCCAGCCCCACCGGAACCATGGCGGCCAGGGCCCACCCGGCGGCCGCGAAGAAACCCAGCGCCACGGGCAGGGCGGCCTGGAAGTCGATGAAATCGTTGGCCCTTCCCGCCAGGTCGGCCATCGCCGCGTTGAGCGGCTGCAGGAACTGGCCCACCACCGGCGTTCCGGAAAACGACGGCGGGTCAAGCCTGGCGTGCGCGTCCCCGCCCCAGCGCCCGTCGGCAAGGTGGTTCAGGACATAGATGCCGGCGCCAGTGTTCGCTGCCATAAAGACGGCGACGGCGGCCAGCGCTGCGAGGTCGGGCCGGCGTCGGCGCCAGAGCAGCACAGCCCCGCCTGCGGCAAGCGCCGCGAGCCAGGTCAGCGCTGCCAGCCATTCCCGGTTTACTCCTGCGAGGATGTCCACCCACCCATTCAACCCCGGCGGACCACCTTGAAGTTGAAGTCGGGGGTTCCCAGCGCGCCAAAGAGCCGCAGCCACAGCGGCAGCACCATTTCGGCACCGCGGGCACTGGTGATGTCGCCCAGGTCGATGATGTCCTTGTGGCCGAGCTCCGCCAGGAGTCCGGCCACGGTTTTCTTGGCGTCGGGGTCGTCGCCGGACAGGAACACGGAGTGCTCCCCGTCAGCCAGGCGCTGCGGGTCCACCATCAGCCCGGCGTTCATCGTGTTGAGCGTCTTCACCACCCGGGCTTCGGGAAACGCCCGCTGGATGCGCTCGGCGAGGCTCTCGGTGTTCACCGGGTTCAGCACCGGCGGCATGCCTTGCGTGGAGTCCAGCGGGTTGGAGACGTCCATGAGAATCTTCCTTGCCAGCCGTGCCTCGCCGGCCGCAGCCAGGGCCGCCAGTGATGCAGTTCCGTTCGTGGCGTTGACCACCAGTTCGCTGTCGGCTGCCGCTTCCGCGAACGTCGCCAGCCTGATGCCGGCGTGGCCTTCCAGCCATTGATTGAAGGGCGGGCCGCCCATGGCATCGGGGGCGCTGCGGGCGGCGGTTTCGCCGGGGTCCCGTGTACCCAGGACAACGTCGTGTCCCAGCCTGTTGAACGCTGCCGCCAGCGCCCGCCCTACGGTGCCCGTACCAAGAACTGCGATCCTCATGGCAGAACGCTACCCCCCGGGCCGGCCGGCAGGCAGTCCGCGGCGGCAAATACCCAGTGAGCCGTACCGGCAGGCGGAATGAACGGGAATGGGCCGCGGTTGTAGCGTGGGCAGACGCAACCGGAAGGAACCATGACCACTACCCCAGCCGCCGCCACGTCAACCGCGCGGGTGGAGCGCTGGCAGCGCTTCCGCGCCAACCGCAACAAGGCCTTGGCAGCCCCGCACGGCTGGCTCACCCTCACGTCGCTCCAGTGGCTCGAGGACTCGCCCACCGCCGTCGAACTTGTCCCCGGCCTGTGGTCCACGGACGGCACCGATTCAAGAGAAGGTACGACGGCGTTCCTCACCGCGGTTCCGTCCGACGAGCTCACGCTGCTGGAGTCGGGGGAAACAGTGGACGGCACCATCTCCGCGGTCCTGGCGGACGAGGAATCGCTGATGTGGGTGCAGTTCGGCGGCCCCGACGGGGACCAGGTGGTGGTGGAATTGGCCATGCGCGGCGGCAGATATGCGGTCCGGACCCGGGACGCGGCATCGCCGGTCTTTACGGAGTTCGACGGCGTGCCCACCTTTCCGTACAACCCGGACTGGGAAGTGGCGGGCCGGTTCGAGCCCTACCCCGCCCCGGTGGACGTGCCGATCGGGACCGCGAACCCGTTGGTTGACGGCGTGCACCGCTCCGTTGGCGAGGTAGTGTTCAGCTTCCCGGGCAGCAGGCACGAGTTCCGGCTCCAGGCGGAAGAGGAGAAGCTTGGCGCCCTGACCGTCACGTTCCATGACGAAACGAACGGCGACACCACGGACGATTGGCGCAAGCTCTCACTCCCCCGACCCCGGCCGGACGGCTCCGTGGTGCTGGACTTCAACCGGGCCATCAACTACCCCAGCGCCTTCACCCCCTACGGCACCTGCCCCATGCCGGTGAAGAACAACAGCCTCGACATCCGGGTGGAGGCCGGCGAGAAAGAGCCCTACCCCGCTTAGGAAATGGCTGAGATCCCGGTGATGGCCCGGCCCACGATCAGGGTGTTCACCTCGAACGAGCCCTCATAGGTGTAGATGGCCTCTGCGTCGGCGAAAATCTTGGCCATCCGGTAGTCGGTGACGATGCCGTTCCCGCCCAGGATGGAACGGCCCAGGGCCACGGTTTCCCGCATCCGGGCGCTGAGGTAGGACTTGGCCAGCGCCACCTGGGGCATGCCCGCCCCGCCGTTGTCCTGCAGCCTGGCGATCCCGGCCATCATGGACATGCTTGCCACGGTGTTGCCCAGCATGGTCACCAGCTGCTGCTGGATGAGCTGGAAATGCGCCAGCGGGCGGCCGAACTGGTGGCGTTCGACTGCGTACTGCCGGGCGACGTCGAAAGCGGCCAGCTGCTGGCCCACCGTTTGCCAGGCCACCATGATCCGGGAGCTTCGGAGCAGTTCCTTGGTGTCTTCGAAGCTGCTGATCCCGCTGAACCGGTCCGCTTCCGGAACCCGGACGTCCTGGAATACGATGTCGGCGTTCTGGACGGTGCGCAGGGCGATCTTGTTCTCGATCCTGCTCCGGCTGACCCCCGGCAGGGTGGCGTCCACGATGAAGCCCCGCACGGAACCGTCCGCCTCGTCCCGGGCCCACACCAGCATGTAGTCGCAGAACGTCCCGTTGCCGATCCACCGCTTGGCGCCGTTGAGCACCCAGGTGTCGCCGTCGCCGTCCGCTTCTCCCGTGCTGGAGGAGATCCGCCGGACCCTCGTCTCCAGCCCGCCGGCCACATCGGAACCATGCAGGGGTTCGGTCAGGGCGAAGGCACCGGTGGTGCGCAGCTCCGAAGCGTCGGCCAGGAGCCGCTCTTTCTGGTCCTTGCTGCCAAAGGTGTGCAGCGACTCGACGAAGAGGTCGTGGTGCACCAGGAAGAACGTGGCCAGGGAGGTGTCCACCCGGGTTATCTCCGCAATGACGAGCCCGGCGAAGAGGTGGCTGTAGCCGCGGTGGACGGGCGTGCTCAGTTCCAGGGCGGCGAGCTTGGGCAGGATGTGGGCGGGGAATTCGGCTTTGTTCCACCAGTCGCCGGCGTGGGGTGCCACCTCGGCGGCGAGGAAGTCGCGGAGTTCGGCCAGTTTGTTCCGTTCGTCCTGGCCCAGCATCGATTCGACGGCGAAAAAGTCCGGTGCCGGCAGCTGCGGCATGTCCGGCGCGCTCATTTCGGTCCCATCCGGATGGCGCCGTCCAGGCGGATGGTTTCACCGTTCAGCATGGCGTTGTCCACGATGTGCGCCACCAGGTTGGCGTACTCCGCGGGTTTTCCCAGCCGTGACGGGTGCGGAACCTGGGCGCCCAGGGAGTCCTGGGCCTCCTGCGGCAGGCCCGCCATCATGGGGGTTTCGAAGATTCCCGGCGCAATAGTGACCACCCGGACCAACGAGCGCGCCAGCTCGCGCGCGAGGGGCAGCGTCATGGCAGCCACCGCACCTTTGGACGCTGAGTAGGCGGGCTGTCCGATCTGCCCGTCGAAGGCAGCCACGGAGGCGGTATTGATGATGACGCCCCGTTCCGGGCCGCCCAGCGGGGTGGCGGCGGGCTCGGTGGCCACCATCGCTTCGGCTGCCAGCCGCAGGACGTTGAAAGTCCCGATCAGGTTGACCTGGACGACCTTGCTGAACGTTTCCAGGGGCAGCACGCCGTCCCGTCCCAGCACTTTCCCGGGAGTGGCAATTCCGGCGCAGTTCACCACGATCCGCAGCGGTCCCAGCCCTGAGGCGGTCCCGACGGCGGCGCGGACGTCGGCCTCGTCCGTCACGTCCGCCGGGGCGAAAGCGGCGGACTGGCCGGCTGCGGCGCGGGCGTTCAGTTCGTCCGCCAACGCCTGCCCGGCCGAGGACGGCAGGTCAAGGAGCACTACGGAGGCGCCGTCGTCGAACAGCCTCCGTGCCGTAGCTGCCCCCAGCCCGGAGGCGCCGCCTGTCACCAGTGCGACGCTGCCTGCGATGTCCATACATCCTCCTTGATGCGTGTTCCCATGCCACGGCGCGGCGTCGGGCAACAGTTAATGAATGTTAACTGAAATCGGGCACGCCCGCACTCTTTGGCGCCGCGGGCGGGAAACGCGGCAGGGTGCCCCGTTAGGGTGGACGGCATGACTTCCACGAGCGACCCGGACGACGGATGGCAGGAGAAGGCGAACCACGCGGCCCGGTCCGTGACCGCACTGTTTGGCCGGAGGCTCCTGTTCCTGCCGGGAACCCACTTGGGTGCCATCCTTTGGCAGGGCAAGCAGCCCAGGGCAGGCACCCAGGCTCCGGCGGGGCAGGGGCCTGCTCCCGGGGGTCAGGAACAGGACCCAGGGCAGGAACAGGGAGCAGCCGGATGGCCGCAGCGGTGGCTGGCGACCCTGCGGCGTGCCAGGCCTGCCGCAGCGCTGCTCCTGCCATGGCACTACTGGTGGCAGGCGCACTATGTGGACTGCCTGGTGGACACCGGCCGGCGGGAGCTTGGCGGAGGGGCCACTCCGGCGGCCCGGTTCAACGGACCGCAGCGGCCCAGCGCGGGGCGCCTGGCCTCACGCCTGGTCACCGGTATCAGGCTCCGCAACGCCCTGACCTTCGTCAACAACTACTACGACGACATGGCCTGGCTTGCCCTGGCCACCCTCCGGCTGGACAGCCTGGCCGAGGAGAGCCGGCGCCCGGGCCGCCGGCGCAACGCAGCGGTCAGGGCATCGCTCACGCTCCAGTTCGACGCCGCCTGCACGGACGACCTGGGCGGCGGCACGTTCTGGAGCAGGAAGCGGGACTTCAAGAACACCCCGGCCACGGCGCCGGTGGCCCTGTTTTACGCCCGCACCGGACAGCAAGCCAAGGCTCAGGCCCTGCTGGACTGGCTCGACGCCACTCTTTTCGACCCGGACCAGGAACTGTACCTGGACGGCGCGCGCCTCACCCCCGCCGGCGAGGTGGTGCTGGAGCGCGCCGTGTACACGTACAACCAGGGGCCGGTGCTGGGGGCACTCCTGGAAGTGGGCGGGGACGCGAACCTGGCCCGGGCCGCGGTGCTGGTGGAGTCCGTGCGGCGCAGGCTGACAATCCCGGCCGCCCCATCGAGGCAGGACGGTTCGATGCAGCGCAGCGTGCTCCGCTGCGACGGAACCGGCGACGGCGGCCTGTTCACCGGGATCCTCTGCCGCTACCTGGCGCTCGCTGCGGCGGACCCCCGGCTCCCCGGCTCCACGCGGGACACCGCTGCCCGTCTGGTGACGGACACCGCGGAGGCGTTCTGGACCGGCCGCCGCCCGGTGGGCAACGGCGAAGCAGGACCCCGGCTGGCGGGCAGGAGCATCTTCTCCATGCATGCCGCCCAACCGGCGGCCGCGACGTATCCGCCGGGGGCCGCCGTCGAGCTTTCCACCCAGCTCCAGGCCTGGATGACCCTGGAGGCCGCGGCGTCGGTCAGCGCGGCGGGCCGGCCTTGCGCCTAGCGGATGCCGGCCAGCGGAGTGACGGTGCCGCCCTTGAGCTGCACCCCGCCGTCCCCCGCCAGGCGCGCCTCCCGGTGGCCCGCCGGCGGGAATACGAGCGACGTCACCGTCTGCCCGGCCACGAAAACCTCCACCGAGGACCTGTCCACGAACACTGTCAGGCGCACGATGTCTCCGGCAGGCCGGGCCTCCACTGACCGGGCCGCCCGGTACGCATCGTCCGCGGCGGAGCCGGCCGGCCTGTCCTTGCCCCCGGCCACGGCGTCGCCGTCACGGACCACGAAGGCGCGGCCGGACGCGAAGTCATAACCGACCGTGGCGTAGGTGGTGCCCCCGCTCTGCAGGAGGAGCCGGGCGTCACCGGTCCCGCCGGCAGGTCTTTCCAGTTCGACGTCGGCCTTGAAGGCTCCGCTGTCAGGCACCGGAAGCGCCCTCCCGTCCCCCAGCCCGCCGCCTGGCACGTGGGCCGGCTCCCCCTCCAGCGACGTCAGCGCCGTGGTGGGGGACGACGCCAGCACAGGGCGGCCACTACCGGACTCCAGGCGGATGTCGCGGACCACCGATGCGGCCCCGTGCCAGTCCGTCGGGGGCAGTTGCCGTGCGTACGCCCAGTTGTTCATCCAGCCGATGGCGTGGCGGGACGCCTTGCGCTGGACATCGGGAAGCCGTGGGTCGTCCCAGGTGACGGCGGCGTAGAAGTCCGCTCCGCCGTCGAGCCATTGGTGCCCGCCCTCGGGGGTGAATGCCTTCCCGTCGAAACTGCCGGTCCAGTACGCCAGCCCGGTGGTGCGGCCCTCGGAGGAGCCGTTGGCGCTGGCGGCCAGGACCCAGGTGCGCTTGGCGGAGTCGCCGTCAACATCCATCTGGAAGAAGTCGGGGCATTCCAGGATGCCCAGGCCGTCCTGCCGGAATCCGGAAACATACGTCCATTGCTTCAGGTCCCTGGAGGTGTAGAAGCCGATCTTCGACCCTTCGGCGAGCAGCATCAGCCATTGGTTGTTGGCGTCGTCGCGCACAATCCTCGGGTCCCGCCAGTCCTCGGCGCCGGGATTCTCCATCACGGGGTTCTGCCCATAGCTTTGGAAGCTGTAGCCCTTGTCCGTGGAGTAGAACAGGGACTGGCGCTGGACGCCGTCATGCTGCTGGGTCAGGACAGCAATGACCGCCCCCTTGCCGAACCCTGCCGTGCCCTCCGTGTCCACCACCGCGGAGCCCGTCTCGATATCGCCCAGGCCGTTGCGGAATTTCTGGATGGCCACGCCCTCGTTCTTCCAGTGCACCAGGTCGGTGCTGGTGGCGTGGAACCATTCCGTGCCGTTCCCCTCCGGGTAGTCGGCGTTGTAAAGGTAGTAGTAGTGCCAGACCCCGTCCAGCAGGAAGGGCCGTTGGGGATCGTTCATCCAGCGCTGGTCGGGGCTGAGGTGGTAGGCGGGCCGGTAACCGGGACCCTGAGCCGGAGTCCCTTCCGAGGGGGCGGTTTCCGAGGGGGCGGCGGAGGAACCGGCAGGTCCGGGCCGGGCGCCTTCCTGCTGGTCTTCCTGCCCGCTTCCGGCAAGCACCAGCGAAACGGCCAGGGCCAGGACTGCCACCGCGGCCACCGCCGACCAAAGGATCGGGCGGCGCCGAAGGGCGGCAAGGAATGTTCCGGGAAGGGTGGAGGGCATGGTGGTGTCGATCCGTCGCTGAATGCACAAATGCCGTCCCCCGGATCGGGGAACGGCACCAGCGCAAGTGAACCATCGATTCTACCGGTTCGGCTCCCGGGACCCAACCGGATGACGTTACCCGGCCGCCTCCGGGTCCATGCCGGAGGGCCGCTTCTTTTGCGGATAAGGCGTCTCCCCCCTCGCCAGCATGTCCACGAAGCCTGCGATCCGGCGCTCGCGGGTGGCGGCCTGCTTTGCGGAGTTGGTCCGGTACACCAGGGCGAACAGGTTGGTTTTGGTGAGGACCTCGAACATCCCCTGCGCCGCCGGGTTGGCAGCGACGGCGGCGGCGAGGTCTGCCGGGACTTCCAGATCGGCCTGGCCGCCGTAGGCTGCGTCCCAGCGGCCGTCGGCCTTGGCAGCGGCAACGGCTGCCCGGCCGGCGTCGGTCATTTTTCCGGCTTCCTCCAGCCGGGCGATATGGCCAACGTTCCGGGCGGACCAGACGCTCCGGGGGCGCCGCGGGGTCATCCGCTGGAAGGAGCTTTCGTCGTCCCGGCGGCGCAGCTGTCCGTCGATCCAGCCAAAGCACAGGGCCTCGTCCAGGGCTGCCGGATAATCCAGGCTGGTCACCGACCCGCCCTTCTTGTGCAGGACCAGCCACACTCCGGGGCTGGTGCCGTGGTTCTCCTCCAGCCAGGCGCGCCAGGCAGCGGCATCGGGCACCAGCAGTTCCTCAAGGTCTTCGGCCATGGCCTAATTCTGCCGTTGAAAAGCCCGTTCACAAGCCCCGTGTGCAGCGCCGCGTCACGTGGCATCATTGCCCCTACAGACCCGTCCCCCAGCACCAAGGACAACGCCATGCTCCGAGTCCGCCCCGTCCATTCCACGTCCCGCACCGAGTCCTGGAAGCAGCTCCTCACGGCGTTGGGGATGGTCCAGACAGAGGACGACGGCGGGCGCCAGGTCTTCGATTCGGCGTCCGGACGGCTGGCGCTGCAGCCCGCAGAGGCAGGATCCGGGCAGGACGGCGGGACAGTATTTGCGGTTGAGGTGGGGGATGTTGCGGAATTTGCGCGCCGCACCAACCTGGCGGCCCACGAGGACGGAACGCAGGAAGACCGAACCGGACCGGCGGAGCTGGCTCCGGCCGGAGAGGAGACCTGCAGGATCACTGCGCCGGACGGCTTCAGCTTCGTGGCTGACAAGGCAGCCCATTTCGCCCAGTGCGCGGATGCCGACCCCTCGCTGGCCGTCGTCGGCGTCTGGTACACCGCTGACCCCGAGGCTGCGGCCCGGACGCTGCTGCATATTGGAGCGCGGCCGCGCCCGGTGCCGGACAATGATGAAACAGCCGACTTCACGGCCAAGAACGGCGGGGTCCTCCTGGTGCGCCCGGCGTCGGGGCCGTCCCGCGCGGGGCTGGGATTCGAGTACGGAGGCGGGCTGGAGCCCCTGCAGGAGCGGTTGGCCGCCGCAGGTTTCGCCACCAGCCTGACCGAAGAGGCCTTCGGCAGCACCCTGCATGTGGCCAATCCGGACGCCGGCAGCCCCAACGCGCCCGCCACCGTGTGGGTCTCCCAGCGCCGCCCCATGGGGTAGAACTTAAGCATGAACGTGCGCACACCTGACCCGAATCCCGGCTGGCTCTCTGAAGAAGACCTCTTTGAGGCACGGGGGCGCCTGCCCATGGTGTACGTGGAGGCAGTGCCGGTCCGGCTGGATCCGCTGGGGTACGTCAACGAGGTGGGCACGTTGCTGCAGGCGGACGCGGACGGAACCATGGTGCGTTCGCTGGTGTCCGGCCGGGTCATTTACCGTGAGACCATCCGCGCCGCCCTGCTGCGGCATATGGAAAAGGACCTCGGCCCCCTGGCGTTTCCGCAGCTCCCGCTCAGCCCTGTGCCATTCACCGTTGCCGAATACTTCCCCGCACCGTCCCAGACCGGCTTCACGGACGAGCGGCAACACGCCGTGTCCCTGGCCTACGTCATCCCGGTGACGGGTGAGTGCGAGCCCCGCCAGGACGCCCTGGAACTGACCTGGATGACCCCGCAGGAAGTCCTCAGCCCCGGCGTCCAAATGGAGTTTTCCGGCGGCCGCGGCGGCCTGATCCGGCAGGCCCTGGCGTTCGCAGGCGTGGGCTTCTAACCACCCCGCCGGGACGTGGGGGTCCCCGGTTTTGAGTGCCCGCCTTTGTAGACTGTAGGGCGGACCGCAAGAGAACCTAAGGACTCCCATGACCGAAACACCAGCCGCCAGGCACCACCGTGAACAGCAGGCTGGATCTCTGACCACCGGCAGCCACATCCTCCTCCCCGACGGCCGGCGCACCGCCGAAATCGACCAGGTGGAGCTCGAGCACGACGATTTCGGCTCCCCGGCACTGGTGCTGGCAAGCCTTTCCGGCGGCGGGACGTTGCGGGTGGCCATCGGCACAATGGTCACCGTGGTGGAGGGAACGCACGACGACGTCACCCAGCTTCCGCTGCCGGCAAACCTTCCGGAGACCGCGCCGCCCGTGGAGGCCGACGCACCCAACGACGGCCCGCCCAAAACAGCCACGGGGCAGGAGCAGCCCGGCGCCGGGACCGGGCCCATCGCTGTGGCGCCCGCCGTCGTCGTACCTCCGCTGCCGCCGGCCCCGCCTGCGGTGACCGGGCCCAGCGAGGAGGAACTTGCGCTTATCCCGGCACCGGCCGGCACTCCCGAATCCGTGGTGGAAGCCGCCGCCGAGGCGCACCCGGATGCCCAGGGCGTCCTGCTCCTGGCCGACCGGCTTTCCAAGGGCGTCAACTTCAAGTCCGGAAGCTGCCTGAAGGACCTCAGCGACCTGGCGCACGAACTGTTCATCACGCTCAAGGACCCCGACGGCGCCCTGTCGGTGGCGGACCTCCTCACGGTGCTGCCGTATGACGGCAATCCCGGCCGGTGGAGCTCGGTGGAAGCAGCCCTGGCGCTGGCCAGCTACATCTGCCGGCAGGACGGCCAGGATGAACGCGCCGAAGTCTACGAAAAACTGATCCGCACCCCCGAAAACCAGGAAACGGACCCGTTCAAGGCGCGGATGGCCGCCAGGGTGCGGCAGCGCTCGCTCAACGAACCCAACCTGTACGACAAGGAAATCTTCCGCTCGATCGACAACTCCAACCATGACGCCGAACGTGAATGGCGGCTGCTGCGGCTGGAATCCCTGCTGTTCCTGCGGGCCCACGGCGGCTCGGAGACCATCGGGATGTCCGAACTGGAGCGGCGCATCAGCAATGAGCTGGAGTCGGTCCGCGCCTGACCTCCGGGCGCTGTCCCCATACGGGGATTTCCCCCTACCCGGGCCCCTGTGCGGGGCGTACATTCGGGGCTATGACGAACAATCTCAGCGTAGTGATCAACGCCGACGCGCCGCAGGTCTGGACCATGCTGCGCGAACCGTCCAAGGTGGCACAGTGGCACGGCTGGCAGGCCGAGGACCTGGAATCCGAGATCAAGGAGATCTACTTCTCCAGCGACGTGGAGGAATCTGCGGACCACACCAGGCTCACGGTGCACGGCGGGGACACGTTTGAACTGCACCCGGTGCCCGAAGGAACCCGGGTCAGCGTTACCCGCGGGGCACTGGACCATGATTCCGAGTGGGCGGCCTGGGACGAGGACATCACCCAGGGGTGGCTGACCTTCCTGCAGCAGCTCCGCTTCGCCCTGGAACGCCACCCGCACGGCAAGCGCCATACCCTGTTCCTGCACCTGACGGACGGAAAGGGCTCCGCGATCGAAAAGCTGGGGCTTGCCAACCTTCCTGCACCCGGCGAGCCGTACCAGGTCACGCTGGACAGCGGCGAGGAGATCAGCGGCAAGGTCTGGTTCCGGACCAGCCACCAGGTGGGACTCACGGTGCACAGCTACGCCGAGCACGGCGAAGGGCTGCTGGTGGTGGCCGATCATCCCGCCATCAAGGATGTCCGGGCCGAGGGCGAGGGCTCGCTGGTCATCGCCTCCACCTACGAGCTGGGTGCGGGCAGGCTCGAGGCCATCAGGTCGTCCTGGGATTCCTGGCGGTCCAGCAACTACCCGGGGTCGGACCCCGCCAGCTGAGGGCCCCGGTGGTTTGTTAAGGCGGCCGGGTTTGCTGGCACACTGGTACCGTGCCAGCCAACCCCGCCTTCGCCCTGCCTGCTACCCGGTCACAGTTTTCCTTCACGGTGGGCACGCGCCTGGCGGAGTCCAACCCGCCCACGGACGCGCAAGTGGCCGGCAACGGCGGAGAGTTCCTGGGCCGGACCGGCACCATCACCACCCCGCACGGCGACATCCAGACGCCGGCGTTTATTGCCGTCGGCACCAAGGCCACCGTGAAAGCGGTGCTCCCGGAATCCATGGCGGGCCTGGGCGCCCAGGCATTGCTCGCCAACGCGTACCACCTGTACCTCCAGCCTGGCCCGGACATCCTGGATGAAGCCGGCGGCCTGGGTGCTTTCATGAACTGGCCCGGCCCCACCTTCACGGACTCCGGCGGGTTCCAGGTAATGAGCCTTGGGTCCGGCTTCAAAAAGGTCATCGACATGAAATCGGTGGACGCCTCCGGCCCGGACGATGCCGTTGCCCCCGGCAAGGAACGCCTGGCGCACATTGACGACGACGGGGTCTGGTTCAAGTCCCACCTCAACGGGGACCGCCACCGCTTCTCCCCCGAAATTTCCATGCAGGTCCAGCACCAGATCGGTGCGGACATCATGTTCGCCTTCGACGAGCTCACCACCTTGCAGAACTCCCGTCGCTACCAGGAGGAGTCCCTGGAACGCACCCGGCTGTGGGCGGAGCGCTGCCTCGAGGAGCACTTCCGCCTCACCGGGGAACGGGCGGGCAAACCGTACCAGGCCTTGTTCGGCGTGATCCAGGGTGCGCAGTATGAGGACCTGCGCCGGAAGGCCTGCCGGGACCTCGGTGCCATGCCGTTCGACGGGTTCGGCATCGGGGGGGCGCTGGAGAAGGAGAACCTGGGCACCATCGTGCGGTGGTGCAACGAGGAACTGCCGGAGGACAAGCCGCGACACCTGCTGGGTATTTCCGAGCCCGATGACATTTTCACGGCCATCGAAAACGGCGCCGACACCTTCGACTGCGTTTCCCCCACCCGGGTGGCCCGGAACTCGGCGTTCTACACCCCGTACGGCCGGTTCAACCTCTCGGGCGCCAAGTACAAGCGCGATTTCGGGCCGCTGCAGGACGGCTGCGACTGCTACGCTTGCGCCAACTACTCGCGGGCCTACATCCACCATCTTTTCAAGGCAAAGGAGATGGTCTCCGCTACCCTGATCTCCATCCACAACGAGCGGTTCGTGGTGAAGATGGTGGATGACGCCCGGCTGGCCATCGAAGCCGGTACCTTCTTTGACTTCAAGGCTGAAACCCTGGGCCGGTACTACTCCTGAGCGTCGCGCCCGGGGGCCTCCGCTATCCTGACCAAATGCTCATCGAGATCCAGGCCCCAGCAGGCCCTGCCGAAGCCCTCGTCGCCCGTCCGCCCACCGGAGAGGGCCCGTTCCCCGGTGTCATCCTGTATATGGACGCGTTCGGCCTGCGGCCCCGCCTCCAGGACATGGCCCAGCGCATCGCGGACTGGGGGTATGTGGTGCTGGCACCGAATGTTTTCTACCGGGAGGGAACGGTTGCGGAGCTGGCCCCTTCAATGGACATGACCACCCAGGAGGGCCGGGAAGCCGCGGGCAAGGCTGCATTCCCGCGGGTCGGCCGCCTGACACCGGACAAGGCCCTGCCGGACATCGATGCCTGGGTTTCGGCACTGGCAATGCTCGACGGCATCGCACCCGGCCCCATCGGGACCACCGGCTACTGCATGGGCGCCAGGCTCGCGGTCCGCACGGCCACCTCCCACCCGGACCTGGTGGCCGCGTGTGGCGGTTTCCACGGCGGTGGGCTGGCGACGGAGGACCCGGACAGCCCGCACTTGGGGCTGGGGAAGGCACGCGCGAGGTTCGTCTTCGGCCACGCGGACCACGACCGGAGCATGGCCCCCGACGCCGTCGCTCGCCTCGGCGAAGCGCTCAAGGACGCCGGGCTTGAGGCCTCCAACGGGATTTACGAAGGGGCGCCACACGGCTACACCATGGCGGACACCTCAGCCTTCAACCCCGAAGCAACGGAGCGGCACTTCCGCGAGTTGCGTTCCCTGCTGGACCGGTCCCTGAAGGGCTAACCCGGCGCCCGCCGTCGAACTCGCCGGAAACCTGCCGGATCGCCGGAAGGTTGCGGCGAACCGGACGGGTTCCGGCGATCCCGGGACTCGGGAGGGCCCTGGCCCGTTTTCCACATGACCACGGCGGCGCCTCCCGGAGCTGCCGTAGCGGCAGGATCCTGTCGGGATGACACCGCAACGGCCAGTCCCGCTCCCCGCGCTTCCGGGCACCGGCAACCTGTGGCGAACGGGACAACTGCACGAGAGGGGCCTCAATGCCCGGGCCATCAAGGCTCTGGTCCTCCACGGGCAGCTGGTCCGCCTCCGCCACGGATGCTACATCCGCGCCGAGCTGTGGGAGAAGCAGACGCGTCCCGTCCGCAGCAGGCAGCTGATTCGCGCCCATGCGCACGGGACGCTGACCACCTCGGCGGGCCGCTATGTGTACAGCCACACTTCGGCTGCCCGGCTGCACGGTTTATATCTATGGGATGTTGATGACGTGATCCACCTTCTGCTGCGGGGGAATCCTTCCAGCGAGCGGCTCGGCAAGGATGTCCAGGGCCACACCCGGCCTTGGACCGCACCGGAGGTGGTGACTCTCGCCGGCCTCCGGGTGACCTCGCTGGAGAGGACAGTCGTGGATTGCGCCATGATGCTGGGTTACCGGCAGGCACTGGTGCTGACGGACCATGCCCTCCGGCTCTGTGCTGATAAAGCCCTGATGGAACGCATGGCTGAGGGCCTGCAGGGACGCCGCGGCATCCGGACCCTCCGGCTGGCGCTCGCCAACGCAGATTCACGCTCCGAATCGGCCGGTGAGACACTCACGCGCGAACTCCTGATACGGCTGAAACTCCCCCTGCCGGAACCCCAGGTGGCGGTAGCTGCGCGTGCTGGCCGCTACCGGCTGGACTTCGCGTGGAAGGAGCAAAAGGTCGCACTCGAATTCGACGGGAAAACGAAGTACTTCGACTACAAGCCAACGGCCGAGGTGCTGTTTCAGGAACGGCAGCGCGAGAAGGAGCTCACCGAGAATGGTTGGACCCTTGTCCGTGTGACCTGGGCCGATCTTTTCCGCGAGCATGAGTTCAAAGCCCGTATCCTTGCCGCGCTGCGGCGGTAGCCATGCCGCCGGAGCGCCCAACCGCCGGAAAGATGCCAGATCGCCGGTTTTTTCCGGCGATCTGGCACCTTTCCGGCGTGTGGGGACTTGAGGCACCGGTTTGGCAGGGGTCCGACGGCGGGTGGCAGGATGGGCACATGACTTCCGCTTCCACTGACGCAACACTGTCCGCCGCCGGCCCCGCCGTCGTCCTCACCATCGCAGGCTCCGAAGCCACCGGTGGCGCGGGCGCCCATGCTGACCTGAAGACCTTCCAGGAGCTCGGCGTCTTTGGCATCGCCAACCTGACGTGCGTCGTCTCGTTCGATCCGAAGGACAGCTGGAACCACCGTTTCGTGCCGATGGACCAGCAGGTGATTGCCGACCAGCTGGAGGCGACGACGGCGGCGTACGGTCCGGCGTCGGGCGCGCCTTCGGTTCTGGACACGGTGAAGATCGGCATGCTGGGCAGCCCTGCCACGATCAGCACCGTAGCCGGGGCCCTGCAGGAAAACAGCTTCGCCAATGTGGTCCTGGATCCGGTGCTGATCTGCAAGGGCCAGGAGCCGGGCCACGCTCTGGATACGGACCAGGCCCTGAAGGCGCAGATCCTGCCGCTGGCCACGTTCGTCACCCCCAACCACTTCGAGGCGGAGTCGCTGTCCGGCCTGGAGATCACCGACGTCGAGTCCCTTAAGGCCGCGGCCGTCCGCATCCACGAACTCAGCGGCGCCGCTGTCCTGGCTAAGGGTGGGGTCCGGCTGGACGGCCCTGACGCCGTCGACGTCTTTTTCGATGGCGAGACCCTGGAAGTCCTGGCCGCCCCGAAGGTGGGCGAGGTAGCTGTCTCCGGCGCCGGCTGCTCGCTTGCCGCGGCCGTGACGGCGGAACTCGCCAAGGGCGCTACCCCGCTGGAAGCCGCACGGACTGCCAAGGACTTCGTCACCGCCGGCATCCGCAACCGCGTCGCCTCCGGTGCCCCGTTCGATGCCCTGTGGCAGGGCGGCGCCCGCTAGAAAGCGCGCCGCCCTGCCACCGCGCCTAGCGCCGCGGGATGTTCCGCAGGTTGCTGCGGGCCATGCTCACGGCCTCGCCTGCGCCGCGGTTCAGCACCACCTTGGACATCGCCGTGGCGAAGCCAATCACCTGGGAGCCGGAGATCTTCGGCGGGATGGAGAGGGCTTTGGGATCGGTGATGAGCTCCACCAGTGACGGTCCCGGGTGCGCGAACGCTTCCCGGTACGCCGTCTCGATCTGCGCGGGATCGGTGACCCGGACAGAGTGGAAGCCCAGCGCCTTGGCCACCTGCGCGTAGTTTGCGTCCGGCACGTCCACGCCGAAATCAGGGAGGCCGTCCACCAGCATCTCGAGCTTGACCATGCCCAGGGTGGAGTTGTTGAAGACCACCACGTTGACCGGCAGTTTGTAGGCGGCGGCGGTGATGAGCTCGCCCAGCAGCATGGACAGCCCGCCGTCACCGGACACCGAGATGACCTGCCGGCCGGGGTATGCCAGCTGGGCGCCGATGGCGTGCGGCAGGGCGTTGGCCATGGAGCCGTGCAGGAAGGACCCAATCAGGCGGCGGGTGCCCAGCGGGTTGATGTAGCGGGCGGTCCAGACGTTGCACATGCCGGTATCGGCGGTGAAGATGGCGTCCTCGGCCGCCACCTGGTCCAGCAGGGAGGCCGCGTATTCCGGGTGGATGGGCTGCTTCTTCTCCACCTTGCGGGTGTAGGCGCCCACGGCTTTGTTCATCAGCCGGTCGTGCTTCTTGAGCATCTGGTCCAGGAACCTGCGGCTCTTCTTGGCCTTCACCAGCGGCAGGAGCGCGCGCAGGGTGGGCAGCACGTCGCCGTGGACGGCAATGTCGACGTCGGTCCGGCGGCCCAGCCGCTGCGCCGCCCGGTCCACCTGCGCGGTCCTGGTGTCGGGCAGGAACTGGTCGTAGGGGAAGTCGGTCCCCAGCAGGATGAGCAGGTCGGCGTCCTCGATGCCTTCGGCTGCGGCCCCGTAGCCCAGGAGCCCGGTCATGCCGATGTCGAAAGGGTTGTCGTACTGGACAAAATCCTTGCCCCGCAGCGAATGGCCCACGGGCGCCTTGGCCAGTTCGGCGAGCGCCATCAGTTCCGCGTGCGAGCCCTCGACACCGGCCCCGGCGAAGATGGCCACCTTGCCGGCGTCGTTGATGGCGTCCGCGAGCGCCTGGACGCCTGCCAGGTCCGGGACCAGGCTGGCGGGCCGGAACGTGGCGGGCAGCGGGGTGGGTGCCACGGCTTCCAGGCCCGCGATGTCACCGGGCAGGGTCACGACGGCGACTCCCCCGAGGCCCAGCGCGTGCTGGATGGCGCTGTGCATGACGCGGGGCGCCTGCTCGGCGGTGCTGACGAGTTCCGAGTACACCGAGCATTCGTTGAACAGCCGGTCCGGGTGGGTTTCCTGGAAGAAGCTGCTGCCGATCTGCTTGCTGGGGATGTGCGAGGCGATGGCCAGCACGGGTGCCCCGGAGCGGTTGGCGTCATACAACCCGTTGATCAGGTGGAGGTTGCCGGGGCCGCAGGAGCCGGCGCACACCGCGAGCTTGCCGGTCAACTGTGCTTCGGCGGCCGCCGCGAACGCTGCCGCTTCTTCATGCCGGACGTGCACCCAGTCGATCCCGCCCTTCGCCGAGCCTCCTGTCTGGCGGACCGCGTCCACGATGGGGTTCAGGCTGTCGCCCACGATCCCGTAGATCCGCTGCACGCCGGCAGCCTGGAGTTGTTCGATGAGCTGGGTGGCAAGTTCCTTGGCCATGGGTGGCAGACTCCCGCGATTGTGGTGGTGTGCTGACATGGCCCAATATAGTCGGCCCGCCTTGGCTGGCTTCCTTGGCGGTTTCCCAGGCCGGCTCCTCTGGCGGAGTCGGCCGCTTAGTTCAGTGCGGCTTCCGGCACGGCCCCTACCTCGGCTGCGAGGGCTTCAGCGAGCAGGGTTGCCGTCCGAACAATAAACGCACGACGACGGGTGGTGCGGTCTGCGCTGCTGCCCGCCAGGAGGGTGTCGATCTGGGGCAGGACGGGCCAGCCGTCACACAGGGTGATGACGGTGATCAGCAGGTCTGCGGCGTCGGTCCGGTCGATCCCGGGCAGGACGTCCAGGACCTGGCCAACCTTGATGGCGCAATGGTCCGAACGGGTGGCCCGGCTTACCGTTTCGCCGCCCCGCTCCAGGCCCTCCCAGAACAGGAGCCTGGGCAGGACGCCATCGGTGGTATGCCGGTCAAAGAGGCGTCCGGCGTAGTCCCCGAACGCCGACGGCCCCCTGCCGGCAATGGGCACTTCCGTCATGACGCGGACCATTTCTGCGGCCAGGACGGCGTCGAACAGCTCGTCCTTCTTGCCGAAGTACTGGTAGATGCGCTCCTTGTTCACGCCGGCGGCAGCCGCAATCCGGTCCACCCGCGCGCCGGCGAGGCCCTTGGCGCTGAACTCCTCAGTTGCAGCAGCGAGCAGCAGCTCTTTGGTCCGCTCAGTGTTCCATGCCATGACATAAGTCTACCCAATTCCAACCAGGTAGTTGCAATTGCTTTCGCCGGCGTTTATTGTCGTTGCAAGTAAAAGCAACTAGCTAGTTGGAGTTTTCATGGCCACGGTTTCACATTCCGCATCCCCCGCCATTGCCGAGCCGGCCGCGCCCTCGTCGGAGACCCCGCCGCCGTCCGCGCCCTCGTCGGAGACCCCGGCGCTGGCAGCGCCGCCGTCGATCCATGTCCGCGCCGCCATTACCTGGCTGGCAATTTTTCCGCTTGTGGCGACCGGCATGATGGTGGCCGCTCCCCTGATGGAAAACTGGCACCCCATCTTCAGGGCGATGGCCCTGACCATGGTGGTGGTCCCCACCGCGGTCTATCTCGTGCTGCCCCGGCTGTTCGCCGCGCACGGCTTCCTGGCCGCCAGGCGGAGCATCCGCCGCTAGGACTCCCCCGCAACGCAAAAAGGAGGCGTACGACGGCGGCCCGGCAGCCGCCGTCGTACGCCTCCTTACTCATCAGGTGCTTTGGTGGGCCGCGGCGCTAAACGCCGAGCCGGTCGGTGTCTTTTCCTTCTCCCGAACTGGCCTGCTCCCAGGCGTGGCCCTGCTCGGCGTCGAGGTGCGTGGCCTTCTTGTTCTTCAGCGCAAAGATGTAGACCAGCAGCGAGATGCCGATCGCGATGGTGACGTAGGTGAAGAACAGTTCCTCCTGGCCTGCCTTCTGGAAGGCGGCGCCAATCAGCGGAACGGTGCCGCCGAACAGGGAGTTGGCGATCGCATAGCCCAGTCCTACGCCCAGGGCGCGGATGGAGGCAGGGAACAGTTCGGCCTTCACGAGGGCGTTAATCGACGTGTAACCGCCGACGATCAGCAGACCGCCCATCATCAGCAGGAACGCGGTGAACGGATCCTTGGTGCCGGCAAGGGTGGAGAGCAGCGGCCAGGTGAACAGGACACCCGTGATGCCGAACCAGAGCAGCAGCGGCTTGCGGCCCACCTTGTCCGAGATGATGCCGTAGACGGGCTGCAGGAGCATGAAGATGAACAGGGCCCAGAAGTTGATCACGGAGGTGTCGGTCTTGGCGATGCCGGAGGTATCGTTCATGAACTTCAGGATGAAGTTGGTGTAGGTGTAGAACGCCACGGTGCCGCCCAGGGTGATGCCGATGCAGACCAGCAGCGGCTTCCAGTAGCTGGTGAACAGCAGCTTCATGGTGCCGGGCTGGGCCTGACCGGCCACGGCGGGCGTCCTGGCCGCCTCGATCTGTTCGGCCGTGACGGTCTCCTCCATGGAGCGGCGGAGCCACAGGACAACGAGGGCCGCGACGCCACCGATGGCGAACGGGATGCGCCAGCCCCACTCACCCAGGTCGCCCTTGGGTATGACGTTCTGCAGGACCACCAGGACCAGGAGGGCCAGCATCTGGCCGCCGATCAGGGTGACGTACTGGAAGCTGGAGAAGAAGCCGCGGCGTTTGGAGGTTGCGGCCTCGGACATGTAGGTGGCGCTGGTGCCGTACTCGCCGCCAACGGAGAAGCCCTGGATAACGCGGACCAGCACCAGCAGGATCATGGCCCACAGGCCAATTTGCTGCTGTGTGGGCAGGATGGCGATCGCGAAGGAGCCTGCAGACATCATGGTCACGCTCAGCGTCAACGCGGCCTTGCGCCCCTTGCGGTCGGCGTAGCGGCCGAAGAACCAGGCACCGATGGGACGCATGAGGAACGACGTCGAGAAGACGGCCATGGCCTCAAGGCCCGCCTGCAGGTCGTCCTTGGAATTAAAGAAGTGCGACTGAAAGTAGGCGGCAAAGACGGTGTAGACGTAGAGGTCGTACCACTCCACGAGGTTGCCGGCCGAGCCCTTGAGGATGTTGCCCACCGCCCGACGGGTTTGGGCTGCCTCCGTTAGGGGCGCGGTATGTTGGGTGCTCATCGGTGAGTTCCTCCTTGTGGTGACATCGGCCTCCAACACCGGAGGGCCTCATCCACGGTATGGGTGATCCACCGCACAACCAATGCGGGCGGCACTTTCCTAACACTTCCTTAGGTTTCGCCTGGCCCGGCTTCCTGCACTGTTGGCCAGCCGCCGTCGGGCATAACCGTTCCCTAGGAGGTAATCTCCAAAGGCGGGGGATGAACCGCACACTGCAGCAAGGGAAATGGCCATGGACGTGCTGATCGTCGAGGACGACGACGCCATGGCCGGTGCCCTGACCGCCGCGGTGGAAAGCGCCGGGCTCCACGCGGAGCGGCTCTCCCGCGGGGCGGATGCGCTGCTCTCGCACCGGAACTTCCAGGTGATCCTGCTGGACCTGGGGCTGCCCGACATGGACGGGCTGGAGGTGCTGCGCAAGCTGCGGCAGGTCACCGATGTTCCCATTTTGATCCTGACCGCGCGCGACGACGAACGCAGCGTGGTGCTGGGGCTCCGCTCGGGCGCGGACGACTACCTGGTCAAGCCGGTGAAACTGGTGGAGCTGCTGGCGCGGATCGAAGCGGTGACGCGGCGGGCGGGACGGCAGCGCGGGACGGCCCGGGAGGACGTCATTGTGCTGGACGACCTGGCCATCGACCTGAACCGGCACACTGCATCAAGGTCAGGCATACCCCTCCCCCTGACTGCCACGGAGTTTGAGCTCCTGGCCCTGCTCGCACGCCACGCGGGTTCCGTAGTCACGCGCGAACAGATCCTGGACGCCCTCTGGGGTGATGCCTTCCTGGCGTCCTCCCGGTCTCTGGACGTCCACCTCACCGGGCTGCGGGCCAAACTGCAGAAGCCCGGCTTCATCATCAACGTCCGCGGCGTGGGCTACCGGGTGGAGGCGGCGTCCGGATGAGGCTGCGGGTGCTGGGCGTCCTCAGTGTGCTCTGCCTGGTGGTAGTCTTCCTGATTTCGGGGACCATCCTTGGTTCGGCGTCCCGGGAGCTCACGCAGGAGCTGCAGATCAACCGGGCGGCGTCCGTGAACCGGCTGGCGCAGGTGGCCTTTGATGCCGCCGGCGACGGGGACACGGCGCGGCTGCAGCAGGAAATGGATACGTACTCCGGACTCTACGGCGAGGGCATCGTGGTGCGCGTGCAGCAGCAAACCCTGGCGTCCGGCGGACTCGCGGCAGACCGGCCGGACGTGCAGAATGCCCTGTCCCTGGCCCGTCTGAACGTGAGCAACACATCCTTGGAACAGCTGGAGCCGCTGGGTTCCGGTTCCCGCGTCATCTTCCGGCCTTTTGGCAGCGCCAGCCAGGTCCTGGGCGCCGTGGTCCTGGACGTCCATGCCGACGCGGCGCAGCAGAAACTGCGGGAGCGCTGGCTCGGCGTGGGTGTTGCAGCCCTTGCCCTGGCCGCCGTGCTCCTGGTGGGGGCCGCCCGGGTCACGGGATGGGTCCTGCGGCCTGTCCTGCGGCTCGATTCGGCCGTGCATGAACTGGAGCGGACCGGGCGGACGGGAAGCCTGCCCGAGGACGGGCCGCCGGAACTTCGGCAACTGAGCCGGTCCTTCACGGCGATGGCCAACACCGTGAGCGCGAGCATGGCGGCGCAGCGGCAGTTGATCGCGGATGCGTCGCACCAGCTGCGGAACCCGGTGGGGGCGCTCCGGCTTCGGCTGGACCTGCTTCAGCTTGAACTGAAGACGGCGCGTGAACACGATGCCGCCGAACGGGCCATGACAGAGCTGGACCGGGTGGAGGAGATCCTGGACGGGGTGCTGAAGCTTGCGGCGGCGGAGCACCGGGCATCCGAAGGGTATCTGCGGGCAGCCGGCACCGGGGACCAGGCTCCTGTCCAGCCGATGGACCCGTTCCCCGTCCTCCAGGGGGAACTGGAGCGGGCGGCGCCGTTTGCGGAACAGGCGGGCTGCCGGCTGGTCCTGGCTCCCCCGCCGCAGCCCCCGGCCCTGATTGTGTGCCACCCTTCAGAGCTGGCCCAGATGACGGGCGAACTCCTCAACAACGCCATCAAGTATGCGCCAGGCGCGACCGTGACCGCAGCGGTCCGGCAGGAAGCCGGCGCCGTCGCGGTAGAAATTTCCGACGACGGCCCCGGACTTTCCGCTGCCGAGCGCGCCTCGGCTGCCACCAGGTTTTGGCGGTCACCACGGCACACCTCGATCCCGGGCACCGGGCTGGGCATGACCATCGTCGGCGAACTCGCAGCCGCCAACGGAGGCCGCCTGGAGCTGGCCGAAGCGGCTCCGCACGGGCTCGCGGCCCGGATCGAGTTTCCGGTTCCACCCGCCGGCCAGTTGGCATTGGGGCCCCGCGTGGGTGGTGCCGGTGCGTGATTCACTTGTCCCCGACGGTGCTGCCGTGCAGCCGCCGCGACGGTGGGTGCTGAAGTCCGCCGTCGCCGTCGGACTCGCAGCCTGCCTGCCGCCTGCCCTTGCTGCCTGTACCGGCGCGGACCGGCCGGAGGACCTAGTGGTGGCCGGCGGCGAACCGGGCGGTTTCTACCTGGAGTTCTCCACCCTGCTGGCGGCGGCCCTGGAACGCCACGGCGTAGCGGGTCATGCGCGGGCCGTCGCCACCGGCGGGAGCCTGGACAACATCGCTGAGCTGCGCGCGGGCCGGGCCGCCTTCGCCGTGGCCCTGGCCGATGCGGCCAGCCAGCCCGGCGGTGACTCCGCGGGGATCGCCGCCGTTGGCAAGGTGTACGAAAACTACGTCCACTGCGTAGTCCGGAAAGACAGCGGCATCCGGGACCTTGCCGGGCTGGCGGGACGCCGCGTAGCGGTGGGCCAACCCGGCTCCGGGACATCCCTGACCACTCCCCGGCTCCTCGAGGCGGCCGGTCTGGGCACCTCAGCGGATGCGGCCGCACCCGTGGCCGGAACAGCCGCCGTCGAGAATCTTGGCCTCAATGACGGGATCGCCGCGCTCAAGGCCGGAACCGTGGATGCCCTGTTCTGGTCCGGCGGTGTTCCCACGGCAGCGATTGCTTCCGCCACGCAGGACGTGGCGCTGGCGCTGCTGGACCTGTCATCGCTGCTGCCGGAGCTTCGCCGGCGGTACGGCGGGTTGTACGACCGCGTCCTGATTCCGGACGGCAGCTACCCGGGGGTTCCGGCCGTGTGGACCGTGGGCGCTCCCAACCTGCTCCTGTGCCGCCGCGATATGGACAGCACCACCGTGGAGCGGACCGTCCAGCTGCTGGTGCACTCTGCCGCCGAACTCATCCCACAGTCCAGCCTGGGTGTGCAGTTCCTCAGCGCGGAAAGCCTCATCAACACCGCCGGCGTTCCCCTGCACCCGGCCGCCGCGGACGCCTACCGGGCGCTGCACGGCTGACCCAACGCCCGCTCATCTCCTGCAGCAAACCTCCCAACGCCCCATCGCTTTTAGCGGCTTAAACCCCAACGCCCCATCACTTTCGTAAGGAAAGTGATGGGGCGTCCGGAAGAAGCCGGCAGGACCTGATGGGGCGTCGCTAGGAGCCGGAGTGTGCCTGCAGGAAGCTGTACACCTCGGTCTCATCCACGCCCGGGAAGGCGCCAGGGGGCATCGCGGCCAGCAGGTGGGAGTGGGCACGCGCCGAGGGCCAGGCGTTCCCTGCCCACTGGCCGGCGAGCTCGGCAGGAGGCCGTTTGCAGCAGGTGGGGTCCGGACAGTTGGAGGTCGCCCGCGCCGTGGTCTCGCGCCCGCGGAACCACTTCACGTGCTGGTACGGCACCCCGATGCTTAGCGAGAACTCCCCGGCGGCCGAGCGTTCCGTGCGCGCGGTGCACCAGTACGTGCCCGACGGCGTATCGGTGTACTGGCTGTAGGCACTGAACTTGTCCGGCACATCGAACACCGCCCGGGAGGTCCAGGCCTTGCACGACGGCTGGCCCTCGATGGCGCCGGTGTGGTCCTGGGGGAAGTTCACGCCGTCGTTCTCGTAGGCCTTGTAGATGATGCCGCTCTGGTGCGTCTTCTGGAAATGCGTGGTGATGCCCAGATGCTTTGTGGCCAGGTTGGTGAAGCGGTGCGCCGCGGTCTCGTAGGAAACCGCGAAGGCGTCCCGGATGTCCTCCACCGCGATTTCCTTGGCCGCCTTGGCTTTTTGCAAAAATTCGACGGTTGCCTGCTCGGGCAGGAGCAGGGCGGCGGCAAAATAGTTGGTGGCCACCCGCTGGGCCAGGAAGTCACCGTAGTTCTTGGGCGTTTCATGGCCCAGGACGTAGTGGCCAAGGGCCTGCAGCAGCACCGAGCGGGGGTCGTGGTCCTGCCGCTGGCTCTGCGTCAGGTAAATTCTGCGGTTCTTCAAATCCGTCACCGAGCGGGTGGAATGCGGCAAATCTCCCACATGGTGCAGGGTGAAACCGAGGTGCGCGGCGATGTCCGCGATGACGTGCTGGCTCAGCGGACCGGTGGTGTAGCCCACCTCCTTGAGGACCTTCTGCGCCTCGGCCTCGTACTCCGGGAAATAGTTCCCCCGCTCCCGCATCATGGCCCGCAGTTCACCGTTGGCGCGGCGGGCTTCCTCGGGGGTGGCTACTTGCTCGTTCATCTTCCGTTCGAGCTCGTGCAGCAGCCCCACCTGGGCCTCCAGCACATCCAGTGGAAGCCGCGAACTGATGCGGATTTTAGGCAGGTCAAGGGACTCGTAGAGCGGGCCGCGCTGGTAGCGTTCCAGCTCGATCTCGAGGGCGGCCCGGCGGCTGGGCGGCTCGGCCCCGAGCAGCTGGTCGATGCTGACATTGAGCGCCGACGCCAGGTGCTGGAGCAGGGTCAGCTTCGGTTCGCGTTTGCCGTTTTCGATTAGGCTCAGCTGGCTGGGGGCGGTTCCGACGGCGGCGCTCAGGTCATCGAGCGTGAGCCCGGCTTGTTTGCGCAGATGACGGACTCGGCGCCCCAGGGAAATGACATCAAGGTCCGTGGACGAAGCGGACGACGGCTGGGAAACGTCCCTGTTCCAGCTTGAAGGCGACATTTCTGAAGAATACGCGAAGAACTGCATTTCTTTCCACCCTTTTTCTCTAGAAAGGCGGTTGAAAGTGCTGAAAAGTAGTTGTCACGGAAAGAAACACCGCACCGGATAAGCCGGTGGGAACCTCAACGACGCGGTTCCCACCTACCCCCTCCGGAGCTCAATCAAGGAGATCAACGATGACTGCAGCATTTGAGCCCACCCAGCAGCCGTCCGGCCAGGACACAACACAGCAGGCTGCCGCCCTGGAGCTCGAGTGGGCCGCCAACCCCCGCTGGGAAGGTGTGACCCGGGACTACTCAGCCTCCGACGTCGTCCGCCTCCGCGGCCGCGTCTCCGAAGAGCACACCCTGGCCCGCCGCGGTTCGGAGAAGCTGTGGAAGCAGCTGACTGAGGAGCACAAGACCGGCGGCTACACCAACGCCCTGGGCGCCCTCACCGGCAA
Organism: Paenarthrobacter sp. 22069; assembly: GCF_052046035.1. Lineage (NCBI taxonomy): Bacteria > Bacillati > Actinomycetota > Actinomycetes > Micrococcales > Micrococcaceae > Paenarthrobacter > Paenarthrobacter sp. 22069. Next base: position 53,424 of record NZ_JBQEQF010000018.1, on the reverse strand, counting down.
CCAGGCCGTCCAGCAGGTCAAGGCCGGGCTGCGCGCCATCTACCTCTCCGGCTGGCAGGTCGCGGCGGACGCCAACAACTCCGGCCACACCTACCCGGACCAGTCCCTCTACCCGGCCAACTCGGTCCCCACCGTGGTCCGCCGGATCAACAACGCCCTTCTCCGGGCAGACCAAATCGAATTCTCCGAAGGCATCCAGACGGTCGAGGACTGGATGGTCCCGATCGTCGCCGACGCCGAGGCCGGCTTCGGCGGCCCGCTCAACGCCTACGAACTCATGAAGTCCATGATCCAGGCAGGAGCTTCCGGTGTTCACTGGGAAGACCAGCTCGCCTCGGAGAAGAAGTGCGGCCACCTCGGCGGCAAGGTCCTGATCCCAACCCAGCAGCACGTCCGCACCCTGAACGCCGCCCGGCTGGCGGCCGACGTCGCCGGCACCCCCACCGTCGTCATTGCCCGCACCGACGCCGAGGCCGCCACCCTCATCACCTCCGACGTCGACGAGCGGGACCAGGAATTCATCACCGGCGAGCGCACCGCCGAGGGCTTCTACAAGGTCCGCAACGGCATCGAACCCTGCATCGCCCGCGCCAAGGCCTACGCCCCGTACTCCGACCTCATCTGGATGGAAACGGGCACCCCGGACCTGGAGCTGGCCCGCAAGTTCGCCGAGTCCGTCAAGGCCGAGTTCCCAACCCAGATGCTCTCCTACAACTGCTCGCCGTCGTTCAACTGGCGCAAGCACCTGGACGATGCCACCATCGCCAAGTTCCAGCGTGAACTCGGCGCCATGGGATTCACGTTCCAGTTCATCACCCTGGCCGGCTTCCATGCCCTGAACTACTCGATGTTCGACCTCGCCCACGGATACGCCCGTGAAGGCATGAGCGCCTACGTCGAACTCCAGGAAAAGGAATTCGCCTCCGAGTCCCGCGGCTACACCGCAACCAAGCACCAGCGCGAAGTCGGCACCGGCTACTTCGACACCATCTCCACGGCGCTCAACCCGAACGCGTCGACTCTCGCCCTCGTGGGATCCACCGAAGAGGGCCAGTTCCACTAACTTTCCTGCTCGACGGCGGTGCTTCCGTTCGGCCTTCGGACCGGCATCGCTCGGCCTGCTATTCCCCCCGTCCCGGTTTCGACCTCGCTGAGCGAGGACGGACCGGGACGCGGGGCCCCTTTTACGCAGGCTGCCGCGACACCGGCTCCTCGGCCTAGTGCCTCAGTCGCCACCCTGCCGCTTCCCGCCGTCGAACTTCCCTTTCGTCTTTAAGGAGACTGAGATGAACAGCTTCACCGATACCTTCACGATCAATGGCATAACCCTCACCGCGCAGCCCATTTGCCGGCAGGACGAGGTGCTGACCCCGGACGCCCTGTCCTTTATTGCGAAGCTGCACCGGGCTACTGCGGACCGTCGGCAGGAGCTGCTGCAGGCACGGCGGACCCGGCGGGCTGATATCGCCGCCGGCGCCGATCCCCGGTTCCTGCGGGAAACCGAGCACATCCGCAACGATGCTTCCTGGCGGGTCGCTCCCCCGGCACCCGGGCTGGAGGACCGCCGCGTCGAAATCACCGGGCCGGTGGACAAGAAGATGACCATCAACGCCCTGAACTCCGGTGCCAAGGTGTGGCTGGCTGACATGGAGGACTCCTCCACCCCCACCTGGCGGAACGTCATCAAGGGCCAGCTGAACCTCACCGACGCCCTGGAACGCCGGATCGACTTCACCACGGAGGAGGGCAAGGAATACAAACTGCGCCCGGCCGGCGAACTGCCCACCATCGTGGTCCGGCCCCGCGGCTGGCACCTGCCCGAAAAGCACATGCTCATCGACGGCCAGCCCATCGCCGGCGGCATCGTGGACTTCGGCCTGTTCTTCTTCCACAACGCCCGCCGCCTGCTCGCCCAGGGCAAAGGCCCGTACTTCTACCTGCCCAAGATCGAGAACCACCTCGAAGCCCGGCTGTGGAACGACATCTTCATCCTGGCCCAGGACCTGCTCGGCATCCCGCAGGGCACCATCCGCGCCACCGTGCTGATCGAAACCATCACCGCAGCGTTCGAAATGGAGGAGATCCTCTACGAACTGCGCGACCACGCCGCAGGCCTGAACGCCGGCCGCTGGGACTACATCTTTTCCCTGATCAAGAACTTCCGCACCCGAGGCCCCCGCTTCGTCCTCCCGGACCGGGGCCAGGTCACCATGACCCAGCCGTTCATGCGCGCCTACACCGAACAGCTGGTCCGGGCCTGCCACAAGCGCGGCGCCATGGCCATCGGCGGCATGGCTGCGGCGGTTCCCAACCGCAAGGACCCGGAAGCCAACGCCAACGCCCTCGAGAAGGTGCGCGCGGACAAGACCCGCGAGGCCAGCGACGGCTTCGACGGCTCCTGGGTGGCGCACCCGGACCTGGTGCCCGTGTGCCGTGAGGTGTTCGACGGCGTCCTGGGCAGCAAGCCCAACCAGTTGGACCGGCTCCGCGAGGACGTCACCCCGGACGACCGCGCCCTGATCAACGTTGCCGCCACCACCGGCACCATCACCGAACAGGGCATCCGGAACAACATCGAGGTGGGCATCCGCTACATCGAGTCCTGGCTCCGCGGCAACGGCGCAGTGGCCATCCACAACCTCATGGAGGACGCCGCCACCGCAGAGATCTCCCGGTCCCAGCTCTGGCAGTGGATCTATGCCCGGGCCATCACGGACCACGGCGAGATCATCAGCCACGAATGGGTTGAGGAACTCCTGGACGAGGAATTCGCCCGGCTGGAACGCTTCGACGGCGACCGGTTCGAGGACGCCCGCGACATCTTCGAGGAAGTCACGCTCAGCCGCGAGTTCCCGTCCTTCCTCACGCTCCCCGCGTACGCCCGCTACCTGACGGAGGCCCGCGAAAAGGCCACCGTGGAGGAGTTGTCGGCGGCGTGACCATACTTCCGTCTGCCGGGCCGGCACGCCCTTCGCAACAGGCCCCCCGAAATCCGGGGCGCCGGCCCGGCGACGGAGCACCCGCAACACCCCCGCTCACTTCTTATCGATAAACCCAGGACGCCCGCTCACTTTCGCGAAGAAAGTGAGCGGGCGTTGTCGTATTTATTGCCAGACGTGAGCGGGCATCGCGGGTTTAGGCACATCAGGTGAGCCTGGTTCAACACAGGGATGTCCGACGGCGGCGGGTCGTCTCAGCGTCCGCGCGGCACCTTCCGGACGGACAGGGTGGTACTGACGAAGAAGACCAGCACCGAGGCCAGGATGACCAGCAGGGCCGGGGTCCACGATCCGGAGCTGTCATGGACGAAGCCCACCAGCGGCGGCGCGACGGCGGCAAGGCAGTAACCCAGGCCCTGGACCGTGGCCGACATCCGCCCCGCGGAGGCCTGGTCGTGGGCGAGCTTGATGATGGCGATGAAGATCAGGGTGATGCCGCCGCCCTGGGCGATGCCGCCTGAGGTGGACCACAGCCACCACAGCTGCGGCAGGAAAAGCAACCCGATGGGAACGGCAAGCCACAACGTGCCCAGGGTGACCGCCACCGCCGTCGTGCTCATGTATTTGGCCGCAAAGGGCACGCCGAGGCCGCCCACAATGGCAAGGATCTGGAAGATTGAGGACGCGGCGCCGGCCGCGGACGTGGACATGGACAGCTCGTCGTGCAGGTAGCTGGGCAGCCACGCGGTGACGCCGTAGTAGGAAAACGCTTGGCCGCCGAAACCGGCAGTGAGGCCGAACGTGGTCCAGCCCGAGCTTGAAGCCCGGGCAGCCGGCGCCTCTGCCCCGTCCCCGCCGTCCACCAGGAAGGCGGTCCGCGGACCCACTGCGAGGACCCACACCGCCACCGCTGCCACGGCCAGGAGCGCCACGGACGCCAGGGCAAGCCGCCAGCCCAGCAGGGCCGCCAGCGGGGCCATGGCAACCGAAGTCAGGAACGAGCCAATGTTCAGGGCTGCGGTGTAAATTCCCATCGCGGTTCCCTGCCGGCGCGGGGCAAAATCGCGACGGATGATCAGCGGCACCGCTATGTTGCCCACGGTGATGGCCACACCGAGGACCACCGTTCCGGCCACCACCAGCACGGGTCCTCCCGCCGAGCGGACCAGCACCCCGGCCAGCACGCCCAGGATGGTCAACGTGACGGCGAACTCGGCGCCGAACTTCCGGGCTGCCAGGGAGGCCAAGGGAGCGGCAAGGGAGAAGCAGAGCACGGGGATGCTGGTCAGCAGCCCCAGCAGGACCGGCGAAAACTGCAGCTCCGCCTGCATGGGGCCCACCAGGGGCGCTACGGCAACGAACGGGCCGCGGAGGTTCAGCGCCAGCAGGCCGATGCAGGCCAGCAGGACCCAGCTCTTCGGGACGCGGGACAGGACGCGGCCGCTCACAGGGGCAAAACGGGGAATGGGCGTGGATTCATCACTTCCATTGCTATCACGCCCCGCGGCGCTGGAGTTTCAGGCGCCCGGGCCGCCGGTGCTGCCATACGATGAACCTGACCCCAGGACGAAGCACCCGCGGAGGACACCGATGACGCACCGCCTTGCCATCCTCGACGACTACCAGGACGTGGCCCACGGCTTCGCTGACTTCGCGGCCCTGGAGGCTGAGGGAGTTACCGTCACTTCCTACCGTGAGCCGTTCCCTTCCCGGGACGCCCTGGTCTCGGCGCTGGCGGACACTACCATGATCATTGCCATGCGCGAGCGGACGCCGTTCCCGCGGGAGGTGTTCGAGAAGCTGCCGGCACTTGAATTGCTGGTCACCACCGGAATGGCGAACGCCGCCATCGACCTGGCCGCCGCAGCCGAGCACGGGGTGACCGTGTGCGGAACCCCGGGCTCACCCACGGCTGCTCCGGAACTGACCTGGGCCCTGCTGCTGGCCGTGGCGCGGCAGCTGCCGGCGGAGGAAAACTCCCTCCGGGCCGGAAGCTGGCAAGCAAGCGTGGGCATCGAGCTCGCCGGGAAGACCCTGGGCATCGTGGGGCTGGGAAAGATCGGGCAGCGGATCGCCGCCTACGGGCAGGCCTTCGGCATGGACGTGGTGGCGTGGAGCCAGAACCTGACAGCGGAGGCTGCCGCCGACGCCGGGGCCCGGCTGGTATCCAAGGAGGAACTCTTCACCGTCGCCGACGTCGCCACCCTCCACCTGCGCCTCTCGCCGAGGTCGCAGAACACCGTCGGCGAGGCCGAGCTGCGCCTGCTGGGTCCCGAAGGCATCCTCGTGAACACAGCCCGCGGGCCCCTGGTTGACCAGGACGCCCTGATCAAGGCGCTCACCAACGGATGGATCCGCGGCGCCGCCCTGGACGTCTTCGACCAGGAACCCCTGCGGGCCGGGCACCCGCTCCTGGCCGCCCCGAATACCGTGCTGTCCCCCCACCTGGGCTACGTCACGCAGGAAAGCTACCGCCAGTTCTACGGCGGCGCCCTGGAGGACATCACCGCGTGGCTGGCCGGCTCCCCTATCCGCACCATCACGGCCTGAACGGGAAGAAGCAGCATGACGCACATCATCCGCAAGGCAACAGCAGACGACGCCGGCCGCCTCGCCGCGCTGGCGGCCGTCACCTTTCCGCTGGCCTGCCCGCCGTCGTCGTCCCCTGCCGACGTTGCCGCCCACCTGGCCAACACGCTCAGCGAAGACCACTTCAGCGAATACCTGGCGGACCCCGACACCACGGTCCTGGCGATCGACGCAGACGGGGACCTCACCGGCTACAGCCTCCTGGTGAACAGGGCCGCCATCGACCCGGACGTTTCCTCCGTCCTGTCCCTGCTGCCGTCCGTGGAAATCAGCAAATGCTACGTCCACCCTGACTACCACGGGCTTGGGGCCGCCGCTGAGCTGATGCACGCAAGCCTGGAGGCGGCCGCGGCCCTGGGCGGTGCTGGAGCATGGCTGGGCGTCAACAGCCAGAATGCCCGCGCCATCCGCTTCTATGAAAAATCAGGCTTCCGCAAAGTGGGGACCAAGTCCTTCCGGCTCGGCAGCACGGTGGAACACGACTTCGTGCTGGAGCGCCCCCTGCCGTAGCCGCTCAGGCTTCCGGTTGATGCAGCCGTCGGATGTCCGTGCCGGCCATCGACTCTTCCAGCGGATAGGCCAGCGGCGGCCTTGGTTCGTCCAGCAGCTTCAAACCTGGTGGCAGGCCCTCGATGGTGCCGCTCGACCCGGTGGCAGTGATGGTCACACGGCTGGTATCCAGCAGGACGTTTTCGGCCCGGAAGGTTCCCACGGACTCCGGCAGGATCGGTGCCAGGTGCACCACCCTGCGGGTGAAGACGGGGTCGAAACGCAGCAGGATCCGTGCGAGCTGCACGGGCGCCGCCGCCGCCCAGGCCTGCGGGGAGCATGCAGTGGGATAGGGAACAGGGCCCGGGAACTCACCGCGGTCGAACCCGCAGAACAGTTCCGGCAGCCGGCCATCAAAGTGATCGGCTGCGTCCAGGATGCCCAGTGCCACCCGTTTGGCCTCGTCCACGAACCCGTAGCGCATCAGCCCCGTGGCCACCAGCGCGGTGTCGTGTGGCCACACCGAGCCGTTGTGGTAGCTGACGGGGTTGTAGGCGCCCATGTCCGAGGCCAGCGTGCGGATGCCCCAGCCCGTGAACATCTGCGGGGACATCAGGTTTTCCATGACAGACACGGCTTTGTCCTCGTCCACAATGCCCGTCCACAGGCAGTGGCCGATGTTGGACGTCAGCGCATCGACATGGCGTTTGTCTTTGTCCAGCGCCACCGCAAAGTAGCCCTTGTCCGGCAGCCAGAACTTCTTGTTGAACTCCTCCTTGAAGGCTGCGGCCTTGTCCGCCCAGTGCTTTTCCAGGTCCGGATGCCCGGTCCAGTGGGCCAGCAGCGACCTGCCCACGTAAGCCGCATAGACGTAGGCCTGGACCTCGCAGAGCGCGATGGGGGCTTCTGCGATGGTCCCGTCCGCGAAATTGATGCCGTCCCAGGAGTCTTTCCAGCCCTGGTTGACCAGGCCGTGGTCGTTGGGCCGGAGGTACTCCACGAAGCCGTCGCCGTCCCTGTCGCCGTATTTTTCGATCCATTCCAGGGCGCGGTCCGCGTTGGCCAGCAGCGGCTGGATCGCGTCCCGGGACAGTCCCCACCGACTCAGCTCGCCCAGGGTTGCCACGAAAAGCGGGGTGGCGTCGGCCGTGCCGTAGTACGCGGTGCCGCCCAAAGACAGGCCCGCGGTAACGCCCAGCCGGACCTCGTGCGGGATGCGGCCCGGTTCCTCTTCGGAGTCCACATCCACTTTCTTCCCCTGGATCCCGGCCAGGGTCTGCAGCGTGCCCAGGGCGAGATTGGGGTTGACCATCATGCTCATGTAGGACGTCAGCAGCGAGTCCCGACCGAACAGGGCCATGAACCAGGGCGCCCCCGCCGCGACCGCGGCGCGGTTGGGATGGTGGGCATCGAAGATCCGCAGGGCACCGAGGTCGCTTTGGCTGCGGTTGAGCACGTTCTGGAAGCTGGTGTCCTCGATGCTGATCCGGGGCACGTTCTCTTCCCAGGCCAGGTGGCGCCGCACGCCCTCGCGGTGGTGCGGCAGCTGGCCCTCCGTGAAGGGTTTTTCCGGGGCCTCCCCGTTAACCAGCGGCACCACGATGACGCTGGTGCTCCACTTGCCGCGGGCCGGAACGGTGACCCGGAAGCGGAGCCCGTCCGTGCCCACCTCCGCGTCCTTGGCCCCGATGGCGGAGCCTCGCTGCTGGCCGTGCCGTGATGCTTCAATGATGAGCTTTCCATCCACCACCGTGCGGGTGGTGTCATCGGGGCCTGTTGTCCGGCCGCCTTTCACTTCGAAGAGGTCGGCCTGGTCCGCGTCCACATGCAGCTCGATCGCGCATTCAACGGGTTCCGCTGCGTAGTTCTCCAGGATGATGTCGTCCTGCAGGCCCGGTCCGATATGGCGGATCTGCCGGACCACCAGCGGACTGTCAAACCGGCCTCCCGGCCACGTTGCGCGACCAACAAAGGTTGCTTCGAAAGGCTGGGCCTTCTGGGCTGACAGTGGTTCGCGCCGCGAGCCGTTGATCCGCAGCACCCAGCCCGAGACGATCCGGGTGTCCTGGTAAAACGCGCCGTTCGTGCCGCCGTCGGCACTGATGTCGCCGGTTCCGGCTGAGATGCAAAACGAAGAACCCTCCAGTACGGTGACGGCACCAACATCGGAGCCGGAGGCCTCATTGTCTTCGTTCCAGGCGGTCATGGAAGGACTCCCTTCTGAGGCTGGATGCTGCCGGGGAGCCCAACGCCCGCCCGTCCCCCTTAACGATTCTGGTGCACCGGCGGGGTAACGGGAACCCCTCCCGGCAATCTCCCGGCCAGCAGGTCGTCAAAGAGCCTGAGATGTTGTGCCACCATCCTCTGGGCACTGAACCGCTCCTCCACTGAAGCCCGGCAACGTTCCCTGCTGAGGCCTGCGGCTGCCTCCACGAAGCCCGGCAGTTCCTCCAACTGTCCCAGGAAGCCCGTCCGGCCGTGCTCCACGATCTCTGGGGCCGAGCCGATCCGCGTCCCGATCACGGGAGTCCCGGTGGCCAACGCCTCGATCATCACCAGGCCGAAGGGTTCCGACCACTGGATGGGGTTCAGGAAGGCCGTGGCCTCGCCCATCAGGCGGTACTTGGCGGCATCGTCGACTTCCCCCACGAAATCTTCGTTGGGTCCGAGCATCGGTTCGATGACTTCCCGGAAGTAGCGGATCTCGTCCGGCTCCCGCATCTTGACGGCGATCTTGAGGTGCATGCCCACGTCCCGGGCGACGGTGATGGCTTCGAACAGCCCCTTGTCGTGGCAGGCGCGCCCCACAAAACAGAGATACCCGCCACTGCCACTGCCGACAGGGACCTCGGAAACGTCCATGCCATGGTGGATCACCTGCGTCACCGGGACGTCCGGGGCATGCGACGCCTGGTCACGGGAGATCGCCACAATGGCCACATCCTTCGCCATGGCCCGGTAGAGGTCCTCTGCATCCTGATGGAGCGGACCGTGGATGGTGGTGACCACGGGGATATTGGCCGGCCTGCGGGCATAGAGCGGGCCCGCCAATGTGTGGTCGTGGATGAGGTCCACGTCCCGGAGCTCGTCGTACGCCCGGATCACGTGGCTGAGCTCGGACATGGTCAAGCCAAGCTCATCCCGGCACGCCGGCCGCATGCCCGGCACCAGCGGCACGGGGCAAGTGCTTTCGGACGGGGCGGCGAGCAGGACCTCATGTCCGGCGGCCGCGAAGCCACGCGCCAGGGTGTCCACCACCCTTTCGATGCCGCCGTAGGTCAGCGGGGGAATCGGAATCCATGGTCCGGCAATAAGTCCAATACGCATATCTGGCCTCCAGGGAAACGAGGCCCGGGCTCCCAGCTGCCAGGCACTTCCCGCCACGGGACATGCAATCCCGTGGTGTTTAAGTTTGTGGCGACTGCATCACCTACTTCAGAACTATCACCCACCACGGCCCGGGCCACAAGACCTGTTTGTGGGGCATCTCATAGAACGCGGCCGGAATGGCCGCAGCAACCGCAGGGTTGTGCAAGACATGAAGATTGAGATCTGGTCCGACGTTGCCTGCCCATGGTGTTTCATTGGCAAGCGCCGTTTCGAGGCCGCCCTGGCATCCTTCCCGCACCGCGATGCCGTCGACGTCATGTGGCGCAGCTACCAGCTGGACCCTGCCCTCCCCGAACACTACGACGGGACGGAACTGGAGTACCTGAGCAGCCGCAAGGGCATGCCGGCCCAGCAGGTCTCCCAAATGTTCGATCATGTAGCCCAGCAGGCCATGGGTGAAGGCCTGGACTACCACTTCGAGAAAGTGGTGGTGGCCAACAGTTTCACGGCCCACCGCCTCATCCACCTTGCTGCAGCGCATGGCAAGCAGGACGCCGCCAAGGAACGGCTGCTCAGCGACCACTTCGAGCACGGCAAGGACATCGGCAGCCGCGGGTACCTGTCCTCCCTCGGCGCTGACCTCAGCCTGCCTGCCGGCGAAGTGGAGGAGCTCTTCAGCACGGACAAGTACACCGATGAGGTCCGGTTCGACTTCCAGGAGGCCCGGGCCCTGGGGATCACCGGTGTTCCGTTCTTCGTGATCGACCGCAAGTTCGGCCTGTCCGGCGCCCAGCCCGCCGAGACGTTCACCGCCGCCCTCAACCAGGCGTGGCAGGAAGCCAACCCCCTGGTCCTGGTGAACTCCACGGACGCCGAGGCCTGCGGCCCCGACGGCTGCGCGGTGTAGCAGCCTTTTACTGACACATCGCTGTAAAGTGTCTGTATGCCCCGGATTACAGCCGCCAGCAACGCCGAACAGCGTGCGGATACCCAGCGACGCATTCTCACGGCGTTCGGTGAGCTCCTCTTCACCCACGGACTTCCAGGCCTGACCATGACGGACGTGGCGCGGCATGCGGGAATTGGCCGCACCGCCGTCTACAACTACTACGCGGACATTGAGGAACTCCTCATTTCCTATGCGCTGGACGAGACGGAGAAGTTCCTCTCCGACCTGCGCGAATCGCTGAACCGGCTGGAAAACCCGGTGGAGCGGCTGGCCCTGTACGTCCGCGCCCAGGTGGTTGACCTCAGCCGCCGCCACCTCCCGCCGGGACCTGCCATGGGGGCGGTGCTCTCGCCGTCGTCCTTTGCCAAGCTTTCGGACCACGTCGGTGAGCTCAGCGTCCTGCTCCAGGGCATCCTGCGTGACGGCATGGAGCAGGGCTACCTGCCGGTGGCGGACGTGGGCCAGCAGTCCCAATTGATCCTGGGCACCCTGTCCTCCAGCGCCGCGAGGGGCAGCGACGAGCCTGCGGAGCTGGAAGCCCGCGTGGCCAGGACGGTGCGTTTCATCCAGCTGGGTGCCGGCGCAAGGTTCGACGACGACGGCCGGCCCCTTCGCGTGGCGCAGCTTCCCGCGGCGGCCGGGTAAGCCCCTGCCGCCCGGCAGTCAGGACACCGGCGTGACAGGCAGTTTGTCAGTGTCCGCCGTGCGCCGGCTTTCCCGGGGGCAGCTGAGTTTCCCGGGCGTCTGGTCCACCAGTTCGGGCGGGACCAGCGCTGTGTAGTCCTGGGACAGGATCACGTCAACGCTGGCGTCGTTCCTGCCGTCCTGGAAGTAGTCAGAACCCTGCAGGTTACGCTGCACCGTAAACGCGGCAGCCTGGCCGGCAGGGCCCGACACCACGGCGGCCACGCCCCGGTAACCGGGGCTGGTGTTGGACACGTTTCCCACCACGAACTTCCGCGCCAGCAGTTCATCCGCCACCGAGCGGGCCAGGCCGGCACGGCTGGTGGAGTTGAAGACGTTGACGTTGACCTTGTCGGTGGGTGTGTAGTCGAACGTCGAGGCCGGGCACGAGGACACCGGCGTGGGGGCGGGCTCGGCAGACGGGATCTTCAGGCGCCCGTTGATGACGGCAAGCGCCACGATGATACCGGCAGCAATCAAGCCGACCAGCAGGACCAGCACCGCCCCGTGCAGCACCCGGCGGCGGACACGCGCCGTTTCATCGGCGTCCCGGGCAGCCGCCATGGCCGCCCGAAGCTCAGCGCCGGAGACAACGTGGTGGCCGTGAAGGATTCCGGGGTCCTTCGTCCGCGTCCTAGCCATCGAGCACCAGGACCCGGGCGTGGATTGCGGTGCGCTGGTGCAGGGCGGTGCGGACTGCACGGTGCAGCCCGTCCTCCAGGTAGAGGGTCCCCTGGTACTGCACCACATGCGGGAACAGGTCCCCGAAGAACGTGGAATCCTCCGCCAGCAGGGCTTCCAGGTCCAGGGTGCGCTTGGTGGTGACCAGCTCGTCGAGCCGGACGGGCCGCGGGGGCAGCGACGCCCATTGTTTTGGGGTGTTGTAACCATGGTCGGGGTAAGGGCGGCCCTCGCCCACAGCTTTGAATATCACCATGCCACAGTAGGCACCGCGTTGCTCCAGCGAAAGTAGCAGGGGTGACCGGCGGCAGGTTGTAGCCAAACAGTGACCAACACGGCTGACCGATGCCCGGCCGACGGGGACTGGGGGCGGGCCATGTTGCGCGCCGCACTGGAGCGCGCAATCCTGCTGACAGAATGGAGCCATGACAGCATCCGAGTCCCCTGCCGTGCCCGCGCCCGGAATCCGCCTGCCGTCCGCACCGCCGCTGGCGCTCCTGCTCGACGTGGACGGGCCGGTGGCCAGCCCGGTGACCCGGGACGTCAAGCCGGACATCATCCTTGACCTGGTGGCCCTTGCGGCTGCGGGAATTCCCGTCATCTTCAACACCGGCCGCTCGGACGCCTTCATCCGGGAACAGGTCATGAAGCCAATGATCGCGGCAGGCATCCCGGCTGGCACCGTCATCCATGCCGTCTGCGAGAAGGGTGCGGTCTGGTTCAGCTACACGGCGGCCGGGCCCGGCCCCGTCCATGTGGACCGGGAACTCGCCGTTCCGGCGGCGTACGGGGATGACATCCGCAGGCTGGTGGCCGAGGACTACGCCGCCCACATGTTCTTCGACGAGACCAAGCGGGCCATGGTGTCGGTGGAACAGCACATCGAGGTGCCCAGTGCCGACTACCTGGCCGAGCAGAAACTGTTCGACGCCGACGCCATGGAACTCATGGTCCGCCACGGGCTGGGCGTAGTGCGGCTGGACCACCACGCCCCCAATTCCGACGACGAGGTGGACTACCGCGTGGACCCCACCATCATCTCCACGGACATCGAGTCCGTGCGGCTGGGCAAGGACCTCGGTGCCAGCCGGGCGGTGGAGCTCCTGGCGGCCCAGGGCATCACGCCCCAGGCGTGGCGGACGGTCGGAGACTCGCGCACCGACTACGCCATGGCGGACTGGCTGCACCACAACGACCACCCGGTGAAGCACGTGGACGTGCGGCCGGCGGACGGTGTGCCCATCAAGCCCTACCCGGTGCTGACGGCGGCGGACCTGGGGCTGGACGGCACAGTGATCCACGACGACGCCGGCGGCGCCTTCCTGCGCGCCTGGCGTGAGGCCCTGGACGCCTGAGCCCCTGCCGGGCCGCCGTCGTACAAGCCACCACGGGGCGCCAGCATGGCCCCGGAAACCTGCCGTTATCTTGGCAGGACTATCATGCAGGTAAGACTGCCCACATCCACCAGCACGGAGACAACCATTACAGAAGCACCGGTCCAGGACGAGGTCTACTACGGCGGCCAGGCGTCCGTGGAGGAACAATTTCACGCCGAGATCACATCGGCGGCGGCTGAGCAGCGGCTCAGCCACCGTCCCGATGTCATCCGGCACAAGGGCCGGTACGCCCTGATCAATGACACCAGGACGCCCTACCAGGCCATGGTGGAGGACCTGCTGTTCATGCGCAATGTCCTGGCGAACGCCAACCTTGCGTACCTGCTGGTCCGGGGCAACAACGACCGTCCCGTCCTTGCCCTGGACTGGAAGGACCGGAAGAAACTCCGGGCTGCCCTGGTGGAGGCGTGCCGGGAAGAGCCCTTCTACTCCATGACCGTGGACGCGAAGAAAAAGACATCCGTGTTGGTGGCGGACGGCGAACTGTCCCCCAACCGGCAGGGACGCATCTTCCGGCTGTACCGGCCGAGGGTGGAGCCGGTGGGTGGTTTCGAGTTCGGCGCTTCCGCCGGCGTCCAAATTGAGCTGTGGTCCTTCGAGGGCGAACAGCTCATCCTTCCGATCGAAAACTCCCTGACCCGCAGGACCCTGCTGCGGCAGGACGCCGTCCGCGGCACCGTGGAACGCTACGGGCACACCTGGCCCACCATCGAGAACATGTTCGCCGACCACGCAAGCGATATCAGCTTCGACATCGACATGGTCTTCTCCTGGGTGGACGGAAGCTCACCCGAATACATCGCTGCCCGCCGGGCCCAGCAACAGGGACACGTCCTGGGCGAGGGCGACGACCACGAAGCACGGTTCCGGCAGATCAACGAACTCAAGTACGCCCTGCGGTCCGTGTACATGTTCGCGCCCTGGGTGCGCCGCATCTTCATCGCCACAGACTCGCCCGCGCCCGCGTGGCTGGCGGACCACCCGTCCGTCACCATCGTCCGCAGCGAAGAGTTCTTTGCCGATCCGTCAGTGCTGCCCACCCACAACTCCCAGGCGGTGGAGTGCCAACTGCACCACATTGAGGGTTTGTCCGAGCACTTCCTGTATTCGAATGACGATATGTTCTTTGGCCGGCCCGTGGGGCCGGACATGTTCTTTACCCCCGGCGGCATCACCAAGTTCATCGAGGCGGAAACCAGGATTGGCCTGGGCGAGAACGACGCCGAGCGGAGCGGGTTCGAGAATGCCGCCCGTGTTAACCGCAAGCTCCTGTGGAACCGGTTTGGCCGGATCACCACCCGCCACCTGGAGCACACCGCTGCGCCCCTGCGCCGCAGCCTGGTGGCGCAGATGGAGGAGGAGTTCCCTGAGGAGTTCCGCAAGACTGCGGCCAGCCGGTTCCGTGCGGCCGACAACATCTCCGTGACCAACTCGTTCTACCACTACTACGCGCTGCTCACCGGCCGCGCCGTCACGCAGACAGCCGCCAAGGTGCGCTACGTGGACACCACGATGCGCTCCGGACTGAAGTACCTGCCCAAGCTGCTTGCCAAGCGGAACATGGACTTCTTCTGCCTGAACGACGGCAGCTTCCCGGAAGTCAGCGCAGACGAGCGAGCCGACGTCGTGACGGACTTCCTGGAGCGGTACTTCCCCATCAAGGCACCCTGGGAGAAGTAGCCGTCCAGCCCACGCGTTGAGAGCCGGCCCTGCAAAAGGACCGGCTCTCCTTGCGTCAGCAGCCCTAGCGGCCCGTGGACGCCCCGAGCTTGGAGTTGCCGCGCTGCTTGGTGGTCTCGGGGATCCGGATGCCGGCAGCCTCAAGCCGCCGGGCGGTTTCCTCGGGCGATACATACTCGCCAACGGTGGGGGCACTGCCCATCGGCACCACGGAGTGCACGATGGTGTGCTCATACACGTGCACCAGGTTGAAAGCTTGTCCACCGTCCTGCCCGCGGGTGCCTCCCACCGGTACGTTGAGGTCCTGGGTGTAGCAGGACGCGGAGGCAACGGACACGGGAACTCCGGCGAAGCTGGCGGTGGTGGAGTAGTGCAGGTGGCCTGCCAGGATGGTGCGGACATCCGAGTTGCGGACCACGGCCGCCAGCGACGCCTGGTCGCGCAGTTCCACCAACACCGAAAGGTCCAGCACGGACGGTACCGGCGGGTGGTGCAGGGCCAGGATGGTCCCGTCCGGCGCAGGGGTCTCCAACTGCCCCGCGAGCCATTCCAGTTGCGCCGCACTCAGTTCACCGTGGTGGAAGCCAGGCACGGTGGTGTCCAGGGTGATGACGCGCAGCCCGTTGATGAAGTAGCTGTGGTCCACCGGCTCGTCACTGCCAGGCTGGTCGAGCAGCCCCCGCCGGAAATTCGCCCGGTCATCGTGGTTGCCCATGGCCCAGATGACCTGGGCGCCGAGTTCCTTGCAGGCAGGATCGACGATGGCGCGGAGCTTTACATAGGCTTCCGGATCGCCCTTGTCAGCGAGGTCACCGGTGAAAATCACGGCTTCAGGCTTGGCCCCCGACGCTTTGACTTCGTCGAAAAGTTGGATGAGCCTGGCTTCGCTGTCGACTGATCCGTAGAGGGGGTCCGGACCTCCCAACAGGTGGGGATCGCTCAGGTGGAGTAGGAAGTGGCGTGGCCGGGGATGCTCGGCCTCGATGTGCTCCATTGCTACCTCTATGGTTGGTGGGAAGGCTCTCTTCCCTTGTACCCTTCAGTAATATTTATCCAATCAGACATTTGGCAAACATGGGGTAAATCGCCGGAGCTGATGTGGAAAAAGTTGGAAGAACTGCGCTTTTGCAGATCTGATTCGCTGAGAACGCGTTTACCCGAGTGCTTCTTCAATCGCGTCGATGACCTCGGCGGAATCCGGCCCCGCGGTCGGGGCAAACCGAGCCACCACCTCCCCTTCCCGGTTGACCAAAAACTTCTCGAAATTCCACTTCACCAGCCCTGGCAGCAGTCCGGTCTTGAACTTGGTGAGTTCGGTGTACAGCAGGTGCTGGTTCCTGCCGCGGACGTCCGTTTTGGCCGTCAGCGGGAAGGTGACCCCGAAGTTCCGTTCACAGAAGTCCGCGATTTCGCTGTCCGTGCCCGGCTCCTGGCCCGCGAACTGGTTGCACGGCACCCCCAGCACCTCGAATCCACGGTCCTTGAACTTGCCGTAGAGGGCCCTCCAGTCCGGCGTACTGCCCGGTGAAGCCACAGTTGGAGGCCACGTTGACCACCAGAACCACTTTTCCTTTGAATTGCCCGAAACTGGTCCTGGTCCCGTCGTTGAGGATCAGCGGGATCGGGTACAGGGGACGCGGGCGGCGCAGCTGCGAAAAATTGTTCATACCGTAAGTTCGTTGCCAAGCGCCCGGCGTACGGGTCCGGGATGAAGATTACGGGGTCACGGATTCGGTCGGCGTCGGCGAAGCAGTCGCACTGGCAGTCGCAGTCGGGGTCGGCGAAGCAGTCGCAGTGGGAGTCGGCGACGCAGTAGCAGTCGCGGTCGACGTCGGAGTCGGAGTCGGCGAAGCAGTAGCAGTAACCGTCGGGGTCGGCGACGCAGTCGCGGTCGGCGTCGGCGACGCAGTCGCGGTCGGCGTCGGCGATGCAGTAACCGACGCCGCCGGAGTCGGCGAAGCAGTAGCAGTCGCAGTCGGGGTCGGCGAAGCACCCGCAGTCGCGGTCGACGTCGGAGTCGGCGACGCAGTAGCAGTCGCAGTCGGAGTCGGCGACGCAGTCACAGTCGGCGTCGCAGCAATAGCCGGCGAGGGCGACGGCGACGCGGCACTGACTGAAGGTTCAGCCGCTGGCTGTGCCGTCGTCGTCAATTGCACGTTGGGCGGCGGAAGCACCATGTCTGTCGCCTCGGACGGGGAAGGCGCCGCGGACTGCTCCGGGATGAGAGGGAGGGGCGACGCCTGAAGCCCCGCCGCGGGGAATCCGCTGTCCGGGTCTATCTGGAGTGGAATAGTCCAGCTGATCCATCCACCGTAGAACTGGCCGGAGGCGTAGGAAACCATTCCTCCCGGTATCGCCTGGTTGGGTGTGCGGAGCGGGAGGAACGTCCATCTCAACGGGTTGGTGTAGCGGCCATTCAGGATGGTTTCGAAATGCAGATGGCACCCGGTGGACCAGCCGGTGGTTCCCACCCGCGCCACGACTTGCCCTGCCTGGACCTTGTCCCCGGTGCGGACGGCAATGGATTCGAGATGGTTGTAGGTGGTGATGAGGCCATCGCCGTGGTCGATCTCCACCCGGTTTCCGCCGCCCCAGGGGTGCCAGCCAGCCGCCCGCACAACACCCGAATCCGCGGCATAAACCGGTGTGCCGCAGGCGGCGGCATAGTCCTGGCCAAGGTGGAAGTCCCCCGCTGCACCGCTGAGCGGGCTGACCCTGGGACCGAAGGGTGAACTGGGGGTCAGGACCTGCAGGGGTGCCATCAGGAAACCGGACATCGGCCGGTCCGCGATGGAGGGTCCAACGGCCAAAGGGTCCACATCGCCGTGCCCTGCGTTTCCGATGGACGTCCGTGGGAAAGCCAGCGGGGCATGCGGATCGGACAGGATGACGGACGGAAGGGTGCCGGCACCAGCCACGTCCGGGGCCGAAAGAGCAGTTCCGCCTTGCAGATCCAGATGATTACCCGCGCCGGAACTTGCGGCTGGAGTCCCTGCCTGTGAGACGCCCGGCCCGGCCACGGACGCGGCCATCCGTAGGTGGTCTGGCGAACCGGCGGAAAGATTGACGGCGCAGACGGAGGCAACAAGGACACCGGCAGCAGCGACGGCGCGGGTAAGCGGGGGTAAGGGTCGCTTGCCCGGCCTTCTGTTGCCGGGCACGGATTTCTTGCCCAATACACTGACTCCACAAAGGGGCGTGCCGCACGGTGTCTCGACGGTATTCCCCATGGGACCACAGGACCGCAGACCTGGAAACCCCATCTCCGGACAATGGGGGCGTTAGGGGATTTCCCCTGTCACCAGCGTCAATACTGCTCCGGTCAAAATGGGCAACAATGTTTCATGCGCAATGTCTTCCGTACATGGCGGGACGAGATCAAGAAAACCTTCTCGGGCAGGGCCGACGCCCCGCCGGACTGGACGTTGCAGCTGGCCGAAGGGGACGATCCCGGCTACCACCTGCCAGGTTCAGCGGTGTGGGCCGTGCACGGCTCCATGACGCCCATCGTTGGAGGAATCCGCACGCTGCTGATGCAGTCGCTCCACCCGGGCGCACTGGCGGGGGTGCACGAGCACTCCAATTTCCGCGAGGATCCGCTGCGCCGGCTGGCCAACACCATCCGTTGGATCTTCACCGTGACCTACGGCTCGACGGCGGCCGCGCAGGAGGCAACCAGGCGCGTGAGGCATCTGCATGAGCCTGTCCAGGGCAGCTACAGGGACAACGACGGCGGCGTCCGCACCTACAGTGCCAACGATCCCGGGCTGGCCGGCTGGATCCACATCGCCTTCACGGACGGCTTCCTTGCGGCGCACAAGATCTGGGGTGGGCCCATTCCCGGCGGCGCGGACGCCTACATCCGCGAGTGGGCCCAAGCCGGGCAGTTGATGGGGGTGGAAGAACCGCCGCTGACAGAGGCGGAGATGCGCAGCCAGCTCGACGGGTGGTACCGGAGCGGTGAGCTGCGGGCAGACGACCGCGTCAGGGAAACCGTGGAGTTCATCCGCAACGCCCCGCTTCACCCTCTGCTAAGGCCCGGTTACCGGATCCTCTTTGCCGCTGCCGTGTACAGCCTGGAGCCCAGGTACCGCCGGATGCTGGGACTGTCTGTCCCACGGCTGGGGCCTTTCCCCCTGCCGGTGAGGTTGGCCACAAAGGTCTTGCTCGGCGTCGTGCATCTCGCCTTGGGCGGCCTCCGCAGGGGGATGGGGCCCAGCGAAGCGGCGGCGAGGAAGCGCCTGAGGCGGCTCGGCGTACCGGCTGCCGACTTTGCCTGACCTGGGCGTCACCGCCCAGCTGTGGGGCAGAAATGCAGGAAGCCGGCCCCGGGTTTACCGGGACCGGCTTCTTGACTGGCGGAGAATGGGGGATTTGAACCCCCGAGGGCGTTAACCCAACACGCGTTCCAGGCGTGCGCCATAGGCCGCTAGGCGAATTCTCCAACTGCTTCTGAATCAAAAGCAGGTACTAGACTACCTGAACTTTTCCGCATGGACCAATTAGCCCTCACGGGGCACTTATTGCACGCCCGTACCGCCGCCCGCCGCGCCTGGCCGGCCGCTTCGCCTTAATCGGAAAATGGACGCCCCCAACGCGCCCATTCCCTGTTGCACCGTTGAGCTGCCGGGTCCGGATCTTCACGCCAGGCCACGCAGCTCACAACCTTGAGATTGCCCCAATCGGTGTACAAGCCCAATGATCGTCGCTGCGGCAAGGATAAGCAATGAAAACCGGGATACATGCCGGTTGCCGGAAGTGCGCCGCACCCATTCGCAGGCGGGCGGCAGGAGCGAGGGCCGATTCGAGTCGCGCCGGATGATCGGGTAAAGTATCTGACGGCCCCTCATGTGGCGTCATCCTGTTGAACTCCCCCAGGACCGGAAGGTAGCAAGGGTAGACGGGCTCTGGCGGGTGCATGGGGGGTCTTTACTATTCCCCCACAGGGCGGCATGATGTCAGCCCGGATTGGTAGGGTTTTCTCTGTGACAGTTACTACCGCCCTGTACCGCAGATACCGTCCCGACTCGTTCGCTGACGTTATCGGACAGGAGCATGTCACTGAGCCGCTGATGACGGCCCTGCGGAAGAACCGCGTGAACCACGCCTACCTTTTTTCGGGTCCCAGGGGCTGCGGCAAGACCACTTCCGCCCGCATTCTGGCCCGCTGCCTCAACTGTGCCCAGGGGCCGACGGACACGCCCTGCGGAACCTGCCCAAGCTGCGTGGAGCTGGCGCGCGGCGGCTCCGGGTCGCTGGACGTCATCGAGATTGACGCTGCCAGCCACGGCGGTGTGGACGATGCCCGGGACCTGCGGGAACGGGCCACCTTTGCACCCGTACGGGACCGCTACAAGATCTTCATCATCGATGAGGCCCACATGGTCACCTCAGCTGGGTTCAACGCCCTGCTGAAGATCGTGGAGGAACCGCCGGAACACATCAAATTCATCTTCGCCACCACGGAGCCGGATAAGGTCATCGGAACCATCCGGTCACGGACGCACCACTACCCGTTCCGGCTGGTGCCGCCCGAGCCCCTGATGGCCTACCTGGAGCTCCTGTGCCGGCAGGAGAACGTTCCCGTGGCCCCCGGCGTCCTCTCGCTGGTCATCCGGGCAGGTGGCGGTTCCGTACGCGACTCGCTCTCCGTCCTGGACCAGCTCATGGCAGGCGCAGGACCCGGCGGGCTGGACTATGAGCTCGCGGTCGCCCTGCTGGGCTACACGCACGCCTCACTGCTGGACGACGTCGTGGAAGCCATTGCCGCGTCCGATGCCGCCACCGTTTTCCGCGCCGTGGACCGGGTCATCCAGACCGGGCACGACCCCCGCCGCTTCGTTGAGGACCTGCTGGAGCGGTTCCGGGACCTGATCATCGTCCAGGCCATGCCGGAGAGCGCCCACGCCATCCTGCGCGGCATGCCGGCGGACCAGATTGCCCGCCTCCAGAACCAGGCCCACAACCTCGGCGCCGCGGAACTGTCCCGGGCCGCGGATGTCACCAACACCGCCCTGACGGAGATGACCGGTGCCACGTCCCCCCGCCTGCACCTGGAACTGCTGTGCGCCCGGATCCTGCTGCCCAGCTCCGAACAGAATGAGCGCGGCATCGCGGCACGCATCGACCGGGTGGAGCGGCGGCTGAACTATGCAGGGAACGACGTCGGCGCTCCCGCAGCGGCAGTGCCCGCGGGAGCAGTCCCGGCGGGAGCAGTCCCGGCGGGAGCAGTCCCCGCAACGGCTCCTGCCGAAACGCCCGGCACCTCCTCACGAGGATCCCGCCCTGCCCCCGAACGGGCCCCTGCTGCTCCCCGTCCCGAGCAGGGCAGTGTTGCGAAGGCTCCGGCATCTGACGGCCCGGCCGCACCCCAACCGGTGGCCCAGGCACCGGCCGCACCCCAACCGGCCTCCCAGGCACCTGCTGCAGCGGCTGCTTCCGCCCAGGCACCTTTGGAGGCCGCCACTGACCGGGACGTTACCCCGGATGCTGCTGGTCCCCGGGGTTCGCTCACGCCGCCGCGGGTAAGCACCAACGACTGGCCGGTGGAAGAACCCGGCCGCCCGCGCGCGGAGCAGGCTCCTGCCGCCGCAGTCAACAACCAGGCAGCGCCCCAAGCCAATGCGGCCCCGCAATCCAGTGCGGCACCCCAACCGAGCACAGCGAGCACGGCGCCGCAGCCAGGTGGGAACCGGGAGACTTCCGGCGACGCGCCCGTGCCGCCGGCCTCGGATGCCTCCGCAGCCCCTGCACAGCAGGCATCTGCACAGCAGGCATCTGCGCACCAGGCGGCGGGCCAGCAAGCGTCCGGTCCACAGGCACCCGCTTCGCAGGCGCCTGGCCCCACCCAGCAGGTGCCTGCCGGGTCCAGTCCTGCGGCTCCCCCGGCCATGGGCGATGTGGAGGTCCTTCGGAGGGCCTGGCCCGACGTCCTCCAGGCCCTGACCAAGATCAAGCGCAGCACCTGGGCCCTTGTCGAGCCCAATGCACAGGTCAGCGCTTTCGACGGCACGGTGCTGACGCTGTCCTTTACCACCCAGGGACTTGCCGGGGCTTTTGGCCGGGCCGACCACTCGGACAACCTGCGCCAAGCCATCCACAAGACCGTTGGCATCGACTGCCAGATCCATGCGGTGGCCGGCGGCGCAAGCCAGGCGAGCTCTGAGCCAAACCCAAAAGCACCCGCCAGCCCGGTAGTCCAGGCAACTTCGGCTGACGTTGCGTGGGGGCTTGCCCCCGCACCTGCCGAACCCGCCCAACCAGCCCAACCGGCCCAGGGACAGGCTGCCCAGGCCGGGACAGGCATCTCGGCCGGGAGCTCCGCAGTTGCCGGCGGCTCGGCCGGCCCTGGCGGTTCCACTGCTGCCGGGAACTCCGCCGTCGCGGGAAAGACACTAGGTTCTGCCGGTGCCGGACATTCCGGCAGCTCCGCTGTTGCCGCCAGCCTGTCAGCTGCACCTGCTGTTGGCGCTGCACCTGCCCGGCCGGCCGGACAGGGCCTGGAAACCCCGGCCAACGCCGGCGCGGACGCCGGGCAGCCCCCATATCCGCCGGCCGGGGGCGACTACTCGTATTCGGATGACGACTGGGGCCCGCCGCGGGACGAGGACGCTCCCCCGCTGGATGAGGAACCTCCCATGGACTGGGAGCCCTCCGCTCGTCCAGCGAACCGGCCAGGGGCAGCTTCCCCTGATGCTTCCCCCGCGACGGGCAGCGCCAGCGGCAGCAATGGTGCAGTGTCACCCAGCCACGGGACTGTAACGAGTGGTCCAAAAACGGCCAGCACTGCCGGGCCCGCCGCACCGCCTGCCGGCACCCCACACGACCCTTGGTCACGGGCCGTGGAACAGGCCCCCGGTGTATGGGTGGTTGGCGACAAAAGCAACGTAGACGCCAAGCCCGCGCCTGCGGCGGCAGCTGACAACATCGGAACACAGGGAACGGTTCCCCACTACGCGCCCGCCACGGCTCAGGTGCCGCAGCCATCCATTCCCGTGGCCGCAGCGGCCCCTGCCCCTGTTGCGGGGAAAGCCTGGGGGCCTGGCACCGCCAGCGGTTCCGGCACTAGCCCGGCCGGGGGAAGTTTCCAGGCTGCATCCCCGGAGCGGTCCCCGGCACCCGAATTCGCCATGGCCTCCACCGCGCCCGCCGCAGCTATGCCCACTGCGCCTGCCGCCACTACAGCTGCCCCCGCCCGTCCCCAGTCGCCGGCCCCTGCGCCGGCGGCCGTGCGGACGGAGTCACGGCAGAGCCTCTACCAGCGGCTGTCCAACAGCCCGGAGGCCGAAGCAGGCCGGGCCCAGGCGCCCGCGAGGACCGTTGCTGCACCCAGTGCCTTCATCCAGGACATCCCGAGCGCGGACGATGAGACGATCGAGGAATCGGGCGTGTTCGGCCGCGCGGCCGTGGAACGCATTCTCGGTGGAAAGTTGATCGAAGAGCGGTCGCTGGACGGAAGCCCGATTCCGCCGCGCTATTGAGGGGCGGCGCGCCCCTGAAGGCCTGACGAGCCGTCCCGGCGCTCAACCCGCCATTTTGTTCCACCCGCCATCCACACCAAGCTAAAGAGGGAAACGTGTACGAAGGTGCAGTCCAGGAGCTTATTGACGAGCTCGGACGCCTTCCGGGGGTGGGCCCCAAGTCCGCACAGCGGCTGGCGTTCCACATCCTTGAAGCTGACCCGCAGGACATGAAGCGCCTGGTTGAGGCGATCACCACCGTCAAGGAACGGGTCAAATTCTGTACCGTCTGCGGCAACGTCACGGAGCAGGAGTTGTGCAACATCTGCCGCGATCCCCGCCGCGACCCCGCTGTCATTTGCGTCGTAGAGGAGTCTAAAGACGTCCTCGCTGTTGAGCGGACCCGGTCCTTCCGGGGCCGCTACCACGTGCTGGGCGGCGCCATCAATCCCATCGCCGGTGTGGGTCCGGAGCAGTTGCGGATCCGCGAACTGCTCACCAGGTTGAACGACGGCGAGATCCAGGAAGTCATCATCGCCACCGACCCCAACCTGGAAGGTGAGGCAACGGCCACCTATCTGGCCAGGATGCTGAAGACCATCGGCATTGCGGTCACCCGCCTGGCGTCCGGCCTGCCGGTGGGCGGCGACCTCGAATATGCGGACGAAGTGACCCTGGGCCGCGCCTTCGAAGGCCGCCGGAATGCCCTGGCCTGACGCCACGGTCGTTAGCGACAGGCACCGGCAGGGCTGAATTATCCCGTTGAAGATGGGGCGCCGGCAGCGCGGACGGCTCCGCCCAGCCGGCAAGGGCAGGCCGTGGCCGGTATGTGGTCACAATTCAGCGCGGCTCTGGGCGCGGCGATAAACTGTCGGAGGAAAGCCGCGCCGTCCCGGCGTAAGGCTGCCTGGCCTCCAGAACTCCAATTGATCCAACGAAGGTACGCGCATGAGTACGCCCACTACCGAAGTGCACAACGCAACCCAGCCCCGGGTGGAATCCACCTCGGGCGGGGTGACCAAACAGCTCATCGTGCAGAAATTCGGCGGCTCCTCCGTTGCGGACGCTGACGGGATCAAGCGTGTGGCAAAGCGTGTGGTCGATGCCCAGGACGCCGGCAACGAGGTTGTGGTTGTGGTTTCGGCCATGGGCGACACCACTGATGAACTCCTGGACCTCGCTGCCCAGGTGACCGATTCCGCCCCCGCCCGCGAGATGGACATGCTCCTCTCCGCAGGCGAGCGTATCTCCATGGCGCTGCTGGCCATGGCCATCAACAAGCTCGGCGCGTCCGCGCAGTCCTTTACCGGATCGCAGGCGGGCATGATCACCGACGGCATCCACGGCAAGGCCCGGATTATCGACGTCGACCCGCACCGTATCCGCACCGCCCTGGACAAGGGCAACATCGCCATCGTGGCAGGTTTCCAGGGCATGAGCCGGACCACCAATGAAATCACCACGCTGGGCCGCGGCGGTTCCGACACCACCGCAGTGGCGCTGGCGGCGGCCCTCGAAGCGGATGTCTGCGAGATCTATACGGACGTGGACGGCATCTTCACCGCGGATCCGAGGGTGGTTCCGTCAGCCCAGAAGATCGAGACCATCTCCAGTGAGGAAATGCTGGAACTGGCCGCCTCGGGCGCCAAGATCCTCCACCTGCGCTGCGTGGAATACGCCCGTAGGTTCGGCGTCCCGCTGCACGTACGTTCCTCATTCAGCCAGCATGAAGGCACCTGGGTCATTCCCAGCGCCGACGACAAGATCACCACTCAAGAGGGAGTTGCCTTGGAGCAGCCAATCATCTCCGGCGTTGCGCATGACCGTTCCGAAGCGAAAGTAACCGTGGTCGGCGTCCCCGACATCCCCGGCAAGGCCGCCGCAATCTTCCAGGTCATCGCCGACGCCCACTCGAACATCGACATGATCGTCCAGAACGTGTCCACCCACGGCACAGGCAAGACGGACATCTCCTTTACGCTGCCCATCGTGGAAGGCGCCGACGCCCTGGCCGCCCTCCACGCAGCCCAGGACCAGATCGGCTTCGAAACCATCGAATACAACGAGCAGATCGGCAAGCTCTCCCTGATCGGCGCGGGTATGCGTTCCCACCCCGGCGTCTCCGCCACCTTCTTCAAGGCGCTGTCTGACGCCGGTATCAACATCAACATGATTTCCACTTCGGAGATCCGCATCTCGGTGGTGACCCACGCCGACCTGCTTGACGAGGCTGTCCGCGTGATCCACAAGGCGTTTGGGCTGGACACCGAAAGCGAAGCTACCGTCTACGGCGGCACCGGCCGCTAGGCGCATCAAAAAGCCGGGCTGCCTTTTCCTCAGGAAGGGCAGCCCGGCTTTCTTGGTTCCGGAAGAGGCCTGGACTGTCAGCTTTCGCGTTCCAGGTCTTCGCGGCGTACTGCATAGTGATGGCCGGTTGAATCGGTCTCGACCACGAAATGCGAGAGGTCCTCTTCGGAAGCCTGTTCGAATTCGTCGTGTTTGTGCACCACGGGCATATCAGCATCCAGCCGGGTGGCAGGACCGAAGACGAAGCGGAGCCTCTCGGTCAGGCCCATGAAACTGTTGAGGACATGTGCCACTGTTTTCCACCCCCTTCCCGAATCCTCGGGCGAAAGCGCACTGGGCTCCGGCAGGAGCCAGTGCCCTCATTTTATGCCCGGGGCAGGAAAAAGGCGCCGGCGCATTCAGGCGGCAAAGGTGCAGAAAGGAATTGCTAGCGCAGCGAGCGGTCGTCAGGGTTCCTCGGCACCACGTAGGTACTGCCGTCAGGCCTGGTGATGGTCTCCCACTGCTGGGTCTCCGCCTGGCGCTGGGCCAGCAGCCGGCGGTTGTCCTCGGACATGTCATGCCCCAGCGCCGTCCGGCTTGCGGGACCGAAAACGGCCCTGAGCTTGCCCGTTGCACGCATGAAGCGCTGGGAAGCATTGCCTTTGTCCGTCGACCGGTCCCTGGCCATGAAGGGTTCCTTCCACTCACTATTCGCTACACCAAATGTACACTAATGATTAGTGCACTAACAGTTGGAGGGATCATGACCGCCACAGCGGCAACGGATGCAGCAGCAATGGACGCGGAGGCGAACCACACGGAGGTGATGGACGCGACGGGGAAGGATGCAGTGGAGGAGGAAGACCTGCTGCTTGAACACCAGCTCTGCTTCGCCCTCACGGTGGCTGCCCGAAGCGTTGTTGGCGCCTACAAGCCGGTGCTTGAAAGACTCAACCTCACGCACCCTCAATACCTGGTGATGCTCTGCCTGTGGGAACACAGCCCACGGACGGTGCGGAACATCAGCGAGGCCCTTGCCCAGGAGCCGGCCACCATTTCCCCGCTCCTGCGCAGGCTGGAAGCGGCGGAGCTGATCACGCGGCGACGCATGGACGGAAACGAGCGTGCACTCGCCGTCGAACTCACTCCCAAGGGTGCCGCCCTGAGACAGCAGGCGCTGCAGGTGCCGGGGACCATGATGGAGCGTCTGGGGCTGACCCGGGGACAGGTCGCTGACCTGCACGCATCCATGACGGCGCTGATCGCTGCAACGTCCGCGTAGGCACCGGCCAGGAATCCCGGGATACCGGAAGCGTCGGCCGCCCGTGCCAAGCCAAACGGCTAGAATAACCGGACCAAGGAGAGGTGGCCTGATGCGCGATTTACGGATGCTCGCAGCAGTCCTGGCCGTAAGCGCCGGGCTGGTTTCCGGTTGCAGCGGCACACCGGACAGCGGAACGTCCTCGGCATCGCCGGCGCCCTCCACTTCGGACAGGTCCACGTCCTCCGCAGCCAGTTCAACCACTCCTTCGCCTGATACCGAGACATCCGTGCCTGCTCCCGCACCTGCAACGTCCAGGCCCAGCGCGGGGCCCGGCCAGGGGAACGCCGAGCTCGCCATTACCGTCGTGCCGTCCCAGGGCGCACCGGAGATCAACTACACCCTGGTCTGCTCCGCCGGGACGCCGGCAGCGGAAAGCAGCCATCCGAACGTCGACGCAGCCTGTGCAGCACTGAAAGCCAACCCCGGGATCGTTGCCCCGGTGGCACCAGGAACCTCCGGGGCCTGCACGCAGCAGTACGGCGGCCCCCAGAAGGCAGCCGTGACGGGAATGGTGGACGGCGTTGCCGTGGATTCAACCTTCGCGCGCACCAACGGCTGCGAGATCAGCGCCTGGGATGCCGCCAAAGATGTGTTGGGCGCTGCCGGTGGAGCCTCTTAAGCTCCTGGCGGCAGACAGCGCACGCACCCGGGAAGAAGCCCACGTGCAGCGCGTCAGCCGCTACGCCGATCCCTATCTGGCCCGTCGGTCAGCGGGGCAGAAACACCCCGTGGAGGATTTCCTCTTCACCTACTACACACAAAAGCCCGGCCAGCTGAAGCGCTGGCACCCAGGTGCCGGAGCAGTCCTCACCGGCAGCCAGGCCGTCGAGCGGCTGGGCTGGAAGCATTACCGGCAGCTCGACGACGGCGAGCTCGCCTCCCTGGGGCTGGCGGCGGGAAGCGCTGCGGTCACTTTTGACCGGCCAGCCTTCCTGGCCGACCGCAAGGATGCCGTGGCCTTTGCCGGCATCATCCTGCGGGGCACAGCGGCCAGGCCGGCACAGTTCGGCTGCTTTGGCCTCCACGAGTGGGCGATGGTCTACCGCCAGGACAAGTTCGACCTCCGCCATGAGTATCTTCAGCTGCGGCTGGGGGCAGCGGGCACCGACAAGGTGGTGGAGGACAACAGGATCCGCTGCACCCATTTCGATGCCTTCCGCTTCTACACCCCTGATGCCATCCCGCTCAACGAGCTTGCGCCCAGCCGCGAAACCCAGCGCCAGCTGGAGCAGCCGGGGTGCCTGCACGCAAATATGGACCTCTACAAGTGGGCCTACAAGCTGCTGCCTGCCCTGCCGAGCGAACTGGTGATGGACTGCTTTGAACTGTCCTGGCGGATCAGGACCATGGACATGCAGGCTTCCCCGTATGACCTGGCCGAATGGGGCTACCCTGCCATCCCCATTGAGACGCCCCACGGCAAGGCGGCGTATGTCGAACACCAGCGTGCCTTTGCCGCTGAAGCCGGGATCCTGCGGGAAAGGCTCGCCATGGAACTCGAGGCCCTGTCACAGTGCGCACAGCATTGATTGACCTGACCATCAGCATCCGGGAAGCCCCCGGGGTTGCCGAGTATGTCTTCCGCCTGGTGGCCAGGGACAACCGGCCCGCCGCCGGAACCACCCTCCCAGAACCCGAGGCCGCCCTCGCCGCGGTGGAGCGGTTCGGCGAGGACATATTTTTCCCCAAGCCCGGCCCGCCCAGGCTGTGCACCCAGCAGTACGGCGGCCCTCAGGTAGCCGTGGTCACCGGGACATTCCGCGGGCGTCCCGTGCACGCAACCTTCACCCGGACGGATGGTTGCGAAATCGCGCGCTGGAAGGCGATGGGCCCCTTGCTGGGGGGAACTGTCGTTTAGTTCCACAGCGGGCCGGTGGAGGGGAAAACACACCAGCGCAAACAGAAAAGGTCCCGGGCGGCCGTAGTGACCACCCGGGACCTCCCCCCATTTTTCCGGTCAGGTTCCGGGAACCGTCTGTGCGAGGTCAAGCTTCGGAGCGCCGGCAGGAGTGGAGGCAGAGCCCGGCCCCACCTGGACGTTCACCCAGGTCCTGATGCCATTGCCGCCAAGGCTCAGCCGCGAAAGGTAGGACCCTTCAGACAGTCCGGTCCAGTTCAGGGTCGCCGAGGTGGCCGTGCCGTTCGGCGCCACGATGGGGTTCGGGTCAACCGTGAGGTTGCCGGCATCCCCGGAGAAGCTCACCGCCTGCACGGACGCCGTGGCGGGGCCGTTGTCCGGAGTGGCGTAGAGGTTGGCCACCACGTAGTAGGTGCCTGCCCTTGGCGCTTCCAGGTCAAGGAATTCGCTGGCGGATGCGGTGGCAACCTGGGTGGCCGTGAGCCCGCCCGCAGCGTTCGGTGCGTAGACCACCATGTCCCAGTCGACGTCGTTCGACTGCGCCTGGATGCCCAACCGGGCAAACGAGGCCCCGGCAGGTATCTTCACCTGAAGCAGGGCGTTGTGCGCGTCATTTGTCGGCGCGTACTCCCCCGGGGTCTTGGTGATGGCTGTCTGGCTCAGCGGGGCCAGCCCCTCCACTCCCACCGTGATGGGGCTGTCCGAGCCTGATACGAGCTCCATGGTGCCGCTGCCGTTGCCCGTGGGAGAGCTGAAGGAGAAGGACGGCGCGATCTGGGCGTCGACGGGCCGGACGGCGATGGGCGATGACACCGTCCGTGGGCCCTTCCAGCTGAGGCTGCCGGTGCTGAATTTGCCCACGGGCGCGCTGACGTTGCGGATGGTCACCGTCACGTCCCGGGTCTGGCCTGCCTTCGCGAAGTTCAGCGCTTTGGGTTCCACATCGACGCTGAATTCCGGCATGTTTACCTCTGGCCGGTACATGCCCGGCACCAGGGCGGTCAGCTTGCGCTTCACCTGGACTTCCCCCACGAGGCTGCCCAGGGCGATGGCGGGCAGGTTGAGGTCGCGTGCAGCAATGGTTCCTGCCTGCGGCGCGCCGGTTTCCACGCCCTGGCCGTTCAGGAAGGCGATCCAGTCCTGGATGCCGGAGTCGTAGACCAGTCCGGGGTCGGTGACGCGGGTGGAGTCGATGTGGCCCGCACCGCCCTGGAAGGGGTCGGTGTTGGGTGAACCGTCGGCGTTGACCAGCGGGTAGGCGGTGGTCATCATGGCTGACTTCACCATCGCCGGACTCCACTTGGGCTGCTTGCCCAGCACCAGGGCACCGAACCCGGCGATGTGCGGGGCAGCCATGGAGGTGCCGGACATGAACCCGAACTGGTCACCGTCGTTGCCGATAGTGGAGACACCGGCCAGGACATTGACGCCCGGGGCGGAAATGTCCGGCTTCAGCAGGTCCCCGCCGGACGCGAGGGTGGGGCCGCGGGACGAGAAGCCCGCAATCTGGGGTGCCGCAGCGGGGGGCAGGCCGGTGAGGTCGCCCTTGACCAGGCTGACCGTCAGCGCCGGGTTGGCTTCCAGCTTGGACTTCAGTTCCAGGCTTTTGGGGGCATTGACATGCACAGTGGGAAGGACATGGTTGTCCGCGTCCTCCGAGCTGCTGGTGAGGTTCACCAGGATCATGCCCACCCCGCCCTTGTCCAGCACTTCCTGGCTCTTGGCCGTCCGGTCCACCACGCCGCGGTCGCAGACCACCACTTTTCCGGCCACCTTGGTGGCGTCAAGGGTTCCGGGGCCACAGAGGTTGGCATTTGCCGCGCCCGGGGCGGCGGCTGCCGCTGCCAGGACGGCCGGCTTGTCCGCGACCTCGGACTTCATGATGGAGGCGCCCCGGTACAGCGAACCGTCAGAGACCTTGACCGTTCCCAGCAGGTCACTGGGGAAGGTTGAGGCAGCCACCGTGGTGAGCCACGGGGATGCGTGGTTCACGGTGGAGGCCGCAGGGCCGGAGTTGCCGGCCGATGCCGAAACGAAGATGCCGGCGGCGGCGGCATTCAGGAACGCGAGCGCCACGGGATCGGTGGTGCTGTTGTTGTTGCCCGAAATGGAGTAGTTCAGGACGTCAACCCCGTCCTTGACGGCGGCATCCACGGCTTCCACCGACGCGGAGGAGTAGCAGCCTCCGGTGTCCGGATTGGTGTCCTCCCAGCAGACCTTGTAGACGGAGACTTTGGCTGCGGGGGCCACGCCCGAGCTCTTTCCGAAGCTGGTTCCGTCGATCACCTGCTCAACATTCGCGTTGCCCGCTGCCGTAGTGGCGGTGTGGGTGCCGTGGCTGCCGACATCCACAGGGGAAATCAGTTCTTCCGGCGCCCGGTTACCCGGCGCCACGTACTGCAGGAAGGAATCGGCAAAGTAGCGGGCTCCGATGACCTTGGAGTTGCACAGGGAACCGTCAAAGGCAGCCCCAGTCCCTTCGCCCTTTTGGCATTCCCCTTCGAAGGTGGTGCCATCCGCCTTGAGCATGGCGATCTTGCCGTCGCCGGTGCGGTAGGGGACGCCGACCTGCGGGTTTCCCTGCAGCGGCTTCAGCGGTTCGCCCTGCAGGAAGGGATTGTCCGGCGCGTAACCGGAGTCAATGACCCCCACGACGACGCCCTTGCCGGCGTTCGCTTCTCCGCCGAACTGCTTGGCCCATGCGCCGTCCGGGCCGGTGAGCTTAAGGAAGTCGGTAGTGGTGTAGTCAGGCTTGTTTTCGACGTCGGGCGCCACCACCAGGACGCGGCTGTCCTTGGACAGGGCTGCCGCCTGCGCCGCGGTCAACTCCGCGGTGAACCCGTTGAGTGCCGCCGTGTACTGCTTGGCCGGACTGACGCCCTGGGCCGCAGCAATGTAGCGCTGCTGCTTGCGCAGGTGCGCGTCGTAGGCCTGGTAGTTGGGGCTGCCGGCGTCCAGCTTCCTGCCCTGCTGCGGCTTTGTAGCACCCAATCCCGCAGTTCCCCCTTCATACGCCGCGGCGGCCGGCCCGGCAAGTACCACGATGTACCTGCCGTCCTTGAACTGACTGTCCTTGGCGGTGGAGGAGGCATTCTCCGGACCCTGGCCACCCGGCGCCGCCGAGGCGGGCCCGACTGCCAGCGAGCTGAGGAGAAGGGGCAACCCGACGGCCAGCGCGGCCGCTTTCCGGAGTCCCCCAGCCCGCGCGGGGCTCTTTCCAGTTGATGTCACGCGCAACCCTTTCACGATGTGCTGCCCAGCCTTGGTGACAGCCGAACGACTGGATCCACAGAGGAAATTACAGGTTTTGTAATCTTCTGAGACCAGACTGTTCACAGAGTACAGACTGATAGCGTGTTATGACATAGGGCACATTCGGGAAATTTCTGCTTGTCACACGGCGTGCGGGTGACCCTCCTGCTGCACGAAAAAGGGCATCCCGAAGGATGCCCTGCCGAGTGTGGATGAAGAGGGGCGAGCCCTACTGCCGGGGCGTGCGGACCACGTCACTGATCCACTGGCGCGTCTTTTCATCGACGGGGCCAGTCAGCCGGGTTTGGCGGGCCAGGCGGTCGGCCTTTATTTTCTGGAACACCATCCTGCCGAGGCCCGCGAATACCGCCGCGGCGACCATGGGCAACAGCACGGACTTCGAATTCTCAGCCATCCGGCAATCCTAGTGAAGGCCTTCCAGCAACTCCAGAACTCCCCGTGCGGCAGGCCCGCCCGCGGACGTTCAGCCACTTTTCTCCGGGCCGGAACCACCGAATACAGAGGGGCGCTCCCGGGCCGGTAGAATGATAGGGCAAGCTCGCGGAGCGCCCGACCTCATGGTGAACCAACGCAGGTGACCCCAGTCCCCCAAACCCCGGTACGGCGTGAGACGGCACCACTCCGCTGCGCCCTTACCCAAGCTCACGCACAGGAGTTACCGGATGCCCCGGATCGTTGTTGACGTCATGCCCAAGCCCGAGATTCTTGACCCGCAGGGGAAGGCAATCGTTGGCGCTCTCCCCCGGCTGGGCTTCACCAGCTTCAGCTCTGTCCGCCAGGGCAAGCGTTTCGAACTGACGGTCGACGGCGAGGTGACGGAGGACATCCTTGCGCAGGCCCGCGACGCCGCCGAGACCCTCCTGTCCAACCCGGTGATCGAAGACGTCGTCAACGTCGAGGTCGTCGAGGCCTGAGATGACTGAACTTCCCCTGATCGGCGAGGCCGTCGCCGTCGCGGCGGAGCCGCGCCTCGCTGGCGCCCGGATCGGCGTCGTCACCTTCCCCGGCACCTTGGATGACCGCGACGCCGCCCGGGCCGTGCGCCTGGCCGGTGCCACCGCCGTCGAACTGTGGCATGGCGACACGGAACTCGGTGACGTGGACGCCGTCGTCATCCCCGGTGGTTTCTCCTACGGCGACTACCTGCGCGCCGGCGCCATCGCAAGGTTCGCGCCGCTGATGTCCAAAATCATCGACGCCGCGAACTCCGACGCCAAGCTGCCCGTCCTGGGCATCTGCAACGGCTTCCAGATCCTCACCGAGTCGCACCTGCTGCCCGGGTCGATGATCAAGAACGACCACCTGAAATTCCTGTGCCGGGACCAGGTGCTGCGCGTTGAGAACAGCAACACGGCGTGGACCCTGGACTACGAAGCGGGCCAGGAAATCACGATCCCGCTGAAGAACCAGGACGGCCAGTACATCGCGGACGAAAAGACCCTGGACGCCCTTGAGGCTGAGGGCCGCGTCGTCTTCCGCTACGTGGGCTTCAACCCGAACGGCTCGCGCCGCGACATCGCCGGTATCTCCAATGCCGCAGGCAACGTGGTGGGCCTCATGCCGCACCCGGAGCACGCCGTGGAACCGGGTTTCGGCCCCGAATCGCTGGACGGCATCGGCGGGTCCGACACCGACGGACTCGGTTTCTTCACCTCCGTACTGAACAAGATTGTGGGAGGCGACAAGTGACCACCGAAACCACCAAGAAGTTCAACATCGACACCGTCGAGAACGCTGCAAAGACCCCGGACACCGAGCTGCCCTGGGCCGAGCTGGGCCTGAAGCAGAACGAGTTCGATGAGATCGTCAAGGTCCTGGGCCGCCGCCCCACCGGCGCCGAGCTGGCCATGTACTCCGTCATGTGGAGTGAGCACTGCTCCTACAAGTCCTCCAAGAACCACCTGCGCCAGTTCGGCCAGAAGGTCACCGAGGAAATGAAGAAGGACATGCTGGTGGGCATCGGCGAAAACGCCGGCGTGACCAACCTGGGGGACGGCTGGGCCGTGACCTTCAAGATCGAATCGCACAACTCGCCGTCGTTCGTTGA
Source organism: Paenarthrobacter sp. 22069 (assembly GCF_052046035.1). Lineage (NCBI taxonomy): Bacteria > Bacillati > Actinomycetota > Actinomycetes > Micrococcales > Micrococcaceae > Paenarthrobacter > Paenarthrobacter sp. 22069. Next base: position 19,436 of record NZ_JBQEQF010000018.1, on the reverse strand, counting down.
GCCCTACCAGGGTGCCGCGACCGGCATCGGCGGCATTGTCCGCGACATCATCTCCATGGGCGCCCGCCCGGTTGCCGTCATGGATCCGCTGCGCTTCGGCGCCATTGACCACCCTGATACCGCCCGCGTCATGCACGGTGCTGTGGCGGGCATCGGCGGCTACGGCAACTCCCTGGGCCTGCCCAACATCGGCGGCGAGATGGTGTTCGACTCCGTCTACCAGGGCAACCCGCTGGTCAACGCCCTCGCTGTCGGCGTCATGCGCCACGAGGACATCCGCCTGGCCAACGCCTCCGGCAAGGGCAACAAGGTGGTCCTGTTCGGTGCCCGCACCGGCGGCGACGGCATCGGCGGCGCCTCGGTGCTGGCCTCCGAATCCTTTGACGACACCAAGCCCTCCAAGCGCCCCGCGGTGCAGGTGGGCGACCCCTTCGCCGAGAAGGTACTCATCGAGTGCTGCCTGGAGCTGTTCAAGGGCTCCCTGGTGGAAGGCATCCAGGACCTTGGCGCTGCGGGCATCTCCTGCGCCACGTCCGAGCTCGCCTCCAATGGCGACGGCGGCATGCAGGTTGAGCTGACCTCCGTCCTGCTGCGCGACCCCACGTTGACCCCGGGCGAAATCCTGATGTCCGAGTCGCAGGAACGCATGATGGCCGTGGTCACCCCGGAGAACGTGGAAGCGTTCGAGGCCGTCATGGACAAGTGGGCCGTGGAGTACTCCTGGCTGGGCGAGGTCACCGACACCGGCCGCCTGATCATCACTTGGGAAGGCGACGTGATTGTCGACGTCGATCCCCGCACGGTCGCGCACGACGGCCCGGTCTATGACCGTCCGTTCGCCCGTCCCGAGTGGCAGGATGCCGTGCAGGCCGACACGTTCACCGGCTCCGTGCAGGACGCCGGCCGCCCGGCCGCTCCCGCCGAGCTGGCAAAGGCCGTGACTGAGCTGGTGGCATCGCCGAACATGTGCTCCAAGTCCTGGATCACCGACCAGTACGACCGGTACGTCGGAGGCAACACCTCCATGGCGTTCCCGGACGACGCCGGCGTGGTCCGCGTTGACGAGGAAACAGGCCTGGGCGTTGCCCTGGCCACCGACGCCAACGGCCGCTACACCTACCTGGACCCCTACCACGGCGCACAGCTGGCGCTGGCCGAGGCCTACCGCAACGTTGCCACCGCAGGCGCCATCCCCATGGCCGTCAGCGACTGCCTGAACTTCGGCTCCCCCGAGGATCCGGACGTGATGTGGCAGCTGGCCGAAGCCATCCGGGGCCTGTCCGACGCCTGCATGGTGCTGGGCATCCCGGTCACCGGCGGCAACGTCTCCCTGTACAACCAGACGGGCACCACCCCCATCCACCCCTCCCCCGTGGTGGCGGTCCTGGGCAAGCTCGACGACGTCGCGCGTCGCACGCCGTCGGGCTGGCGTGAAGACGGCCAGGCCATCTACATGCTGGGCACCACAGGCGCCGAGCTGGACGGTTCCGAGTGGGCCAACATGCGGGGCCACCTGGGCGGGCAGCCGCCGAAGGTTGACCTTGAGGCCGAGCGTGCGCTGGGTGAGATCCTGATCAACGCGTCCCGCGACGGCATGATCGACTCCGCACACGACCTCTCCGAGGGCGGCCTCGCGGCGGCCCTCGTGGAGTCCTCGCTGCGCTACGGCGTCGGTGCCCGGATCGCCCTGCAGGACGTCATGGACCGGGACGGCGTGGACCTGTTCACCGCGCTCTTCTCCGAGTCGCAGGGCCGCGCCGTGGTGGGTGTCCCCCGCTCCGAGGAAGTCCGCTTCACGGACATGTGCACGGCCCGCGGCTTCGCCCACACCCGCATCGGCGTGGTGGACGCGGCCAGCGGCAAGCTGGAGATCAACGGCGTGGAGAGCCTCTCCCTTGACGCCCTCCGCGAAGCCCACGAGGGAACCCTGCCGAAGTACTTCGGCTAGTCTCCACCGGCACCCTCCATCGGTTGCTCCGTAACTGCCCTTTTTAGCCCTCAAAACGGCGGTTACGTGGGCCCCCACCGGCGAGGGACCCGGCCTGAGCTTGCGAAGGCCGGGAGCCGGTGGGGAGCAATCGTTTTTAAGAACCCCTTCGCCAGCCGGCCTGGGCCAAAGCAACAAGAACTTTGGCCGCGGCAGGCTTCGCATCGTTGACCATGTGGCGTTTGGAGATCCTGACCTCCGTCCACCCCAAGGCGGCGTACCGTTCGGAACGTGTGATGTCCCTGGCGATCTGGCTGTCCTCGCCGTGGTGCTCGCCCTCGTACTCGATTCCGATCTTGTATTTGCGGTACGACAGGTCCGGCTCATGATGTCTGACGCCATCCTCAGTAATGATCGGCACATTCAACTCCGGTTCGGGCAGGCCCGCGCGGGCAATCGCGAGCCGGAGCATGGTTTCCTGCGGTGAATCCGATCCGACCCGGATGAGTTCCAGAGCCTCCTTGGCCTTCCGGAGCCCTCGTTTTCCCCGGTGTTTATTAATCGTCCGCTGCAGGTCCCACAGGCTGCACAGCGGCATGCTTCGGCCCTCGAATTCGAGGCGCGGAACGCGAACGCAGGCATCCCCCATGGCCACGATTTCATCGATGGACAGCAGCTCGGCCATGTCGAGCCAGGTCCGCGCCGGCGTCGTGACCGGAACCCCGTCAATTGCCGTGACTTCGTCCCCGTACAGCTTCATGCGGTGCACGACGACGTGGGGCCGGTCCAGGTGGGCTGCACCTTCGGGACGGATGAGGTGGAAAGCGTCGAAGGCGTCGTCCCGGCGCCGCTGCGGCAGCGAATGAAGCTCCGCGGCCGTAATGTGCGAGGCAGCACACAGCTCGTTGACCTCAATGAAGGGCCGCACCCGCATGGCCAACGCAAGCTCCGCCGTCGGGCCGTCTGCTCTGATGCCCTTACCAAGCCTGCTGAGGGAACGATGCCTCAAGCGCTTGGCTGAGACCCCCGCCCTTGCCGCCTCAGCCGCAGTGAAGGGCCTGCCCTCAAGTACTTCAGGAAGCGGACGTGCAGTCTTCATTGCTACATCAGAGCAGAAGGTGCCGCATGTCCGCAGAAGTTATCCACACCCTCCATCGACTGCTCCGTAAACGCCCTTTTGAGGCGCCAAAAGGGCCTTTACTCAGCAATCGATGGGTTTAATCCTCGCTGTGCAGCTCACGCTGGCGGGCGCTGAGCAGTTCGATCTCCGGCCGGGCTGCAATAAAGCGTTCGACGGCGGCGAGCACCTCCACGAGGTGGCCGCGGTCAGCTGCCACCAGCCCCACCCCCAGCCGCGTGCGCCGGTACTGGCTGTGGTCCCCCACCTCGGCAACTGAGACCTCGAAGCGGCGCTTGAGTTCAGCGACGACGGGCCGGACCACGGAGCGTTTCTCCTTGAGGCTGTGCACGTCGCCCAGGAGGATGTCGAACTCGATCCAGCCAATCCACATGGCTCCGGACCTTCCCTACTCGATGGTGAGCTCACCCATCAGGTCCCAGCCCTCACCCTCGAGCTGGCGGCTGACGATCCGGGGAGTTTCAGCGAGGGCCTGCGGCATGTCCGCCATGGCCTTCTTGAAGTGGTCGCTGTTAACGTGGTCGCCGGCGGCATCATCCTTGAAGGCCTCCACCAGGACGTACTCGTTGGGGTCATCCAGGCTTCGGGACCAGTCGAACCACAGGTTGCCGGGCTCCTGCCGGGTGGCTTCGGTGAAGTCCGCCACCAGGGCCGGCCAGCGTTCGGCCCACTCCGGCTTGACCTTGAACTTGACGACGATAAAGATCACTGGGATGTTCCTTCCGCGGCGAGACTGCGTGCCCCTTCAATGTACCGGGAAGTAACGTAGCGCTGCGCCGCCCGGGTGGCCATGCCGCCGGCGGCGTAAAACCAGTTGGCCGGCCTGCTGAAGGCGCGGATCCGGAGCCACACTTCCCCCTGGCCGTTGATTTCCACCTCGAAGGACTCCTCCCCGCGGGCGGGATGGCCGGGCAAGGTCCCGTAACCGAAGCCGGCGGATTGGGGAACACCGTCAGCCGAAGCCTCGTGGACCCACACCACCCTGCAGGGCGCGGGCAGGCGGAAGGGCCCGACGCCGAATCCGCTTACCACCTGCGCACCAGGCACCGCCCTGGGTGCATCGGCGTGGACCCGGAGCCCTGCCCGCCGCTGCAGCTCCCAGCCCAGGATGCCGTCGGCAGCCCGCCGGTAGACGTCCAGTCCGCTGCCCAGCCGGGCCTCCTCGAGGACGCGGCTGTACCCTTCGGGTGTCCTGCCGTGTTCGGTGCTGCCCACTCCGGGATAGTCGAACCCGGCCCCCGCCTGTTCCTTGTCAGTCACTGCCGCCTGCCCTTTCGAGGCGCGCCCACCCCAGTTGTTCCTGCTGTTTCCGGCTCAACCCGGACACCACCAGGTCGTACGAGTCCTCCACCATGTCGCGGATCATGGCGTCCGGCAGCGAACCGTCAAGGCGGACTCCGTTCCAGTGGGTCTTGTTCATGTGCCATGCGCCGGTGATCGCGGGGTGGACTGCGCGCAACTGCACTGCCAGGGCCGGCTCACACTTGAGGTTCACGTAGAAGTCATGCTCGTCCATGGATGACAGGGCAAACAGCTTGGCCTCATGGCGGGTGCCGCCGGCAACGTGGGCCCGGACCTTGAAGACCGAAGTCTCGGGTCCGAAGGGAAAATCCTCGTATGCGCCGGGAAACGAAAGGCAGATCCTGCGCAGCGCAGTTGGGTCCATAACGGAAGCCTATAAACAGGACCCGCACGGTGCTAGTCTGCGGGCATGTCACACCGCCAGGACACCATACCGGTTCTGGACCTGGCTGCCTCCCGGCAGGGCGGCGGCACCTTCAGCCCGGACTTCATCGAACAGCTGCGGCACGCCACCCACGACGTCGGCTTTTTCCAGGTCACCGGCTACGGCGGGCGGCCCGGACAGGCCGGGGAGCTCCTGGACATCGTCCGGCGCTTCTTTGACCTGCCGCTTGAGGAGCGGATGAAGCTGGACAACCGCCTGTCTCCCCACTTCCGCGGCTACACCCGCATGGGCACTGAAGTGACCCAGGGCCGGGCGGATGCCCGCGAGCAGATCGACTATTCACCGGAGCGTGAACCTGTCAGGGATTATCCGGCGGATCAGCCCTACTGGCTTCTGCAGGGCCCCAATCTCTGGCCCGACGATGCCTTCCCCGAGTTGGAACCCGCAGCCATGGAATGGGCGGACCTGATGTCTGGGGTGGGGATGGAACTCCTGCGCGCCATCGCCGTGTCCCTGGAGTTGCCCCAAGACTACTTCGACGAACCCTTCCAGGGCACTCCCGCCTGGATGGGCAAGCTGGTGCACTATGTGGGCGGGGTGGTGGAGGCGGCCGGAGACCAGGGCGTCGGCTCGCACGCCGATTACGGTTTCGTGACCCTCCTGCTGCAGGACGAAGTGGGCGGCCTCGAAGTGCTGCCGCCCGGCACAAGCCAGTGGCTGCCCGTGGAGCCCCTCCCGGGCGCGCTGGTGGTCAACCTCGGCGAGATGTTGGAGGTCGCCACGGAGGGTTACCTTGCGGCCACCATCCACCGGGTGCAGGCTCCGCCGCCGGGCGTGGACCGGTACTCGGTTCCCTTCTTCTGGTCGCCCCGCCTCGACGCCGTCATCAAGCCCGTCCCGCTGGCGCCCCGGCTGAAGGCAGCGGCCCGTGGCATCACCGACGATCCCGCCAATCCGCTCCTCGCGTCATTCGGCCTCAACATGCTTAAAGGCCGGATGCGCGCCCACCCGGACGTTACCGAACGCCACTATCCGGACCTGGTGAAGCGCTAAAGGTCGTACTTCCAGGCAAGCTGCGCCGGACAGGCATTCATCACCACGTCCAGGCCGGCCGCCTTGGCGCGTTCTGCGGCCGCCTCATCAATGACGCCCAGCTGCATCCACACCGCCTTTGCCCCCACGGCAATGGCCTGGTCAACCACCTGGCCCACAATCTGCGAGTTCACAAAGCAGTCCACGACGTCGACGGGCTGCTTTTCCGCCGGGATGTCGCCGAGGGTGCGGTACCCGGTTTCGCCGTGGACGGAATCACCGGGGAGGTTGACCGGAATAATCTCCATGCCCAGCCTGTCGCGGATGAACAGTGAGACATCGTAGGCGGACCTCCACTCATTGGTGGTGAGGCCGACGATGGCCCAACGGCCTTTGGTTCGGAGAAGGCGTTCGATGACAGCAGGATCGTTCGTGTGGCCCATGGGATCAGCCTACGCTTCAAGCCGTACAGCAAAGCGCCCGTCCTGACGCGCCCGTTTGGCTGTGTTTGGGCTATTTCGTCGGGGCAGCGCTCTTTCGGCCATTGCCCTGGCCGTCGCCTTGTCCTGCGCCCTGTGGCGGGCTCTGGGCTTGGCCGGGATTGTCCGCAGACCCAGGGGCGTTCTGCGCCCAGGCTCCGGCGTCCACGCCGACTGCCGGATTCGGCGCTGGCGTCCCAGTCCCACCCGACCCGGCGGATGCATTCGTCCCCGCAGCGGCGCCTGTTCCGGCGGCCGCCGCCGGCGTGCGGTCCTCTTTGGACGCGCCCGAAACATCCTTGTTGTTGGCTGAGCCAACCTCCCCGGCGCCGGATGCCGCAGCTCCGCCCGCACAGGCTGCGGCGACGGAATCGTGCTTAGGCGGTCCTGTACAGGCCGGAGGGCCGGACAGGCCTGAGGGATCGCGCAGGAGCCGGAAGGCCGGGCTCCCGGTCTGGCTACCGGCCCCACGAGGCGCCGCTGTTGACGTGGCATCTGCCAGTTCTGCGGCGGCTACCGGGTCAGCGGCACGGTGGCCGGTGGCCGCGGGCGCAGCGGTGGAAGGCCCGTTCCAGGGCACCCATTCCTCCAGAAGGTGCTCCACGGCGTTGCTGTAGGGGACGGTGGAGCTGGCGGCCACTCCACCGACGCCCAGCCCCATTCCGGCCACCAGGACCAGGCCAAAGGCCGTCGGACGGTGGCGGCGACGGCGGCGGCGGCGGAGGGCCAGGTCGTCCCCGGGCTCCTCCCCGCCGTCGTGTTTGCCTGCCTTGCCGGGTTCAGCTGCGCTGCCTGCCTCAGCGGGACCAGGGTTTCCGGCCGGTGCTGCGGCCCGTGCCGCAAGCAGCGCGGCCAGTTCCCCTGTGGGCGCCGGCGCCGGCAGGGCCGCCAAGGCGCCCAGCGAGAGCAGGGCGCCGCGCAGTTCAAGGTCCTGGCCGCAGCCTGCGTCCTGAAGCATGTCATCCACAAGGGTGGTGAGGTTGTCGGAGGCGGATGTCATGGCGTGAGATACTCCTTCACTGCCGCAAGTTCCCGGAGTTTCAGCAGGGCGCGCCGCTGGAGCTGTTTGACCGCGCCGGTGCTCTTGCCCATGGCCTCCGCTGTCTGTTCCAGCGTCAGGCCGCCCACCAGGCGCAGCGACAGCACTTCACGCTGGTCCCCTGGCAGTCCGTCCAGGAGTCCCAGGACTTCCGCCGGCGAGATGCGTTGCAGGGCTTCGTTTTCCGCCGAGGTGTCCTCACGCTGGTCGAGCTCCGGTTCGAAGGGCAGCTTGGCGGGGCTTCGGCGTTGGCGTCGGTGATCGTCCACCATCCGGGCGTGGGCAACGGAGAAGATAAAGGTCCGCAGTCCGCCCTCTCCACCATGGACTGTGTCGATCCGGGGCAGGACGGAAAGGAACACGTCCTGCATCGCCGCCTCCGGATCCTCGACTCCCCGGGCCGTGAGATAACCCAATACCTGTGACGCATATGTCTTGTAGACCAGGCTGAAGCCAGCGGTCCCGGTAACCGGCCGGTCCTGAGCCTCGTCTGTCTGGGCGTCGGTCACTGACGTAAAACTTTCCGTCAAGAAGGGTGTTGGCAGGGCAAGCGTTCAGTACTGCGGGAACGCTGCCCCTACTTTACCCTCCAGTAACCACCGCCTCCGGAACCGCCACATGCCCCGGCAGGCTCTTCAATGGCCAAACCGGACTATGCGGACAAGCCCTCCGCGCAAGACAAAAGAGCCGGTCTGGAACATGATGGGGGACAGGTTCCAGACCGGCACTTCATAGGGGTAATCGCTGCGCACCATGAAAGGGTTACGCGTTTCGAAAAAATTCTTTGTAAGGCATTTTTTCGTTCGTCAGCGGGCTGCTGCGCGGGTCCACCGGGGTGCCGTCGCCTGCCGGCGCGGCGCCTTCGCCAGGGGGAAGGCATGCAGCCTGCCGGGCATCCGCTCCTCGCTGCAGGCGGGCACGACGGCGGCCGGCACCTCCGCGGAAGCGGCGGCGGCAGCGGCGACGGGGACGGCCGCGGGGCGGCCCGCAGTCCCGGTGGGGCATAGATCCGTGACCAGGCCGGTACCCGCGCATTCGCGTACGGCAGCGATTCCGGCGGCGAGGGCCTGTTTGTCCTGGTACGGTCCGGAGACGGCCACCACGGCGCCGTCCGGCGCCAGGAGCCGGAACCGGAAGAGCGAATCAGCGTCAACGAATGCTTCGAATTTTCCGGCCATGACGATCCTTCCTTGGGCACCAGGGGGTACCAACGAGTCTGGCCGCACCGCCGACAACCTCACAAGACCGATCGCGTTAAGCCTGTGTAAATTGCTTTCAACCCGATACAAGACAAGCGGCAGGCCACCTGTGGAAGGTGCCTGCCGCCGTCGTGGTCCTGCCCTGGACGGGCGTGTCAGTCGTTGATGAGGTCGTTCACCACGATGGTCTGGTCGCGGTCCGGGCCGACGCCGATGGCGGAGAACCGGGTTCCGGAGAGCTTCTCCAGGGCCAGGACGTAGTTCCGCGCGTTCTCCGGCAGGTCCGCGAGGGTGCGGGCTCCGGTGATGTCCTCGGTCCAGCCGTCGAAGTACTCGAAGATGGGCTTAGCGTGGTGGAATTCGGTCTGCGTCATGGGCATTTCGTCGTGGCGCACGCCGTCTACGTCGTAAGCCACGCACACAGGGATCTGCTCGATGCCGGTGAGCACGTCCAGCTTGGTGACGAAGTAGTCCGTGAAGCCGTTCACGCGGGAAGCGTGGCGGGCCAGGACGGCGTCGTACCAGCCGCAGCGACGGGGACGGCCGGTGTTCACGCCGAACTCGCCACCGGTCTTCTGCAGGTAGACACCCATCTCATCGAAGAGTTCCGTGGGGAACGGGCCGGCACCAACACGGGTGGTGTAGGCCTTGATGATGCCGATGGAACGCGAGATGCGGGTGGGGCCGATGCCGGAGCCCACGGAGGCGCCGCCTGCGGTCGGGTTGGACGACGTGACGAACGGGTAGGTGCCGTGGTCGACGTCCAGGAACGTGGCCTGGCCGCCCTCCATCAGGACCACCTTTCCTTCGTCCAGGGCGGTGTTCAGGACCAGGGTGCTGTCGATGACCAGGGGGCGGAGTCGTTCGGCGAAGGACAGGAAGTACTCCACGATCTCGTCCACCACCACGCTGCGCCGGTTGTAGACCTTGACCAGAAGTTCGTTCTTCTGGCGCAGTGAGCCTTCCACCTTCTGGCGCAGGATGGACTCGTCGAAGACGTCCTGGACCCGGATGCCCAGGCGGGCCACCTTGTCCATATAGGCGGGGCCGATGCCGCGGCCGGTGGTGCCGATGGCGCGGCTGCCCAGGAAGCGTTCAGTCACCTTGTCCAGGACCTGGTGGTACGGGGCCACCAGGTGGGCGTTCGCGGATACCCGCAGTTTTGAGGTGTCCGCGCCGCGGGCCTGGAGACCGTCGATTTCCTGGAAAAGGGCCTCGAGGTTCACCACACAGCCGTTGCCGATAATGGGGACGGCATTGGGGCTGAGGATGCCTGCCGGCAGCAGCTTGAGTTCGTACTTTTCACCGCCTACGACGACGGTGTGCCCGGCGTTGTTGCCGCCGTTGGGCTTGACGACGTAGTCAACACGGCCGCCCAGCAGGTCGGTGGCCTTGCCTTTTCCTTCGTCGCCCCACTGGGCTCCTACGATCACAATTGCTGGCATGGGATCCTCCCCCATTCGTTCGGGCTGCCCGTGTCCGGCCACCAGGTGGCGGGCCCGTGCAGCGCCGTTCATGAGAATGCCCCGAACAGACCGGCCTTCGCCAGGCCGCGTTGCGGCGCAGCGACGCAAGAGTTCGGGGGCTCTTACCACCCAAGTTTAGCGGATCGGGCACTTTGTCCAGCGTGTGGCCCGCCGCCGTCCCATGGATATCCGGACCGCGGCGGCGTCGGGCCGCCTACTCGTCCTCGGCCTCCCCTGCAGGCCGCGGGGTTCATCCAGGTAGTGGTCCGACATGCCACGCATCTCGAAAAGCAGGACAGCGATTCAGGGAGGGAGCGGCTGCCGGCTGTGGGGCACGGAACCAGGCGACACATTCCGGACGGATTTGCCCGGACCGCGCCCGCTCGATTTAAGTGGGAGTGAACCATCCGGAGCGGCTGAGAGACCTGGCTCAGTGACGCCGCAGCAACCACGGCCCGGCATCAACAGATGCTTGCCGAAGGTGCTACTGCCAGGACCGATGGAAAGGAATCCAGCATGTCCCTGAACACTGACCACATCCGCGTAACCCACGCCGGCTCGTTGCCCCGCACGCCGGAGCTCATCGCGGCCAACGCCGCCAAGGAATCGGAGGGAATTACCCCCGGCTTCCTTGAACTCCTCGAAGGCTCCGTGGTGGACGTGGTGCAGCGCCAGAAGGACCTGGGCATCGACATCCCCAATGACGGCGAGTACGGGCACACCATGTCCAGTTCCGTGGACTACGGGGCGTGGTGGAACTACTCCTTTGCACGGCTGGGCGGCCTGCAGCCCACGGACGTGGACCGCTGGGCCGAGGCCGGCGTACGCCGCTCGTCACCCGGCAACGTTGTCCTGACCTCGTTCCCCGACCGCCGGGACCGGCAGGCGTTCAACGAGGCCTACAACGATCCCTCCTCAGGCATCCTCACCCACCGAAAGAGCGTGGCCCAGCCCAAGATCACCGGGCCCCTGAGCTACACCGGCCAGGACCTGGTGGCATCCGACGTCCGGAACCTGAAGACCGGGCTGGCCGCGGCTGGGCTCTCGGACGGCTTCGTCGCCTCCCTCTCCCCCGGATCCTGCGCGCGGCTGGCCAATGAGTACTACAAGACGGACGAGGAACTCCTCTACGCCTGCGCCGATGCCATGCGGGAGGAATACAAAGCCATCATCGACGCCGGCCTCACGGTCCAGCTCGACGATCCGTCCCTGGCCGAGAGCTGGGACCAGATCAACCCGGAGCCGTCCCTGGAGGACTACCTGAAGTTCATCCAGCTGCGGGTGGAGGCCACCAACTGGGCATTGCGCGACCTCCCCCAGGACCAGATCCGGCTGCACGTCTGTTGGGGTTCCTGGCACGGCCCCCACACCACGGACATCCCCCTCGCCGACATCATCGGGTCGGTGCTGCAGGTCAACGCGGGCGCATACTCCTTCGAAGCAGCCAACGTCCGCCACGAACACGAATGGCGGGTGTGGGAGGACACCAAGCTCCCCGAGGGCAAGGTGATCATCCCCGGCGTCGTTTCGCACGCCACCAACGTGGTGGAACATCCCGACCTGGTGGCAGACCGCATTGTCCGCTTTGCGGAAATCGTGGGCCGCGGGAACGTTATCGCCTCCACCGACTGCGGCTTGGGCGGCCGCGTCCACCCGCAGATCGCCTTCGCAAAACTGGAGGCGCTGGGCGAGGGCGCACGCCGCGCCACCAAACGACTCTGGTAGCGCCGACCCCTAAACGCCGGCTGTGCCTTCCATCACCGGGAGGCACGGCCGGCGTTTCGCTTCCCGCAGCTTGCTAAACTGGACAAGGCCGGACAGGAGCCGGCCCACCCCAACCAACCGCCACCGACGTGACGCGCGCCCGCGTACCCGCATCGGTGACGGCAGCAATGCCAATCCCCGCAGGAGAACCAGCCCTTCATGACAGCCCTGGCCCCCGAAACATTCCACGAACAGCTCATGAGCCGCCGCTACGAACCGAGCGTGGCCGCCGTCAACGAACTGTGCGACTCACTGCGGGAAGCCAAGCCCGGAACCACAGTTCCCTACGTTGACCCCATGCACGACGTGGAGGAATGCCGCATCATCAGCCTGTTCTCCAACATCGGCGAAGCGGACAAGTCCGGTTTCATCACCGCCGGGGACCAGGACGCCGCCACCCGAATGCTGGGCATCCAGTGGAAGCTGGCCCTGCGGCCCGAGTTCGTCATGCCGTGGAACGTCCATCCCTGGCATGTCCCCGGCGAAGCCAACGGCAAGTTCACTCCGGACCAGATCCAGGCGGGCCTGAAGCCCCTGCTGAAGTTCCTGGCCTTGGTTCCCCGCGCCTCGGTCATCGTGGCACACGGCACCGAAGCCAACCGCCTGGCCAACCTGCTGCTGAAGACCGAAGTACCCCTGCTGTGGCGCCGCGGCCTGAAGACCTACAAGGTCCGGTCCCTCAGTGGCCGCGCTTTCGCCGGCTCCCCGGCGCGCCAGGAAGAGTACCTCGAAGACATGCGGGCCGCGTACGCCGACGCTATGGCGCGCACGGGCATCGCCAACAAGGGCTAGCCAGGTCTAAACAGGCTCAAGTACACACACAAGACGACGGCGGCCGGCCGCCTTTCATGCGAAAGGTGACCGGCCGCCGTCGTTCCCACCGGGGATCTAGGAGCCTTCGATGGCCGCCTTGGCCTTGGGGTCGGAGTCATTCAGGAACTTCTGGATCCGCTCCGGCTCGTCAGCTTCGCCGATGGCCGATGAGGCCCGGCCCAGGGAGTAGAGGGCACGCAGGAAGCCGCGGTTCGGCTCGTGCTCCCATGGAATGGGGCCAACGCCCCGCCAGCCGTTGCGGCGCAGCGCGTCCAGCCCGCGGTGGTAGCCCACGCGGGCGTAGGCGTAGGAGTCGATGGTGCGGCCCTCGGTCCACGCTTCCTCGGCCAGGATGGCCCAGAGGAGCGAGGATGTAGGGTGCTTTTCCACCAGGTCCAGGGCCTCGTGGCCGGCCTCGAGCTGCCCGTACACCTCTGTTTCGGCAGGCAGGAGCGTCGGCTCCGGCCCCATCAGGTTCCGGCGGAACTCGTCCGACATTTAGAAGGTCTTTCCGGCCGAACCGAGCTGCTTGGTGGCTTCCACCACGCGGGCTGCAAGGCCGGCTTCGGCGGAGGCGCCCCACACGCGGGGGTCGTAGGTCTTCTTGTTGCCCACTTCGCCGTCGACCTTCAGGACGCCGTCGTAGTTCTTGAACATGTGGTCCGCCACCGGACGCGTGTAGGCGTACTGGGTGTCAGTGTCGATGTTCATCTTGATGGTGCCGTAGGAGACGGCGTCGGCGATCTCCTGGTCCGAGGAGCCGGAACCGCCGTGGAACACCAGGTCGAACGGGTTCTCCTTGCCGATCTTGGCGCCCACCTGGGCCTGGATGTCCTTGAGGATCTCCGGGCGCAGCTTGACGCCGCCGGGCTTGTACACGCCGTGCACGTTGCCGAAGGTCAGGGCCGTGATGTAGCGGCCGTTCTCGCCCGAGCCGAGGGCATCGATGGTGGCCAGGGCGTCTTCCACGGTGGTGTACAGCTTGTCGTTGATGGCGTTCTCCACGCCGTCTTCCTCGCCGCCGACGGTGCCGATTTCAACTTCGAGGATCATCTTGGCCGCGGCGGTGCGCTGCAGCAGTTCGCGGGCGATGCGCAGGTTCTCCTGCAGGGTCTCTGCCGAGCCGTCCCACATGTGCGAGTTGAACAGCGGGTTGCGGCCGGCCTTGACCTCAGCCTCGGAAGCCTCGAGCAGGGGCAGGACGAAGCCGTCCAGCTTGTCCTTGGGGCAGTGGTCGGTGTGCAGGGCGATGTTCACGCCGTAGTTCTTGGCAACTTCGCGGGCGAAGGCAGCGAAGCCCAGGGAACCGGCAACCATGTCCTTGGTGGATGCGCCTGACCAGTAGGCGGCACCGCCGGTGGACACCTGCACGATGCCATCGGACTCCGCTTCGGCGAAGCCACGCAGGGCCGCGTTCAGCGTCTGCGAGGACGTGACGTTCACGGCCGGGTACGCGAAGCCGCCCGCCTTCGCGCGGTCGATCATCTCGGCGTAGATCTCTGGGGTTGCAATGGGCATGCTGGCTCCTCTGCTGAGTTTCGTCTGTGGGTGGATGACCCTCAAATAGACCGCTTACGGCTTGGCTCCATCCTAGCCATTCCCGGGCCGGGAGTGCTCTGGATTACGCCCCACCCGCACCCTAGCCTCGCAAGCTCGGCCAGGGAACCCTGCGGGCGTGGGCCTACCACCCTGGCCTGCCGCGAGAAATGGACGCGGTCAGGACACGCGCTGGTCGAAGACGTGCCGGCGGATCCACGCGTGCATGGCGATCGCGGCGGCGGAGGCGGCGTTGATGGATCGGGTGGAGCCGAACTGTTCGATGGACAGGGTGGCGACGGCGGCCTGGTGGACTTCCGGGGTCAGCCCCGGGCCCTCCTGCCCGAAGACCAGCACGCAGTCGCGGGGCAGTTCGTAGGTTTCCAGGGGCACCGAGTCCGGGAAGATGTCGATCCCGATAACGGCGAGCCCCTCCCCCTGCGCCCACTGCACGAAGTCCTCGACGGTGGGGTGGTGCCGGACGTGCTGGTAGCGGTCGGTAACCATGGCACCGCGCCGGTTCCACCGCCGTCGGCCGATGATGTGCACTTCCTTGGCCAGGAAGGCGTTGGCGGTGCGCACCACCGTGCCGATGTTCAGGTCATGCTGCCAGTTCTCGATTGCCACGTGGAAGTTGTGCCGCCGGGAGTCCAGCTCGGCAACAATCGCCTCGTGCTTCCAGTACCGGTATTTGTCCAGAACGTTGCGCCGGTCGCCATCCGCCAGCAGGTCAGGGTCCCAGTGATCGCCTTCGGGCAGCTCACCCTGCCAGGGCCCGACGCCGACCTCCGCCTTTGCGGGTTCGGCCTCCCCAGGCTCGTGGTGCGGTTCGTCTGCTGTTCCGGGCGTTTGGTTCACCCTTCAACACTAGACTGGAGCATTCGGGCAACCATCATCACGTGGAGGACAGGCATGGCAGAAACAGACCAGGTGGCAGGGAACCCGGCGGTTTACCGCAGCGGGCAGGAGATTGAGTGCTGGCTGACGGACATGGACGGTGTCCTGGTGCACGAGAACCAGCCCATCCCCGGTGCCGCGGAACTGATCCAGCGCTGGGTGGATACGTCCAGGCGCTTCCTGGTGCTGACCAACAACTCCATCTTCACGCCGCGTGACCTGGCCGCCCGCCTGCGCGCTTCCGGGCTGGAGATCCCCGAGGAGAACATCTGGACTTCGGCCCTGGCCACCGCCCAGTTCCTGAAGGACCAGGTGTCCGCAGGCGGCTCGGAATCCGGAAACCGCGCCTACACCATCGGCGAGGCAGGGCTGACGACGGCGCTGCACGAGGCCGGGTTCATCCTCACCGACCAGAGCCCGGACTTTGTGGTGCTCGGCGAGACGCGCACCTACTCCTTTGAGGCGATCACCACCGCGATCCGCCTGATCCTGGCCGGTGCCCGCTTCATTGCAACAAACCCGGATGCCACGGGCCCGTCGAAGGACGGCCCCATGCCGGCCACCGGGGCGATCGCCGCCCTGATCACCAAGGCCACCGGACGGGAACCGTACATTGTGGGCAAGCCGAACCCCATGATGTTCCGTTCCGCAATGAACCAGATCGACGCGCATTCCGAGACCACCGCCATGATCGGTGACCGGATGGACACGGACATCATTGCCGGCATGGAGGCGGGACTGCATACGGTCCTGGTCCTCAGCGGCATCACGCACAAGGACGACATTGCCGCCTACCCTTTCCGCCCCAACCAGGTGCTTAACTCGGTGGCGGACCTGAAGAACCAGATCTAGAAGATACTGACCCTGGAGCCGCCCCGGGGCAGGGGGAAATACTCGTCCAGCAGCCCCGTCACCAGGGGCCGGTAAATCTGCGGGTTCCAGCCGGGGCTGGCGTGGGCGGGCGCCGCACCAGCGGTCTGCAGGTTGCTTGAGACCATGTTGTCCTTGAACACCACGGCCCAGGTTTCCGCTGCGGTTTCGTAGTCCACGGTCTGGTCCTTCGGATTGCCGATGTAGGCCATCTTCGCCGTCCCAAGTTTTCCCGCGAACTGGCTTCCCTCGAAGTGGTAGATGTAGGCGGACTCGGTTTGGATGAGCATGCTGGACGGGGCGATCGGGGACAGCTGCTCCAGCGTCTGGTCCAGGATCTGCCGCCAGCTGCGCTCATCCTTGTGGATGATCCGCTCCCCCAGCTCGTACCCGCCGCGCAGTGTGGAGGGGAACCGGACACCGCTCTCGTAAAGGAACACCACGCCGTCGAACCAGCTTTGGTCCAGCACGTCGTGGGCGCTGTAGGGACTTGAGTCCAGCAGGATGAACTGCACCTGCAGCCCCTGCAGCGCAAGAAGCCGGGCGGCCACCTGGGTGGCGAGCATGCCCCCGAAGCTGTGCCCGTAGAAGAAAAGCTTGGTGATCTTCTCCGCGGTGACGTAGTCGGTGATGGCGTCGACCACCTCGGTGATGTTCAGCCCCAGATTGGAGTACCCGACGGCGGCAAGCCGGGCGCGCTTGTTCAGCGCACCCCGGAGCGTATTGAGGATCCACTGGGCCTCCTCCCAGCTGGTCTTGTAACCGGGGAAAAGGAACCAGCTGGCGTCCGGATAGTAGGCGTCGGCGAAGTCGTCCGCAACAGGCAGGATCCGTGTGGACTGGCGCTGCGACTGAACCTGACGGGTGACGATCATGTCGGCAGCGAGCAGCCCTGACGCCCCGGCTCCGGCCAGGAAGGTACGCCGGGAGAAGCGTTTCAGGGCAGCAGCTTCCGCCAGCAGGCGGGCGTCGGAGACCGCGCGCCGGCCCTGCGGACTGACCTCCCCCTCATACGGCACATTCCTACCGTAAGCCCAGCCAAACCCGCCGCCGCAACAGGAGGAGTAAACCTTCGGTTAACCCGCCCTCAGCAGGCGGCCTGCCCTCCGGCGGCCGGGAAGGGGACCTCGGATTCCTGCCGGCGGCGGTGGAGCTCCAGGCCGATGTCGTTGTAGCGGCCCAAAAGGTCCGCGCCGTCGGGTGCCTGCGGGGTGTCGAGCAGTGCGAACAGCGCATCGCTGGCCTGCAGCAGTTCCTCGTCCGTGTATTCGGCGAGGGAACGGCCATACAGCCTCTCGATCCACATCACGGGAAGCTGGGGAAACCCGGCTGGAAAGTCCGCGCCGGGAAAGAGCTCCGTAACGTCGTCGTCCATGGCCAGCGGACGGCAGCTGATTGTGTCCTCCGCGGCCCAGTCACGGGCGGCAGGCCCAAGCTGGAGGGAGACTCCGGCGGAGGCGGCTCCCAGCAGGGAACCGGAGTCCACTGCGTTGAGATCGCGGCGAAGGCCGGCGAGCGCGGAGGATTCGATCAGCACTGCCTGGGAAAGATCGACGCTGATACGGCAGCGCATGCCCATCCTCCGGACACGGCGGATGATGTGGACCAGTTCAGCACGGGAATCCTGGTGAAGGGTCCCCCGGACTTCGATCCGGACGATGTCTGCGGGAACATCGAGATTAACGAGAGCGTCTAATGCGCGGTCCATAGGTACTCCAAATGAGGTCTATGGCCGACGGCTCAACCTCCGCAAGCGTAACCCCCGCCGGGTCCCCGCACAACCCGGACCTCAGGCGCCTGTCCCCGGGCTGACCTTTCCCGGCTCCTGGTAGTAGGTGCGGGCGCCGGCACCGCCAACCGAATCCACGATGGACCTGGCGACGTCCCGCAGCTTCGTGTTGCTGTTGCTGGAGGCCTCGGTCAGGATTCGGACGGCGGCCTCCTGGCTGCAGCGGTTCTGCGCCATGACAATGCCAACAGCGATGTCAATGGTGGTCCGGGATTCAAGCGTGGCACGCAGGTTGGACGCGCTGTCCGCGTGCAATGAGAAACGCACGGCCAGGCGCAAGGCCTGGGAGATTTCGCGGGTGAAGTCCCTGGCCCGGGCCGCGGCCTGCCCGTCGAACTTGCGCGGGACGTCGGAGTAGAGGTTCAGCGCGGCCTTTGCCTCGCCCTGCAGGTGGAACGGCAGGGACAAGACTGACCGCAGCCCGTGGGAGGCAACGGCGGCGGCGTAGTCGGGGCCCCACCGGTCCTCCTGGAACAAGTCCGGAACGTATACTTCGCGCTCTTCCTTGGCGGCCGAGAGGCATGGTCCCTGGGACAGGGAGTACTGGATTTCGTCGACTTCCCGGGCAGAAGGACTGCTCCAACCAATGGTTGCAGCCTTGCGGTCACGCAGCAGAGTGATGCCGCAGAGGGCGTCATCGCCGTCGCCCGCCATCTGGTGGGCAGAGAACCGGGCGAGTTCGTTGAGGAAGTTTTCGAAATCAGCGCTGTCCAGAATGAGGTTCTGGATCTGGTCGGTTGCGCTCAAGGGCTTTTCTGGGGGGAGCAAGGTACACGGTCTCCAAATGCTGAATGGACTATCCCTATGATATTGCAGCCTTGAACGGTCGACCAGCAGCAGCCCGGCGCCGGCGTTAGGGCGTGTCTCCTAAACCCGGGTTGGTTAAGCCGGGATGCTTGATGAGTGTCTCGTACTTCTGTTTTGACTGATGGGCAGTGGGCCCGCATCCAGCCGTTGCTACCGTCCTCTGATGGTCGTCGGGGCCGTCCTTTTCGGGACGACCGCCGGGTGGTCGAGGGCATCATTTACCGGTATCGGTGCGGAATCGCGTGGCGGGATGTGCCTGGCGAGTTCGGTCCGTGGCAGACGATTTGGAAGCGTCACCGCCGCTATAGCGGTGACGGAACTTGGGACAGCATTCTGGCGGCTTTGCTGACGGTTGCGGACTCTCAGGGTGAAGTGGACTGGTCGGTCTCGGTCGATTCGACGGTGAACCGTGCCCACCAGCACGGCACGAACCTTCCCCGCACCACAGGGGGCCGGCTCGAATTACATGAATCTGTGTGCTGAACCGGACGACCATGCCATTGGCCGGTCGCGCGGCGGGCTGAGTACCAAGATCCACGCCCTGGTTGATGGCAAAGGCAGGCCCCTAGTTCTGCTGGTCGCGCCGGGACAGGGCGGCGATGCGCCGATGTTCGCCCACCTGATGAACCAGTTGAAGGTCAACCGGGCCGGTCCGGGCAGGCCACGTACCCGCCCGGACCGGGTTCGTGGAGACAAGGCCTACTCATCGAGGGCCATCCGAACCCAGCTCCGGGATCGAGGCATCGTCGCTGTCATCCCGCAACCATCCGACCAGATCGGCCACCGCAAGCGACGAGGATCCACCGGAGGCAGGCCTCCGGCCTTCGACAAAGAGGACTACAAAGGCCGGAACGTCGTCGAACGGAACTTCAACATCTTCAAGCAATGGCGTGCCCTGGCGACCCGCTACGACAAACTCGCCCTGACCTACCGCGGCGGAGCCGTTCTCCGGGCAATCAGCATCTGGCTGACAGCTTTAGGAGACACGCCCTA
>NZ_JBQEQF010000017.1:26619-113128 GCF_052046035.1 Paenarthrobacter sp. 22069 | reverse complement strand
CGCAGGCAGGACCACCCTCACCGGCGAAGGCCTCCAGCACGCCGACGGACACTCCCCCCTGCTCGCCTCCACCAACCCGGCAGTGGTCACCTACGACCCCGCCTACGGCTACGAGATCGGCCACATCATGCGCTCCGGATTGGAACGCATGTACGGCGGGGATTCAACGGACAAGAACGTCATGTACTACCTGACCGTCTACAACGAACCGATCCTGCAGCCGGCCGAGCCTGAGGACCTCGACGTGCAGGGTGTGCTGGGCGGCATCTACCGGGTGTCGGCGTCGAGTATGGAAGGACCGAAGGCACAGATCCTCGCCTCCGGCGTCTCCGTGCCCTGGGCCCTCGAAGCCCAGCGCATCCTCGCCGACGACTGGAACGTCTCCGCCGACGTCTGGTCCGTCACCTCCTGGAACGAACTGCGCCGCGACGGCCTCGCCGCCGAAGAGGAAGCCTTCCTCAACCCCGGCCAACCCGCCCGCACCCCCTTCGTCACCCAGCAACTCGAAGGCGCCACCGGCCCCATCGTCGCCGTCTCCGACTACATGAAAGCCATCCCGGACCAGATCCGGCAATTCGTCCCCAGCGAATTCGCCACCCTCGGCGCCGACGGCTTCGGCTTCTCCGACACCCGCGCAGCCGCCCGCCGCTTCTTCAAGAACGACACCCACTCCATCGTGGTGAAAGTCCTGCAGATGCTCGCGGCGAGGGGCGAAGTGGAGGCGGACGCGCCGTCGTACGCAATGGACCGCTACAAGCTGCTGGATGTCAACGCCGGCACCACCGGTGGGGCGGGAGGCGACGCCTGAGCATTACTCCCATAGGGTGCAGCTATGGGTGACAGTGACGGGACCGGTTCAGCGGGGATGAGAACCACCGGGGTGGTGCTCGCCGCAGGGGCGGGCACCCGCCTGGGGCTGGGGCCAAAGGCGTTGCTCCCCTACCGCGGCAGGCCGTTGGTGGAGGCTATCGCCGGAACACTCCTCGACGGCGGCTGCCGCGAGGTAGTGGTGGTCCTCGGTGCAGGGGCGGCCCAGGTTGAGGCTGCCGCCAGGCTGGACGGCTGCCGCGTGCTGACCAACCCCGAATGGGAGTCAGGAATGGGCAGTTCCTTCCTGCTCGGCAACCAGGCCGCGGACCCGGCAGACCACCTCCTGATCGCCTTGGTGGACCAGCCGGGCCTGACGCCGGAATCCGTGCACCGCCTGTTGTCCTCCCGCCGCCCTGGGCGGATCACCGCGGCCGCGTACCGCCGTCGTGGTTCCAACGACGGCGGTGGGACGGCTCTCCGCCGCGGGCACCCCCTGCTCATCGACGCCTCCCTCCGCGAAGCTGTTTGCGCAACGGTGACGGGCGACGCCGGGGCCCGCGGCTTCCTGCACAGCCACCCGGACCTTGTGGACGAGGTGGATTGCAGCGATCAGTCCACCGGAGAGGACGTGGATACGCCGGACCAGCTCGGCCTTCTCCAGTAGCAGTCAGGCTTGCGCCCGCAGGAACCGTTCCAGGTCACCTTCTCCGGGCGACAGCCCACGGTGAAAGAAGTCGACACTGCCCGGATGTACCCCCTGGGGCCAACGTGGTGGTTCCCAGTCCTGGTGTTCGCTTTGGTAGTGGCGGCCTGTGGGTGAGGTCCAGCCGGGTGGTTCGTTTTTGGTCGCGGGGGTGGGTTTCCAGCCGGTGGCGTGGCGGAGTTTGTGGTGTTTGGGGCAGGGCTGTCCCAGGTTGCTGATTCCGGTGGTGCCGCCCTTGGCCCAGGCGAGGATGTGGTCGGCCTCGGTGTCCAGGGAGTTGTTGCTGCACCCCGGGAACGGGCACTTGCCGTCCCGCATCCTCAGCCAGGCCCGCATCGCTTTCGTGACCCGGTAACTGGTCCTGCCGATCTCCAGCGGCGCCCCGTCCCGCGGGTCCACCAACACCCGGTAGAACGAACCGGCACCGTCCGCGACGAGCCGCCGGGCCATTGACGGGGGGATGGGCCCGTACCCATCCAGCACCGCCGGCTCATCACTCACGCCCAGCAGCGCACACACCGGCACAGTGACCAGCACCTGCGCCCGGATCGGAGATTGCTGGTCAGTTCCCGCGCCGAGCCTGGCATCGTTGACTGTTGTGCCGCTGCCAAGGGTTGCGGCGGCAAAGGTGTCCGCGCGGAGCTGGGTCAGGGTCCGGGGTTCGTCCGGCCCCTGCATGGACCGGGCGATCGCGGTGAGCCGGTTCCACCCCGCCTGGGCCTGGTCCGCGGGAAGGTACGCAGACAGCCAGGCCATCCCGTCCTGGTCCGGCCGGAACTCCACCCGCCGCTCTGCCACCCCTTTGGTGTGGCGTTGTTCGATGGACTGGGCGTGGTGGCGTTCCCGCCAGGTGCGGGCTTTGGCCTTGAACCGGTGCGCCGGCAACTGACCGGCGGGGCAGCCCCGCGCCGGCTCCGGTGCTTCGGGGTCTAGGAAATGGGCTTCCAACGCCGCCACCCCGGCAGCGTCCAGGCCTGCGGTTTCGTCGGCCATCACTACCGCGTGCTGCCACGAGATCGTCCCGGCCTGCAAAGCCTCCAAGGTCCGCGGCAAACCGGTGGTCAGGGCGTGGGAGGTGCCCAGGAACGTGCCCGCGGCCCGCGGACCAAGGGCCAGCAGGCAGCCGATCTCCGCCGCGACCGCCATCTCCTGCGCCACCACCGGCACATCCGGGCCCGCAACAGCAAAAGCTGACTCCGAATACTTCACCGCCGCCTTCGCCTTCAACCCCGCGAACCCGGCCTCCACCTCCCGTGACCCGGCCAAAATGTCCAGGCACCCATCCGCCAACCCAGACAACGGATCCCCCACCGAAAACGGGACCGAACCCGCCCCCTCCACCTCAGCGTTCAACACAGCAAGGGCAGCACGGATATCCCCAAACGCCTTCACCACCGCTGCCTTCCCCATAAACCCATCATGGCAAGGGGGTACGACAATCAGGATCCATAACGGAGAATTCAGCTCAGGCCGGCATCCCACGCTCCAGCAACTGCTCCAGCCCCTGTTTGAAGCCAGACCTGCCACCGTGGGCGGGATGCCGGATCTTCGGTACGTCAAGGCCGCTGCGTTGCAGACTGTGCTGGGCCACATTGCCCACCGCCACGATGGTACTGATGCCGAACAGTTCCGAAAGCTCCTGCCAAAAAGGGGTGCCCAGCTTGGTCTCAGAGGGCCTGGGCGTGCGGTTGGACAAGGGCTTGCCTGGTTGATGCGTGTGCCAGGGAAAAGCACTCCACAGCAGCGGAAGGAAATCCACTTCTTCCAGGACTTGCCAGAGCACGGTAGCGGTGGGCTCCGCGGCAACCCCCGCAGCTTCTGGCGGCAGCACGTAACCCTTGCCGGGACCGAAAAGCCCGAAGCTGTTGGCGGGCCCTCCGAGGATGACTCTATTGGTGAAGGGAACGCCGGTGATACGCATGCCCCTGAAGCCCGGCGCCTCGCCCACCAGCAGTACTTTGGGACGGCGGTCCAGCATCTCCTGCAGGTAGATCTCCAGGTTATGGCGGCGGAGCGCATTCTCCGGAACTGCGTGGTTGAAGAAATTGTTGGCGGCAGCACCCGTGTCAACGACTGCAAGCTGCTCAACGAATGCCGCGATGGCAGGAGCACTCATTCGCCCGGTTCTTCCAGGCGCGCGGCCAGGCGTCCGCACGCGGCCTCGTCAGCTCTCGCGAGGCGCGCCTTCTTAAGGTTCTCGCGCAGGATCCAGCGCACGTCCTTGTCTTGGCTCACGGCCCATTTCTCCAGGCACCCGAATCCTTTCTCCGGGGCGGCGGCGACGGCCACGCTCCAGCAGTATCCGAGGCCCTGCCGCAGCACGCGGAATTCTTCAGTTCGCCGCAAGCCTGGGTCGGTTCCTGCAATGGCGGCGGTGATCTTGTCCAGGACGTCCACCGCCCTTCCGGCATCCTCGGGGGTGCGCAGCAGGCGGGGTTCACAGATACCGGCAGCCACGGCCCGCTGGACCAAGGGACCATCGCCAAGCCAGGCCGCCGACAAGGCCCACAGCGCGGGCATGTCCACCCCACCGAGCCGCTGCAGTGCCATCGCAACCCCCTCGCGGACCCGCCAGCGATGGTCCCCTGCAAGGCCCCGTAATGTCTCTGCGGCGCCCTGCCGGCCCTCAACAAGCAATCGGCCAAGGCCCACGGCACCGCACATGGCGCGGTATTCGTCCGGGCTCCCGGCACACGCCTCTATCAGCCCGGGGTCCGCCACATCGGCAAAAGCCTCTGCCAGCTCAATGTTGCCGCGGGGACCGGGCAGTCCTGACTCAGCATCGAGGTAGGCCAGCCATTGCCCGGCGGGGAGCGATTCCAACACCGCCCTGTAATCAGACTGTTTGGTCACCGCACACCTCCATGCCGCAGACCCGTGTTGCCCTTTGGGCTCCGCTACCAGCGCGGGTGGATGGCCTCGCGGAAGTAGTGGTCGTAGATCCAGCGGACACCGTCGTCGAACTCTTTGCCGATGCTGACGGCGGCCGCCGCGGCGTTGGCACGCGCCTGGTCCACGTTGCGGGCGCCGGGAATCACGGTGCTGACACCGTCCTGCGCCGCGATCCAGGCGATGGCGGCCTGGGCGGTGGTAGCGCCCTCCGGCACCAGCTGCTCGAACTCCTTCACAGCCTTCAGGCCCAGCTCGTAGTCCACGCCGGAGAAGGTTTCCCCGACGTCGAAGGCCTCGCCCTTGCGGTTGTAGTTCCGGTGGTCGTTCTCCGCGAACGTGGTGTCCTTGGAGTATTTGCCGGATAGCAGGCCCGAGGCCAGCGGAACGCGGGCAATGATGCCCACGCCTGCGGCTTTGGCGGCCGGCAGGACTTCGTCCACGGGCTTGAGCCGGAAGGCGTTAAGGATGATCTGGACGGAAGCGGTTCCCCCGTGGCGGATCGCTTCGAGGGCCTCGTCCGTCCGTTCCACGCTGACGCCGTAGTTTTTGATGGCGCCTTCGGACACCAGGGTGTCCAGCGCGTCGTACACCTCGTTATTGCTGTACACGGGAGTGGGCGGGCAGTGCAGCTGGACCAGGTCCAGGGCGTCGGTGCCCAAGTTCTTCCGCGACCGGTCAACCCACTGGCGGAAGTTGGCCAGGCTGTAGTTCTCCGGCCGCTGCTCCATCCGGCGGCCCATCTTCGTGGCCACGGTTATGCCAAGCCCGGGGTTGTCCGCCAGGAACTTTCCGATGGCCTGCTCGCTGCGTCCGTCACCGTAGACGTCGGCGGTGTCAAAGAAGGTGACCCCCGCTTCAACGGAAGCCGCCAGGATCGCCTGCGCCTGCGCCGGGTCGACGTTGCCCCAGTCCGCGCCGAGCTGCCACGTACCCAGCCCCACGATGGACACATTCCGTCCGGTCTTGCATAAAATCCGCTGTTCCATCCCCCGACTATATGCAACGATGCAGCCCGGGGTCAGATCCGACCCCGGGCTGCACTCGCACATTGCCAAGAACGACCAACGGCTGCCTTAGGAATGAACCCGCTCCGGCACCGGCACCAGCCCGGCCTCCTTGAGTCCCAGGTAGATCCTGTCCCTGGCGATAGGCAGTGTTGCGAACCGAACTCCTGTGGCGTTCCGGATGGCGTTGGCCAGCGCGGGCGCCACCGGGTTGAAGGGGCTTTCGCTCATCGACTTGGCACCGAGGGGCCCCAGCTTGTCGTTGGTGTCCGCGAAGTACACCTCACTGCGCGGGACGTCCGCGAAGGTGGGGATGTGGTACTGCCGGAGGATGTCCGTGGCGACCTTCCCGGCGTCGTTGACCACCACTTCCTCATACAGCGTGGCACCAAGGGCCTGGGCTATCCCGCCTTCGATCTGGCCGCGGCACTGCCGGGGATTGACCACCACGCCGGCGTCTGCGGCCTGGACGCTTTGCAGGATTTTCAGCTCGCCGGTGCCCCGGTTCACCGCCACCCGGAAGCCGTGCACGTTGAAAGCGACCGAGCGCGGCGTGCCGCCCCAGCGCCCCTCGGCGGCGAGTTCGACGCCGGCCTCCGCAGCGGCCTGCGCCAGTTCCGGCAGTGCCACGGGCGTTCCGTCAACCACTACTGAGTCCCCGTCAAGGACGCAGGCAGAGGCCTGGGTCTGACGGATGCCGGCGGCGAATGCCCGGATCCGGACGGCCAGCTCTTCCGCCGCGGCGAGGGTGGCCTTACCGGCCACCACCGTGCCGGCGGACCCGAACGCCCCGGTATCGTGTTCCACCAGATCCGTATCGGACTGCCGCACCACCACCTTGGACGCTTCAGTGGACAGTGCCGTGGCAGCGAGCTGGGCGTGCACCGTGGTGGTGCCGTTGCCGAACTCGGCGGTCCCGACGTCGGCCTGGTACGTTCCGTCCGGCAGGAGCCGGAGGCGGGAATGGGCAAAGTGGCCGCGTGGCGGCACGGTGTCGATCATGGACAGGGCGGTACCCTCGCCCACCATCCAGTCCGGCCCCAGGTCCTCAAGCCCTGCCTGCCGGTACCGTTCCTGGCCGCGGTCCAACGCGTCCCGGACCAGGTCCAGGCACTGGTCCAGGCCATAGCTGCCGTAGTGGACGTCCTCTTCCGGGTCCGGCTGGGTGGACAGCATGTGGTCCCCCTCCCGGACCATGTTCCGGCGGCGGAACTCCAGCGGGTCCATCCCGATCCCCGCGGCCAGCTCATCCATGGCGGACTCGATGGCGAAAATCATCTGGCTCAGCCCGTAGCCACGGAACGCGCCGGACGGGACCGTGTTGGTGTATACCGAACGGGCGTCCACTTTCTTGTTGACGCAGTTGTAGACCGCCAGGGATTCCCCGCAGCCGTGGAACATGACACCCGGGCCGTGGTTGCCGTAGGCGCCCGTGTTGGTGACCACGTCCAGCTCCAGGGCCGTCAGCCGCCCCTCCTTGCTGGCGCCGGCCCTCAATTTGATGGTGAACGGGTGCCGGGTGGTGGTGGCGGTGAACTGCTCGGTGCGGGTCAGTTCCAGCTGCACCGGCCGCTGCAGTTTCAGGGCTGCGAGCGCCACGAGGTCCTCGGTAAGGACTTCCTGCTTGCCGCCGAATCCACCGCCCACGCGCCCCGCCACCACGTGGACCTTGTCCTCGTCGAGCCCGAAAACCCGGCAGAGGGAGCGCCGGACCAGGAAGGGAACCTGGCTGGAAGTGCGGACCTGGAGCCTGCCCTGGTCATCCACGGAGGCGATGGCCGCGTGTGTTTCCAGGGCCACGTGCTGTACCCGTTGGGTCTGGTAGGTCTGTTCGTGGATGAAGTCTGCGGCCGCGAACCCGTCGGCCACGCTCCCCAGTTCGGAGTGGAGCTCCGCCACCACATTGTGCTCCGGCGCGGAGATGCGGGACGCTATTGCATCCTTGTCGCCATGGACCAGCGGCGCGTTGGGGAGCAGTGCCTCCCGGGGCGAGAAGACGGCGGGCAATTCCTGGTATTCCACTTGCAGGGCGCGCACCCCCGCTTCGGCGGCGCCCACCGTTTCGGCCACGACGGCGGCTACCCGCTGCCCGATGAAGCGCACCACGTCGTCAAGCACCCGGGTGTCATCCGGGTCATCCGTGAAGAGCTCGTGCTGGGCGGTCGAGAACAGCTGGGCGGGGGCATCTTCCGACGTGAGGACGGCCACCACGCCCGGCACCCGCAGCGCCGCCTCCTTATTGATGGCGACAACCCGGGCGTGGGCGTGCGGCGAGCGCAGGATCTTCAGGTGCAGCAGTCCCTGTGCCTGGTCCGCGGGGATGTCCAGGGTATAGCGTGCGGCACCGGTGACCACGGCACGGCTGGCCGGGGCCGGGACGTCGTCGCCCAGTTGGCCAGGTTCGGGGTCCGGCTGCCCTTTCCCGGCAATGCCGGAGCCGGGCCCCTGCGGATCAGGGTGGCCCGCGTCGCCGCAGACGGCGTCCGCGATGGCACGGTACCCGGTACAGCGGCAGAGGTTGCCCTTGAGGTTCCGGGGCAGGTTCTCCCTCTGTCCGTCGTCGAACGTGGCGGCGGTCATCACCATGCCAGCGGTGCAGAAGCCGCACTGGAAGCCCTGGCGTTCCAGGAACTGCTGCTGCACCGGATGCAGGCCAGTGCCGCCGCTGGTGGCTGCCAGTCCCTCGATGGTGGTGACGGAGTGCCCCTCGGCGCGGACCGCGGGGTAGATGCAGCTGTGGACCGGCACGCCATCCACGTGGACCGTGCAGGCGCCGCAGTCGCCGCCGTCGCAGCCCTTCTTCACGCCGGTGTTGCCCTGCTCGCGCAGGAACGTGCGGAGGCATTGCCCGGGGCGCGGCTCGGCGGCAGCAGGCGTTCCGTTGATCTCCATGGCCATGCTCAGGCCCCTTTCGAAAGTGTGGTGGGGCCGGCAGCCGGGCCTGTCCGCGGGGGCCAGAAGTCGCCCGAGACAGCCAGTCCCGGTGTCCCATCGGGCACTGCCAGTTCGGCGCGGATCTCTTCTGCCAGCCGGTAGGTCATGTCGCGCCGCCAGGCCGGCAGACCGTGGATGTCATCGTGGTATAGGTCTGCGGGGACTGCCCCGTCAAGGGCCGCGGCCAGCCCGTCGGGATCCGGCAACCCGTCAAAGCGCAGCTGGACCGGCCGTTTGGTCGCGGCCGTGACGGTCAGGACCAGGGACGTGCCGCCGTCGAGCCGTCCGATCAGCAGCGCACCGGACCGGCCCAGGTTGCTCAGCGACAGGCGCCGGAACGCCACCCGGGCGGAGAGGGCCGACGCCGGGAGGTGGACGCCGCGGAGCAGCTCGCCTGGTGCCAGGCAGTTCGTGGCGTCACCGGTGACGAAGTCCGCCACCGGGATGCTGCGGCTGGTGCCGCCGGCGGCAAGGATGGTGGCGGTGCCGTCCAGGCCGGCGCACAGTGAGGTCATGGGCCCGGCGGGCAGGGAGGTGCAGATGTTGCCGCCCACCGTGGACATGTTCCACACCTTGAAGGAGGCCACGAACGAATCGCAGCATGCCTTGACCAGGTCCAGGCCGGGCCAGCCGCGGCCGGAAACCTCGGGCATCCCGGGGAGGTTGTACAGGCCGGCAACGGTGCAGGTCGCGGCGATGTCGATGCCGTCGTCGGTGACCGTGATGGGTGTCCAGCCGGCAGAGCCGAGGTCCAGGAGCCGGGTGAGCGGCTGCGGTCCGAAGGCATAGCTGCCGTAGGAGAAAAGGACGGTGCCGCCCGCCAGCCAGGCATCGCCGTCCCGCCACTCCGCGGGGTCGGTGGTGCGGACCACCGCCTCAATGGTGTTCATGTCCATGCGATCTCCTGGTGGTTGAAGTCTGTGGGCGCCGGTGCGGGCCCCGGGTGTTGGTGGATGGAGCCGGAGGTGTCCCGCAGCGGGGTGCAGCTGGCGGCGCGGGTGCGGGCTGCGAGGATTTCGGCGGTGATGGACACTGCCACCTCCGCGGGGGTGACGGCCCCGAGGTCCAGGCCGATGGGCGAGTGCAGTTGGGCGATCCGCTCCGGCGCGACGCCCGCCGCGAGCAGGTCCCCAACCCGCTGGAGGTGGCTCCGGCGGGATCCCATGGCCCCCACGTAGGCAAGGTCCAGGGCCAGCGCGGCCTCCAGCAGCGGAAGATCGAACTTCGGGTCATGGGTCAGGACGGCGGCGACGGTGCGGCTGTCCAACCGCCCCGCAGCTGCTTCCACTGCCAGGTACCGGTGCGGCCAGTCCGTGACCACCTGGTGGGCGGCGGCGAAGCGGGGCTGGCGGGCAAAAGCGGGGCGGGCATCGATCAGGGTCACGTGGTACCCGAGCAGCCTGGCAGCGGGCACCAGCGCGGCGCCGAAATCGTTGGCGCCGAAAACCAGCATCCGGGGCGGTGCAAGCCTGGACTCCACCAGGACGGCAGCGTCCTCCGGACGCCCGCTGCGGCCATCGCGGTCCGGCGGGCATTCGCCCGGCCCGGACAGCCGGACCAAACCGGCACCGCCGCCGCGCACCATCGACTCCACCTGCAACGCTGTTTCCCCGTGCAGAAGGTGGAGCAGCTCCGGCGCCGCTGCCAGGAGGCCAGCCAGTTGGAAGGCGGCCGGATCGGGCACCACGACGGCGTCTCCTCCCCGGGTGCCCAGCGTACGTACCAGCGCCAGGGGCTGGTCCGGGCCGGATTGGGCCATCACCTGGAGCGCGGTGCGCAGTGGATGCGCGGCGCGGGCTGGCACCGGCTGGATATGGATGTCCAGCTCTCCCCCGCAGGTGAGGCCGGCCGCGAAGGCGTCCTCTGAACTGAAGCCGAAGGTCTTCCGGCGTGCGGCGTCGTCGTCCATTGCTTCCTGGGCGAGCGCCACCACGGCGCCCTCCACGCAGCCGCCGGAAAGGCTCCCCAGCACGGAACCGGAGGCGGTGATGATCATGGATGTTCCCACCGGGCGCGGCACGGAACCACTGGCGGCCGCGATGGTGGCGACGGCGAACTGCCCGCCCCCGAGTGTGGGCAGCCAGGCGCCAAGCGAAGGGATCAGGTCAAGCATTGCGGTACCTCCTGCCGCGCTGTGGTGTCCATTCTCGTTCCTATCAAGTCGTTGTAAAAGCATCCGGGCGGGGACATCCGCACCTCT
This sequence comes from Paenarthrobacter sp. 22069, assembly GCF_052046035.1. NCBI lineage: Bacteria > Bacillati > Actinomycetota > Actinomycetes > Micrococcales > Micrococcaceae > Paenarthrobacter > Paenarthrobacter sp. 22069. Next base: position 102,585 of record NZ_JBQEQF010000017.1, on the reverse strand, counting down.
GGTGCCGGTGCGGATGTCCCCGGGGCTTCCCGGTTGGTGGTTTTCAGCCGCCGAGCAGGGCGTTGATGGGCCCGCGGGCGAAGTACACCAGGAACCCGGCGCTCACCACCCACATCAGCGGATGGATCTTCTTCGCCTTGCCCGATGCCGCCCCGATCACGGCCCAGCTCACAAAGCCGACGCCGATGCCGTTGGCGATCGAGTAGCTCAGCGGCATGGTCACGATGGTGAGGAATGCCGGCAGCGCCACCGTGAACTTGCTGAACTTGATCTCGCGGATCTGCGCCATCATCATCGCGCCAACCACCACCAGGGCGGCGGCAGCGACCTCCAGGGGCACCACGCTGGTGAGCGGGGTGAGGAACATTGAGCCCAGGAACAGCAGGCCCGTCACCACCGAAGCCAGGCCAGTGCGGGCACCTTCGCCAATGCCGGCCGCGGAGTCGATGTAGACCGTATTGGAGGACCCTGAAGTGGCCCCGCCGGCCACGGCGCCGAAGCCTTCAACAATGAAGGCGGACTTCAGCCGCGGGAACGTGCCGTCCTTGTGGGCGACGCCGGCGCTTTTGGCCAGCCCGGTCATGGTGCCCATGGCATCGAAGAAGTTGGTGAACACGAGCGTGAAGACCAGCATGGTGGCCGCGAGTCCGCCGATCCTGCCGAACGAGCCGAACAGGTCGAAGTGGCCCACCAGGCCCAGGTCCGGCGCCGAAACCAACTGGCCGGACGGGACGGGGGTGTTCAGGTGCCAGCCGCCGGGGTTGGTGGTGCTGGCGGGGCCCAGCTTCATGATGGCTTCCACGACGGCGGCCAGCACGGTGGTGCCGACGATGCCGATGAGCAGGCCGCCCTGGACCTTTCGTGCGACCAGGATGCCCATGGCAAGGAGGCCGACGACGAACACGAGCGTGGGCACGGAGGTGATGGAGCCGCCGTCGCCCAGCTGGACGGGAGGCCCGCCGGAGGTGGGCCGGACGAATCCGGAGTCCACGAACCCGATGAAGGCAATGAACAGTCCGATGCCAACGGTGATGGCTGCTTTCAGTTCCTTGGGAACGGCCCGGAAAATGGCGGTCCGGGCCCCGGTGACGCCGAACAGGACGATCAGGATGCCGTTGATCACCACCAGGCCCATGGCCTCGGCCCAGGTGACCTCGTGGATCACCGAGACGGCAAGGAAGGAGTTGATGCCGAGTCCGGCGGCAAGCCCGAACGGCAGGTTGGCGATCAGGCCGAAGAGGATGGTCATGACCCCGGCGGTGAGGCCGGTGACGGCACCCACCTGGGCCGCAGAGAGCCAGCCGCCCGCGACGTCGGTGGGGGCGTTGTCAGCGCTGAACCCGCCAAGGATGAGGGGGTTCAGGATGACGATGTACGCCATGGTGAAGAAGGTGACCAGGCCGCCGCGGAATTCGCGCCCCGGCGTTGAACCGCGGCGGCTGATCTGGAAGAAGCGGTCAAGGAAGGAGTTCGACGCCGGCAGTTTCGAAGCGCGGGGGGCCTGCCGGGTGGTGGGGGTGCTGGGAGCCGGATGCTCCTCGTGGGAATGGTCCAGGATGGTCATCTGAGCCGCCGGGCCTAGTAGTCGATCCTGGATTCGAGGGTGTTCCAGGTATTGAACGGCTCCAGGGGGGCCGGTGCCTGGGGATCGCCCAGTTCCAGCTTGGAGACCGGCATCAGGGAGTCCCTGTCCTGGTTGTCGAAGTACTCGTAGAAGACGGCGTCGTCAAAGCCGACTGAGGCTGCGTCATGGCGGTCCGCGGCGTACACCACCCGGTCGATCCGGGCCCAGAGCGCGGACGCCAGGCACATGGGGCAGGGCTCGCAGCTGGTGTAGAGGGTGGCGCCGCTAAGGTCGAAGGTACCCAGTTCGCGGCAGGCGTTGCGGATCGCGGTGACCTCTGCGTGGGCGGTGGGGTCGTTGTCCGCGGTGACGCGGTTGACGCCGTCGAAGGTTGAGCCGTCCGCGGTGACGATCATGGCGCCGAAGGGCCCGCCGCTGTTGAGGACGTTGGCCGTTGCCAGCCGGATTGATCTGGCCAAATACTGTTCGGCCGTGACGGTGGTACTCATGATGCGACTTCCTTTTGCCGGGAAGCCTGTTGCCGTGCAGGACCAGTAGAACCAGGTGCGAACGGTTACCAGGCTTCAGCATGTGCTGTGAAGGTTAAGTTGCGCCTGGTAGATAGCTTCCCGGGTTCGGGTGCCCGCCTTTGGCAGAATCGAGATTAGCACCGGTTTGTGGGCCACGCCATAGTTTTCTGGAAATTTAATTTCGCAATGTGAAATCGATGTTTCCGTCCGTTCACTGTCCCCGGGTAGCGGCGGCGGTCACAATCCGCGGCATTGACGCGCGCCGCGCCCCTTCCCTAGCCTGATCCCACCCGCACTCCCTTGGGACGGCGGGCCCTGGATCAGCAGACAGGGCTTCACTGAGCTGGCTTCACCGCAACTGCGCTCAGACAAGGACAGCCCGTGATCCATTTCCCTGCACCCACCAACCGGCTCTGGATCAGGAATCCCCTGGCAGCCTTCACCGCCAACAGCCTCGACGCCTCGGGCGGCGTGGTGGTCAACGGCGGGGTCATTGAAGAAGTCCTGGCAGCCGGCCAGCAGCCTTCGGCGCCCGTCCGGGAAACCTTCGACGCCGGCCGGCACGTCCTGCTGCCCGGCCTCATCAACACGCACCACCACTTCTACCAGACCCTCACGCGCGCCTGGGGGCCGGTGGCCAACGCCCCGCTCTTCCCCTGGCTGCAGAACCTGTATCCCGTCTGGGCCCGGCTGACCCCCAAGAACCTTGAACTGGCCGCCACCGTGGCCCTCGCCGAGCTGCTCCTCTCCGGCTGCACCACCGCCGCCGACCACCACTACCTCTTCCCCGCCGGGCTTGAGGATGCGATCGACATCGAGGTGGCGGCGGTCCGCCGGCTGGGCATGCGCGCCACGCTCACCCGCGGCTCCATGACCCTGGGAACGGACGACGGCGGCCTGCCGCCGCAGTCCACCGTCCAGCGTCCCGAAGTGGTCCTGGAGGACAGCGAGCGCCTGGTGGGCCGCTACCACGAGCGCGGGGACGATGCGGTGATCCAGATTGCCCTCGCCCCCTGCTCACCGTTCTCGGTGACCAAGGAGATCATGGCCGAAAGCGCGGCCCTTGCCGAACGCCTGGACGTCCGGCTGCACACCCACCTCGCGGAAACGCTGGACGAGGAGGACTTCTGCCGGGAGATGTTTGGCCTGCGGACGGTGGACTACCTGGACAGCGTCGGCTGGCTGACGGACCGCACCTGGCTGGGGCACGGCATCCACTTCAGCGACGCCGAGATCACCCGCCTCGGGGCCGCGGGGACCGCCGTCGCGCATTGCCCCACGTCCAACATGCGGCTGGCCTCGGGAACCGCGCGTGTCCTGGAGCTGGAGGACGCCGGGGTTCCGGTGGGCCTGGGCGTGGACGGCTCGGCGTCGAACGATGCCTCCAACATGATCCTGGAAGCGCGGCAGGCGCTGTACCTCCAGCGGCTGCGGTACGGCGCCGACGTTCCCGTGGAGCGGGCACTCGGCTGGGCCACCCGCGGCTCGGCCGCCGTCCTGGGCCGGCAGGAACTGGGCCAGCTGGCTCCGGGCATGCAGGCAGACCTGGCACTGTTCACGCTCGATGACCTTCGCTTCTCCGGCAGCCACGATCCCATCGCCGCCCTGCTGCTGTGCGCGGCGGACCGGGCCGACCGGGTGATGGTGGGCGGCCAGTGGCGGGTGGTGGACGGGCACATCCCGGGACTTGACGTCGCGGGGCTCATCGCCGAGCACTCGGCTGCGGCAAGGCGCCTGGTAAACGGCTGACACATGCCGCGCCCGCTGCTACCGTGACCGCATGACACCGTCCAAGACGCCGCCCGAAATCCTTAAAGTCGATGGTGAAGAGGTCCGCATCTCCAGTCCGGACAAGGTGGTGTTCCCGGAACCGGGGCTGACCAAGCTTGACCTGGTGCAGTACTACCTTGCAGTGGCGGACGGGGCCCTGCGGGGTGCGGGCGGCCGGCCGATGGTGCTGAAGCGCTTCCCCAAGGGCATCGATGCGGAGCCGTTCTTCCAGAAACGGGTCCCGGAGAACCATCCTCCCTACATCGACGCCACCACGCTGCACTACGCGTCGGGGACATCTGCGGAGGAAGCCGTGATCAGGGATGCGGCGGGCCTCGCCTGGGTGGTGAACCTGGGCTGCCTGGACCTGAACCCGCATCCGGTCCGTGCCGAGGACCTCGAACACCCGGACGAGCTGCGCGTGGACCTGGATCCCATGCCCGGCGTGGACTGGTCGCAGATCGTGGATGTGGCCTACGTGGCGCAGGAGGTCCTGGCCGACGTGGGGCTGGTGGGATGGCCGAAGACCAGCGGTTCGCGGGGGCTGCACATCCTGGTGCGCATCGCCCCGCAGTGGTCCTACAAGGATGTCCGGCTCGCCGCGGAAACCCTCGCCCGGGAGGTGGAGAACCGCGCGCCGGGGCTGGCCACCGCACGGTGGTGGAAGGAGGAGCGCGGCGAAAGCGTATTCGTGGACTTCAACCAGAACGCCAAGGACCGCACGGTGGCGTCGGCCTACTCGGTGCGGGCCCTGCCCGACGCCCGCGTGTCCACGCCGCTCACGTGGGAGGAGGTCCGGACCGCCCGGCCGGAGCGGTTTACGGTCCCCACTGTGCTGGAGCGTTTCGCGGACATCGGCGACCCGCACCGGGGAATCGACGACGCCGCTGGTTCCCTTGAGGGACTGCTGGCCCTTGCGAAGGAGCTGGGCCCGGCCGAGAAGGCGCCGCGGGGAGCCAACGGTTCGGGCCGCCGACAGTCGACGATGCCGCTGATTGAGGTGGCGCGCACCCGCACCAGGCCGGAGGCTGTGGCGGCATTGGAGGAATGGAAGTCCCGGCATGCCGGGGTCGTCCCCTCCCTGAGCCCAGCCGACGTCCTTATTGACGGGATGCGCGGATCCAGTTCGCTCTGGTACCGGGTGCGGGTGAACCTGCAGCACGTTCCCGAGGCAGAGCGCCCGGCCCAGGAGGAGCTTGTTGCGGACTACGACCCCTGGGCCGGGAAGGAATGGCCGGGCAGGGCCTAGCGTGGACCGCCGGCCGGCCGGACGTCAGGGGCGCTGGCGGCCAAAGACGGGAAGTGCGCGCAGCCAGCGCGAGAACCCGGAGTTGCGCCGCTCGTGCTCGGCGAGGATGTAGAAGTCCGGATCCGTGGCTCCAAAGGGCAGGTACAACTCCTGGCCCGGTGCCGGAAACTCCGCGACCTTGTTCTGTTCCTGGGGGTTCATCTGCTCCTCCTTCTAGCGCAATCTTTTCCGCATTTCGGAAACTGTTTATTGCTATGTGAAAAGAATAGGGCTGGTCCTGCTGCGCGTCAATGACCCTCGGCACCCCACCCTCAAGGACGCCAGTCACAAAATGAATTTTCGGCTTGTGATGTACACCACCGGCAAGCAGGGGTACGCTGGTAGGCAACTCGTGGCGCAGGTCACGTAACCTGGGAGCAGCAGGCAGGGTCGTAATGAGCTGGCATCAATGGATGCCGGCTCTTTTTTGTTGGGTCGGCTCCACCGGAAACGCGCTCGAAACGCGCGCTTAATTTCAGTGATGGAACCTTGGTTCCACTTACCGGAGATTGGGAACAGACCATGAGCAGCAAGATCATTCTCGGCGAAAACCAGTACGGCAAGGCAGAAGTCCGCGTCGTCAAGATCACCAGGGACACCGACCGCCACGAGATCGAGGACCTGAACGTCACCTCGCAGCTGCGGGGCGACTTCGCCGCGGCCCACCTTGAGGGCGACAACGCCCACGTGGTGGCCACCGACACCCAGAAGAACACCATCTACGCCTTCGCCCGTGACGGCATCGGTTCGCCGGAAGCGTTCCTGCTGCGCCTCGGCGAGCACTTTACCTCCAGCTTCGACTGGGTTACCGGCGGCCGCTGGGAAGCTGAGTCCTACGCCTGGAACCGCATCCAGGCACACGGCAGCGAACACGACCACTCGTTCGTCCGCAACGGGCAGGAAGTCCGGACCGCCGTCCTGGTCCGCGACGGCGCCACCAGCCACCTGATCTCGGGACTGAAGGACCTGACCGTCCTGAGGTCCACCCAGTCCGGCTTCGTCGGCTACCCCCGGGACCGCTACACCACGCTGCCCGAGACCACCGACCGGATCCTCGCCACGGACGTTTCGGCCCGCTGGCGCTACAAGACCGGAACCGACTTCAGCAGCCTGGACTTCAACAAGAGCTACGAGGACGTCAAGGACCTCCTGCTCGAAGGCTTCACCGAGAAGTACTCCCATGCCCTGCAGCAGACCCTGTTCGACATGGGCGCCAAGGTCCTCGAGGCCCACAGCGAGATCGACGAGATCAAGTTCTCCATGCCCAACAAGCACCACTTCCTCGTGGACCTCTCCCCGTTCGGCCTGGACAACCCCAACGAGGTCTTCTTCGCTGCCGACCGCCCCTACGGCCTGATCGAGGCCACCGTCCAGCGCGAGGACGCTGCAGCCGCTCCGGCCGCCTGGTCCGGCATCGCCGGCTTCTGCTAAACGCCACCCGGCCAGACGGGCTCAACCACCGCTGGTTGAGCCCGTCGAAACCACTCCCGCACCACCCCACAGCCTTACCTGTTAGCCAGACACCAGTTAGCCAGACGATGACGTCTGCCATGAACCAAGAAAGTCTGCCATGAACACCAAAAAGAAACTGGCTGCCGCAGCCGCCGGTAAAGGGGCCCAGGCCCGCCCTGAGGACCAGCGGCTCTCCATCGGAAGCACCTTCGCCTACGGCTTCCAGCACGTCCTCACCATGTACGGCGGCATCATCGCCCCTCCCCTGATCATCGGCGCCGCCGCCGGCATGAACTCCCAGGACATCGGCCTGCTCATCGCCGCCTGCCTTTTCGTCGGCGGCCTTGCCACCATCCTGCAGACCGTGGGCATCCCCTTCTTCGGCTCGCAGCTGCCGCTGGTGCAGGGCGTGTCCTTCGCAGGGGTCTCCACCATGGTGGCCATCGTCCACGGCGGCGGTGGGATCCAGGCTGTCTTCGGTTCCGTCATCGCTGCCTCGCTGATAGGCCTGCTGATCACGCCGCTGTTCTCGAAGATCATCCGGTTCTTCCCGCCCGTCGTGACCGGCACGGTCATTACCACCATCGGCCTGACGCTGATGCCGGTGGCCGCCAACTGGGCCATGGGCGGCAACAACAAAGCGCCCAACTACGGCAGCGTGGCAAACATTGGACTGGCAGCGGCCACCATGGGCATCGTCCTGCTCCTGAGCAAGGTGGGCAGCGCCGCGATTTCGCGGCTTTCCATCCTGCTGGCCATGGTCCTGGGAACCCTGGTCGCAGTGGTCTTCGGCATGGCGGACTTCTCCAAGGTGGGCCAGGGCGAGATCGTTGCCTTCCCCACCCCCTTCGCCTTCGGGCCACCCACGTTTGAGCTCGCAGCCATCATCTCCATGCTGATCGTCATCCTGGTCACCCTGACCGAGACGTCAGCGGACATCATCGCGGTGGGCGAGATCGTGGGCACCAAGGTGGACTCCAAGCGCATTGGCAACGGCCTGCGGGCGGACATGCTCTCCAGCGCCATCTCCCCGCTCTTCAACTCCTTCACCCAGAGCGCTTTCGCCCAGAACGTGGGCCTGGTGGCCATCACCGGTGTCAAGAGCCGGTTCGTGGTGAGCGCCGGCGGCGTAATCCTGGTGGTGCTCGGCCTGCTGCCCGTCCTGGGCCGCGTGGTCGCAGCGGTACCGACGCCCGTCCTGGGCGGTGCCGGCATCGTTCTCTTTGGCACGGTGGCAGCCAGCGGCATCAGGACCCTTTCCAAGGTGGACTACAAGAACAACATGAACCTGATCGTGGTAGCCGCGTCCATCGGCTTCGGCATGATCCCGATCGCCGCTCCCACCTTCTATGACCAGTTCCCGTCCTGGTTCGGCACCATCTTCCACTCGGGCATCAGCTCCGCCGCCGTCATGGCCATCCTGCTGAACCTGCTGTTCAACCACCTTCGGGCGGGCAATTCGGACAACCAGTCCGTGTTCGTGGCGGGCACTGAGCGGCTGGTCAAGGCGGACGACCTTCGTTGCCTGGCCGAAGGCGACCGCTTCGAAAACGGCAAGCTGATCGACTGCGACGGCAAGGAAGTCCCCGTCCAGGCATCAGATAAGGCGTCAGAGCACTGACTTTCCGCACAAACGACGACGGCGGCCCGCTCCGAAAGGAGGGGGCCGCCGTCGGGCGTGGCTGGCACAGCCTGTCCAGGCCAGGCGCCTCAGGTGTGGTTCAGTTCCCGGGAGATGGCCTCGGCAGCTTCGCGGAGGACCGGGACGGCCTTGTCGGCGAAGTCCTCGTCCACCCGCGACACCGGCCCGGACACCGAAATGGCCGTGGGCGTGGGGGCGTTGGGAACGGCCATGGCGAAGCACCGCACCCCCAGCTCCTGCTCCTCCTCGTCAATGGAGTAGCCCCGCTCGCGGATGAGCTTGAGGTCCGCCAGGAGCTCTTCGACGTCGCCGATGCTCTTGGGCGTAGGGGTGGGCATCCCGGCGCGCGCCACGATGCCGCGGACAGCGTCATCATCGAGCTGGGCCAGGATAGCTTTTCCGACGCCGGTGGCATGGGTGTGGGCGCGGCGGCCCACCTCCGTGAACATGCGCATGGAGTGCAGCGAGGGCACCTGCGCCACGTAGATCACCATGTCCGAGTCCAGTACGGCCATGTTGGAGGTCTCCCCCAGCCTGTCGACAAGGGTCTTCAGCTGCGGCCGCGCCAGTGCACCGAGCTGCTTGTTGGCGCCTTCACCCAGGCGGATGAGCCGCGGACCCAGGGCATAACGCCGGTTGGGCAGCTGCCGGATGTAGCCGAGCGACACCAGAGTGCGGAGCAGTCGGTGGATGGTGGGCAGCGGGAGGTCCGTGGACGAGGAGAGCTCGCTGAGCGTGACGTCGCCGCCGGCATCAGTGATCAGCTCCAGCAGTTCGAAGACGCGCTCCACCGACTGCACCCCGCCAGAGGCTTTTTCTGCCATTCCGTTGTCTCCTATGGCTCGGAATCCGACAACTCTTATCCGCATCGTGAAAAGAGTGCTTAGAACACCCAACATACAGCACCGCGACCCGGGCTGCGATGGCAGTTGACCAGTCACATTGCAAGGGCTTGTATTTCCATAAAGTAGATAATAATATCCATAATACGAAAACATTCGAATCCGCGCAGCAGCCGGACAAGGCCCAACAGGAGGACATTCAATGGCGAACCCCAGCCCCGGAAATTCGATCACCCTGCGCGTGGAAGCACCGTCAAGCTTCAGCGCCACCAGCGAACTTGCCGCAGCCGTCGGAGCAGCCGGCGCAGCGATCACCGCGTTGGACGTCACCGAGTCCCACCACGAGACCCTGGTGGTCGACGTCACCTGCAATACCACCGACGACGCCCACGCAGCCCGCGTCAAGGACGCCCTCAACGCCCTCGACGGCGTCACGGTCCAGCACGTCTCGGACCGCACCTTCCTGATGCACCTCGGTGGAAAGCTCGAGGTGGTCCCCAAGGTCCCGCTGCGCAACCGGGACGACCTCTCGCGCGCCTACACCCCCGGCGTCGCCCGAGTCTGCCTGGCCATCGCCGAAGACCCCGCCGCAGCCCGCAACCTGACCGTCAAACGCAACACCGTTGCCGTGGTCACCGACGGTTCCGCCGTGCTGGGCCTGGGCAACATCGGCCCCGCCGCCGCCCTGCCGGTCATGGAAGGCAAGGCCGCCCTCTTCAAGCAGTTCGCCAACGTGGATGCGTGGCCGGTATGCCTGGATACCCAGGACACGGAGGAAATCATCCGCACCGTCAAGCTCCTGGCCCCCGTCTTCGGCGGCGTGAACCTGGAGGACATCGCCGCGCCCCGCTGTTTCGAGATTGAGGCGCGCCTGCGCGAGGAACTGGACATCCCTGTCTTCCACGACGACCAGCACGGCACCGCCATCGTGACCCTCGCTGCCCTGGTCAACGCCCTGCGCGTGGTGGACAAGAAGATCGCGGACGTGAAGATCGTCGTTTCCGGCGTCGGCGCGGCAGGCTCTGCCATCATCCAGCTGCTCAAGGCCCAGGGCGCCCGGCACATTGTTGCCGCAGGCCGCTCCGGCGCCATCCACAAGGGCGAGAAGTACGACGACGGGCACCGCACCTGGATCGCCGAGAACACCAACCAGGAGGGCTTCTCCGGCAGCCTCCACGAGGCACTGGTCGGCGCCGACGTCTTTATCGGCGTCTCCGCACCGAACATCCTCGGCGAGGAGCACGTCGCCTCCATGGCGAAGGACTCCATCGTGTTCGCCATGGCCAACCCCACCCCCGAGGTGGACCCGGCGATCGCCTCCAAGCATGCCGCGGTCGTGGCCACCGGCCGCAGTGACTTCCCCAACCAGATCAACAACGTCCTGGCCTTCCCCGGCCTCTTCCGCGGGCTCCTGGACGCCGGGGCAAGTGACATCACTCCGGACATGCTGGTGGCTGCCGCAGAGGCAATCGCCAACCGCGTGAATGATAATGAGCTCAATGCGAGCTACATCATCCCCAGCATCTTCGATCCGCACGTAACCGCCAACGTCGCGGCCGCCGTCGAAGCAGCCGCCCACGCTTCAAGCGTTGCAACGGCTGCCGGCCCGGCCGACTCTGACAAGGAACCAGTGCCTGCACTGGCCTCCGCCTGACCGCCCGACTTCCAGCCAAAGGAAAGGACCAGAAATGGCCATCACCGTCACAAATCCCCGGCCGATCGACCGCGCAGAGGAGATCCTCACCCCCAAGGCACTGGCGTTCGTCGAGGAGCTTCACAACCGGTTCGCCGGCACCCGCAACGAGCTCCTGGCGGCCCGCGCCGTCAAACGGCAGCGGGTGGCAGAAACCGGCAAGCTGAACTTCCTGCCGGAGACCAAGGACGTGCGCGACGGCGACTGGAAGATTGCCCCCGCACCGGCGGCTTTGCAGGACCGCCGGGTGGAGATGACCGGCCCCGCCTCGCCGGCGAAGATGGCCATCAACGCCCTGAACTCCGGCGCCAAGGTGTGGCTGGCGGACCTTGAGGACGCCAGCACACCCACCTGGGCCAACGTCATCGACGCAATCCTGAACCTGCGGGACGCCGCCCAGGGCACCCTCAGCTACACCTCGGAGGAAGGCAAGGAGTACCGGCTCCGCACCGACGCCCCGCTCGCCGTCGTCGTGGCCCGCCCCCGTGGCTGGCACATGGAGGAGAAGCACCTGCTGGTCAACGGCGAACCGGCGGTGGGTGCGCTGGTGGACTTCGGGCTCCACTTCTTCCACATCGCCAAACAGCTGGTCCTCAACGGGCAGGGCCCGTACTACTACCTGCCCAAGATGGAAAGCCATCTTGAGGCAAAGCTGTGGAACGACGTGTTCGTCTTCGCGCAGGACTTCCTGGGGCTGCACCAGGGCACCATCCGTGCCACTGTGCTGATCGAGACCATCCCGGCGGCGTTCGAGATGGATGAGATCCTCTACGAACTGCGGGACCACGCCTCGGGCCTGAACGCCGGCCGCTGGGACTACCTCTTCAGCATCATCAAGTACTTCCGCGACGCCGGCGAGGAGTTCGTCCTCCCGGACCGTGCCTCCGTGGTGATGACCGCACCGTTCATGCGCGCCTACACCGAACTCCTGGTCAAGACCTGCCACCGGCGCGGCGCCTTCGCCATGGGCGGCATGGCCGCGGTGATCCCCAACCGCCGCCACCCGGAAGTCACCGAGGCCGCCTTCGAGAAGGTGCGGGCCGACAAGACCCGCGAGGCAAACGACGGCTTCGACGGCTCCTGGGTGGCGCACCCGGACCTGGTACCCACCTGCCGGGAAGTCTTCGACTCCGTGCTTGGCGACAAGCCCAACCAGGTGGACAAGCTGCGCCCGGAGGTTTCGGTCACCGCGGAGCAGCTGCTGGATGTCCAGTCCGCCGGCGGCCAGGTCACCGAGGCCGGCCTGCGCCTGAACCTCTATGTCGCCGTCGCCTACACAGCAGTGTGGCTGTCCGGAAACGGCGCAGTGGCCATCCACAACCTGATGGAGGACGCAGCCACGGCCGAGATCTCCCGTTCGCAGGTGTGGCAGCAGATCAGGAACAAGTCCGTCCTGGCGGATACAGGGAACACGGTGACCCGTGAACTGGTGGAGCGGATCCTCGGCGAGGAGACCGAGCGGCTGCGCACCGAATTCGGTGACGAAGCGTTCCGCCGCTACTACCAGCCGGCCAGCGAACTGATCGCGGACATCTGCCTCTCGGACGACTACACCGACTTCCTCACCACCCCCGCCTACGAGCTGGTGGACTGAGGTGGCCGCACCCAAGCCCTCGCTCTCTGCAGGGGACCACGCGCACATTGACGGGCAGCTCGCTGCCACCGACCGGCTGCTGGAACAGAACTACCCGGGCGACGACGGCTCCCGCCAGCCCGTGCACACGGTGTACGTGCCCGCGGACCGTTTCACGCCGTCGTTCGCTGCCGATTGGGGCGGCCAGGCAACTGCAACGGTGGATTCGCACGGCGGCCTGGAGAACCTGGGCCGGCTCCTGGGGCAGGAGACCGCCCTCGCTGAAGCAGTTGCCGGCCGCGTGGCGGCGAAACTGTCCACTGAGCCCATCGAGGACCTGCGCCTGGACTTCGAGGACGGCTTCGGTGACCGGGGCGACGACGCCGAGGATGCTGCCGCAGTGGCAGCGGCTTCCGCGGTGGCCGCTGCCGTCGCGGCCGGATCCGCTCCGCCGTTCATCGGCATCCGGTTCAAGTGCTTCGAAGCGTCCACCCGTTCCCGCGGCCTGCGGACGCTCGACCTGTTCGTCTCCGGCCTGGCCGCCGCCGGCGAGCTGCCGGAGGGGCTGGTCCTGACCCTGCCCAAGGTCACCACCGTGGCCCAGGTCCAGGCCATGGACTACGCGGTGTCCCGGCTCGAGGAAGTGCACGGCCTGCCCGCAGGCCGGCTGCGTTTTGAGGTGCAGGTGGAAACGCCCCAGCTCATCCTCGGCCCGGAGGGCACCTCGCCGGTGGCGCAGCTGCCGCACGCCGTCCCCGGGCGGATCAGCGGCCTGCACTACGGTACCTACGACTACTCCGCGTCGCTGCAGATCTCCGCCGAGTACCAGTCCATGGAGCACCCGGTGGCGGACTTTGCCAAGGAAGTCATGCAGCTGGCCGTGGCCGGCACGGGCATCCGCCTCTCCGACGGGTCCACCAACATCATTCCGGTGGGCGACAACGTGGAGAACGCCTGGCAGCTGCACGGTCGCCTGGTCCGGCGGTCGCTGGAGCGCGGCTACTACCAGGGCTGGGACCTGCATCCGGCCCAGCTCCCCAGCCGGTTCGCCGCCACCTACGCCTTTTACCGTGAGGGCCTGCCGGCCGCCGCGGCCCGCCTGCGCAACTACGTGGAGCGGACCGAAGGCGGCGTGATGGATGAGCCGGCCACCGCCCGCGCGCTGGCCGCGTTTGTCCTCCGGGGCGTCCAGTGCGGCGCCGTCGGTGCCGAGGAAGTCCAGGCGCTTGCCGGCGTCGGAATTCCGCAGCTCACCGCACTGGCGCACCCGCGGCTGGCCACTACTTCCAACTCCTAAGCAAAGGAACCCTTCCATGGGCAAGTACTACTCCCCCAGCGGCGGACTGCCGCCGCAGACGCACCTCACCACCGAGCGCGCCATCGTCACCGAGGCGTACACAGTGATCCCCAAGGGCGTGATGACGGACATCGTCACGTCCAACCTTCCGGGCTTCAGCAACACCCGCTCGTGGATCATCGCCCGCCCCATCTCGGGTTTTGCCACCACGTTCTCACAGCTGATCGTGGAAATCGGCCCGGGCGGCGGGGCACCGAAGGCGGAATTCGAGGCGGGCGTAGAGGGCGTCGTGTTCGTCACCAAGGGCAAGGTGAACCTCATGCTTGACGGCGAACTGCACCAGCTCGAGGAAGGCGGGTACGCCTACCTCGCCGCCGGTGCGCAGTGGGGACTGGAGAACGTCTCCGACGACGTCGTGTCCTTCCACTGGATCCGCAAGGCCTACGAGCGTCTTGAGGGTTATGAAGCCAAGTCCTTCGTCACCAACGAAAAGGACGTGGAACCCACGTCCATGCCGGACACCAACGACGTCTGGAAGACCACCCGCTTCACGGACTCCAATGACCTGGCCCACGACATGCAGGTGAACATCGTGACGTTCCAGCCGGGCGGCGTGATTCCGTTCCCGGAAACCCACGTGATGGAGCACGGCCTGTACGTCCTGGAGGGCAAGGCCATGTACCTGCTCAACAACGACTGGGTGGAAGTGGAGGCCGGCGACTTTATGTGGCTGCGTGCCTTCTGCCCGCAGGCCTGCTACGCCGGCGGCCCTGGGGAGTTCCGCTACTTGCTCTACAAGGACATGAACCGCCAGGTGAAGCTCACCTAGGAGTTCTCCAGCCTGCCAGGGCAGCAGAGGGGCCGCTACGGACATCCGTAGCGGCCCCTGCTTTTGTTGTGCTGGCAGCCTGGCTCAGGCGCCGGGGTTAAGGACCACCTTGATGCAGCCGTCCTCTTTCTTCTGGAACTTCTCGTACAGCGCCGGCGCCCCGTCCAGGCCGGAGCGGTGGGTGACCAGGTCCATCACACCCAGCGGATCGGCGTCGTCCTCCACCAGCGGAAGGATGGCGTCCGTCCAGCGGCGCACGTTGCACTGGCCCATACGCACCTGAAGCTGCTTGTCGAACATGGTGAGCATCGGCATGGGGCTGGCCTGTCCGCCGTACACGCCGCTCAGCGAGAGCGTTCCGCCCCTGCGCACGGCATCAATGGAGGCATGCAGCGCCGCCAACCGGTCCACGCCGCCGGTCTCCATGGCCTTCTGCGCAAGCTTGTCCGGCAGGAGGCCCAGCGCCTGGTGGGCGAATCCCGCCACCGGGGAGCCGTGCGCTTCCATGCCGACGGCGTCCACCACTGCATCAGGACCGCGGCCGCTTGTCATCTCCCGGAGTTCGTCCCCGATGGTCTTGCTGTAGCCGAGCGTTTCCACCCCATGCCGCGCGGCCATCTCCCGCCGTTCGGGGACGGGGTCGATGCCTATCACCCGGAAGCCGCGGTGCACGCCAATGCGGCTGGCGAACTGGCCCACGGGCCCCAGGCCGAACACGGCGAGGGTGCCGCCTTCGGGGACATCCGCGTACTCCACCGCCTGCCACGCGGTGGGCAGGATGTCCGAGAGGAACAGGTACCTTTCGTCCGGAAGTTCGTTGCCCACCTTCACCGGGCCGTAGTCAGCGTGCGGCACCCGGAGGTACTCGGCCTGGCCGCCCGGAACGGATCCGTACAGTTCGGAGTAGCCAAAGAGCGCAGCGCCGGATCCCTTCTCCTTGACCTGGGTGGTCTCGCACTGGGACTGCAGGCCCTGCTTGCACATGTAGCAGGAGCCGCAGGCGATGTTGAACGGCACCACCACGCGGTCGCCCTTACGGAGGTTGGTGACGCCGCTTCCCACTTCCTCCACGATGCCCATCGGCTCGTGCCCGATGACATCGCCCTTGTGCATGTAAGGCCCCAGGACCTCATAGAGGTGAAGATCGGAGCCGCAAATGGCAGTGGAGGTGATCCGGACGATCGCATCCGTTGGTTCCTGGATGACGGGATCGGGCACTTCTTCAACGCTTACCGACCGTTTTCCTTGCCACGTCAGTGCTTTCACAGTCTCCCTCTCGCTCTGCTTTGCCCACGGGGTCTCCCGGGGCGGGGCAGGGCACCCGCGGGCACCCTTTCTTCGACGCTATCGGTTTTGGCGGAAAAAAGTAAGCATACTGATGAAAAGCTTGTGGCCGCTCCCGACTGCTTCTAGCGTAGGAAGGGCAAAGCAGAAGCCCATGCGAAAGAGGAACGCCATGTCGCTGTACCAGCCGGAACCCGTCGAGATCTCCACCCGCATGCGTCCGGGCGAATGGACGGAGGAGAGCCTGGCGGAATTGGTCACCACCTACCAGGCACGGGTGGCGGAGATGGGCGCACCGGCGGCTGAAGTGGCAACGGACATCGAGCGGAACGACGACGGCTCCGTGAAGGTCGTCGTGTCCTGGACCAAGCCCGCCATCGCAGGGGACGAGGACTCAGTGCCCGGCGGCCAGCCACTCTGACCGGGAGCCGGCCTGAAGGCTAGGAGTTGGTTTCCATGGCAAGCAGCCGGCCAATGGCGCTTGAGCCCAGGTTCTCCAGCAGGTGGCGCGGGCCCTCATAGACCTCCACAGCGCCGGCGTCCCGAAGCTGGGCCGCCTGGATCCCGCCGCAGGTAACCCCAATGGCCGGGATTCCCAGTGCCGCGGCGGCCTTCATGTCCCACACGGCGTCCCCGACGTAGACGGCATTGGAAGCCTCCATGCCGAGCGCCTCCAGGGCCGCCTCAAGGATGTCCGGTGCGGGCTTGCTCTCCTCGGCGTCGTTCGCACTGGTGGCAGCATCGATGAAGGCGTCGGCATCCAGGACGGACCGCATGACCTGGAGGTCCCGCTCCCGCGCCGATGAAGCAAGGGCCACGGCAAGGCCGGCTTCGCGGCATTGGCCCAGCAGGTCCTTTGCGCCGTCGAGGGCGCGGAGGGAGGGCCAGTGCGAGGCGTAGAGCGCGCCGTGGCTGGCCATGATGTCCTGGTCCTCGCCGCGGTCCCGGTCCGGCGGCAGGAGGTTGTCCACCAGCCGCGCTCCGCCCATGCCCACGAGCTGGTGGATTGCCGCCATGGACACGTCGTGGCCGTACTGGCGGAACGCGCCCCACCACGCGATGGTGTGAATGTAGGACGAGTCGATCAGGGTTCCGTCAACGTCAAAGAGGACCCCCCGGCGGGCGTCGCCAGGGGGTGTTGAAGACTCCGGCATCAGCCTACCGCTGCCCGTCGGACTCCCGGCGCCTTCTTGCGCCGGGCAGCTTCTTCCTTGGCGGAGCTGACGGGGCGTACACGGTCGCGGATGATCGTCCCCGCACCGTCCAGGCTCTTGTCCCGGATCAGGCCCGTACCGGCAATCTCGCGGGCCATCGCGACGCCTGCCACGGCAGCCCTCTTGGTGGGGAAGGTTACGGAGATGGCCATCAGGTTTCCGCTCCCGTCCATCATCCGGATGCGGTAACCGCCGTCAGGGGCGTCCACGAGCTCAAAAAATCCGGCCATAACTATCACTCCTCCATCAATCACGGCACTGTGCTTGGGAGCACTCCATGAGGTGTTAGTAAGTATACTTATCTATCCTGCGAAGGAGAAGTTACGGTCCCGTTCCGCGCCGCCTCAGCGCGAATCCGCCCCTGCGGGCGGAATGGGAGTGTCACTGCGCCGAACCGTATCCTGATGAAGCTCCAGGGCGCTAGTCACAAGGGCGAAATGGCTGAAGGCCTGCGGCGTGTTCCCCAGTTGGCGCCCGGCTTTCACGGCCCATTCCTCGCTCAGCAGCCCCACGTCATTGCGCAGTTCCAGCAGCCGTTCGAAGAGCTCGCGCGATTCCTCGTGGCGGCCCGCGCCCAGGAGTGCCTCCACCAGCCAGAACGAACAGGCCAGGAAGACCCCCTCGTCGCCCGGCAGGCCGTCATCACTCTTTTCGGGCCGGTACCGCAGCACGAACCCGTCCTCGGTCAGCTCCCGCTGGATCGCCTCGATGGTCCCCACGACTTTGGGGTCGTCAGGGGGCAGGAATCCCACCCGGGGAATCAACAGCAGGCTGGCATCCAGCTCCGAGCCGCCGTAGGACTGGACGAACGTATTGCGTCCGGCGTCGAAGCCGTTGGCCATGATGTCCTCGCGGATCCGGTCCCGCAGCGCCTCCCAGCGCTCCACCGGACCGGGCATGCCGGACTCCCGCACACCCTTCACCATCCGATCCGCAGCCACCCACGCCATGACCTTGGAGTGCGTGAAGTGCCGGCGCGGCCCCCGCATTTCCCACAGCCCGTTGTCCGGCTGGTCCCAGATGGTTTCGAGGTGCTCCATCAGCGCGATCTGCACGTCCCACGCCTCATCCGTGTGCTTCAGCAGCGAGTTGCGGGTCAGGGCAAGGCAGTCAAGCACTTCGCCCCACACATCCAGCTGGAACTGTTCCGCGGCCGCGTTGCCGATCCGTACCGGCGCTGAATTCTCGTACCCCTTCAGCCATGGCAACTCCATCTCCGGCAGCCGCCGCTCGCCATGGATGCCGTACATGATCTGCAGGTCGGCGGGGTCCCCGGCCACGGCCCGGAGCAGCCAGTCCCGCCATGCCGCGGCTTCCGCCGTGTAGCCGGCGGCCAGCAGCGCCTGCAGGGTCATGGCGGCATCCCGCAGCCAGCAGTAACGGTAGTCCCAGTTCCGCTGGCCTCCGGGCTGCTCGGGAAGGGAGGTAGTGACGGCAGCGACGATGCCGCCGGTGGGCGCGTAGGTCAGGGCCTTCAGCGTAATCAGGGACCGGACCACGGCGTCCTGGTACTTGCCCTTGACTGTGCACTGCGAGGACCAGCCGCGCCAGAACGAACACGTGCTTTCAAGGACTTCTTCCGCTTCCACGCTGACGGGGCGGCCCACATGGCTGGGTGCCCACGTCAGTACGAACGGCACCTTCTCACCGGCGTTGACGGTGAAGTCGCTGACCGTGTGCATGTTCTCGCCGTGCAGGGGCGCCGGCGTCACCAGGTAGACGGCGTCCGGGCCGGCTATGGCGTGGAGCCCGCGTTTGTCCTTGCGCACCCAGGGAACGATGTGCCCGTAGTCGAACCTCATTATCAGCTCACCGTGCATGCGGACACTGCCGCTGATGCCCTCCACGATCCGCACAATGTCCGCGACGGAATCGCGCGGCGGCATGAAGTCGGTGACCCGCACCGTTCCGTCCGGCGTCTCCCATTCGGTATCGAGTACCAGGGTTCCGTCGCGGTAGCCCCGCCGGGTGCAGGCACCTCCGCCCTCGGGCGCAAGCAGCCAGCGTCCGGCGTCCGGGGTGTCCAGCAGCGCGTTGAAGCACGCGGGGGAATCGAATCTGGGAAGGCAGAGCCAGTCGATCGAGCCTTCCTTGCTGACCAGGGCTCCGGTCTGCAGATCCCCGACTACCGCATAATCCTCGATTCGCGCCATGACATTACCCTGCCACACCGAGGCCCCAAGGGGGCGCGATTGGTGCAGGTGTAGCCTGAGGCCAATGGCAATCCACATTGGCACCTCCGGTTGGAGCTACGACCACTGGGAAAACGTCCTGTACCCGCCGGGGCTGCCTGTCCGGGACCGGCTCCAGTGCTACGTGGCCGAGTTCGGCACGGTGGAATTGAATGCGAGTTTCTACCGGTGGCCGCGGGACACCACCTTCGCCGGGTGGAACCGGCGCCTGCCACCCGGCTTCAGCATGTCCGTCAAGGCTCCAAGGGGACTGACGCATGCCCGGAAGCTGTATTCCCCCGAGGTGTGGGTGGAGCGCATCGTGCGGTGCTGGCATGAACTGGGGGACAAGCGGGCTGTGCTCCTGGTCCAGCTTCCGCCGCAGCTGGAGCGCGACGACGCGAGGCTGGACTATTTCCTTGCCGCACTGCCGTCCTGGATCAGGGTTGCCGTCGAGTTCAGGCATCCCACATGGGACTGTCCCGAGGTGTTCGGGCTGCTGGAGCGGCACAACGCTGCGTACTGCATCATGAGCGGCGCCAATCTGCCCTGCATCCTGCGCACCACGGCGCCCTTCACCTACATCCGGCTGCACGGCCCCGACCAGCAGCACCTGTACGGTGGCTCCTACTCGGATGCGGACCTCCACTGGTGGGCGGACCGGATCCGCGAGTGGGAGGGTGCGGGCTTGGACGTGTACGCCTACTTCAACAACGACGGCGGCGGAAACGCGGTGCGGAACGCCCGGACCCTGCGCGCGATACTCGGCCGCGGCTGATGCAGCAGGCCGCCCTGTGGCAGAGTGGTGGCATGGACACGGCTCCGCAGAACCCAGCCCAGGACATGGCCCGCCCGCCGCGGCAAAACACCAAGGGCCACTACGCGTTGTCGGGAAGCCAGTTCTTCCGGCTGGCACACCGGCTCTCCGACGCGGTCAACGACGTCCGGATCCAGCTGGCCAGGCGCTGGAAATTCGTGCCGCAGACCATTGCCTACCAGGGCTACGGATCAACCACCCGGGTGCGCGTGCTGGGGCGCGTATTGCTGACGCAGAAGCCCCTTCCCGGAAGCAAAGCCGAACACGAAGCGAAGAACGGCAACCAGAACATCCGCGGCTGGCGGGCGTTCACAGGCGTGCCGCTGCAGTTCACCGACGTCGAAATCGCCATCGGCGACGCAGTCACCCACGTCACGGCGGACCGGGGCGGGCTGATCGACACCGAGGTGGACGTGCAGCTCTCCCCCGGCTGGCACACCGCAGTCCTGCGCGCGGAGGGAACCGAACCGGCGGAGGCGCTGATCCACGTGATCGCCCCCGGCGTGCAGTTCGGCATCGTATCCGACATCGACGACACCGTCATGGTGACCGCCCTGCCCAGGCCCTTCCTGGCGCTGTGGAACACCTTCGTGCTCAGCGAGCGGGCGCGCATGGCCACACCGGGCATGGCCGTGCTGCTGGACCGGCTGACCATCGAGCACCCGGAGGCCCCGGTCGTCTACCTGTCCACCGGCCCCTGGAACGCCGCCCCCACCCTGGGCCGGTTCCTGAACCGCAACATGTACCCCAAGGGCACGCTGCTGTTGACTGACTGGGGCCTGACCCAGGACCGCTGGTTCCGGAGCGGACAGGACCACAAGCGCCGCAACCTGGAGCGGCTGGCCCAGGAATTCCCGGACATGCGGTGGCTCCTGATCGGCGACAACGGCCAGCATGACGAAGCCATCTACTCCGCATTCGCCACCGAACACCCGGACAAGGTTGCGGCGATCGCCATCCGGCAGCTGTCGGTGAGCGAGTCGGTCTTCGCCGGCGGCCACTCCGAGGACGGCGACCACACAACGTCCCGGGTACCGTGGATCTACTCTCCCGACGGCGCCGGCATTGCAAAGCAACTGGCCATGCTGGACCTGCTTCGGGGCTGACCCACCCCCTCCGTTACTGGGCTCCGGCACCCAGGGAGGCGCCGTCGTCGGGCGCTTCACTGCCCACTGCTTCTTCATCCAGTTCGTCTTGACCGTCCACCAGGTCCGGAACCAAGGCCTGCGCGATGACGGCCCCTGCCGCCGCGGCCAGGTCGCGTTCCTCGACGAGCTCCTGGAACCAGAAGAACGACGCCTTTGGCGTCCGCTCCAGCGTTTCGAAGTCCACGTGCAGGAGGCCGAACGGCTGGTTGTAGCCGGCGGACCACTCGAAGTTGTCCAGGAAGGACCACACGTAGTAGCCGCGCAGGTCCATGGACTCCGCAACACCGCCCGGAGCCGTGGCGCGAAGGGCAGTTTCGAGGTGGTCGGAGATGTACTTGAGCCGGCGCTCGTCCGGGATGAACCGGGTGTTGGTGGACTTGTCCCGGACGATGATGTCCTCGAAGCTCGCCCCGCCCTCGGTAATGATCACCGGCGGCAGGTTGGGGTACCGGTCTGCCATCTCCTTCAGGGCCACCGCCATGTACTCCGGCTTAACGGGCCAGCCGTACGCCGTGATATCCGCTTCCGGCCAGGTTTCAACGTGGAACGGCGTTGTGCCGCTGCCCGTTGCACTGAGGTCGCTGCCCATGGCCTCCGCCATGCTTGAGGGCACGGTACCGCCACCGGGACCCGCCGCCACCTTGGTGGGCATGTAGTAGTTGAGCCCATAGAAATCCAGTGGCTGGGAAATGATCTCCATGTCCTCTTCAGGGTGCTCAAAGGAGCTGAAGAACTTGGCTGCCCGGATCAGGTCAGGGTACTTGCCCGTGAGCACCGGGTCCGCGTACAGCCGGTTCTGGCCCAGGTCCATGAGCCCGGCACTGATCTTGTCCAGCGGGTTGATCGAGTTCGGGACCATGGGCGAGTAGACGTTGGTCATCCCGATCTCGCCCGGCACTTTCGCCGCCCTTAGGGCCTGGACGGCCAGCCCATGCCCCAGCAACTGGTGGTGGACGGTGGGGAAGGCGCCGAGGGCCAGCTCCTTGCCGGGCGAGTGCAGCCCAAATGCGTAGCCGTTGGCGCTGACGGTGGCCGGTTCATTGATGGTGACCCAGCGGGCCACCCGGTCCCCGAAGGCCTCCGCCACAATTGCGGCGTACTCGCCCAGGCGGTAGGCCGTGTCGCGGTTCATCCAGCCGCCCGCTTCATCCAGTTCCAGGGGGGTATCCCAGTGGTAGATGGTGGCCATCGGCGCGATCCCGCTGCCCAGGAGCTCATCCAGGAGCCGGTCGTAGAACGCCAGCCCGGCGCGGTTCACCGGGCCTGTGCCACCGGGCTGGATCCGGGGCCAGGAGAAGGAGAACCGGTAGGAGTCGATGCCGAGCTGCTTCAGGAGGGCGACGTCCTGCGGCATCCGGTGGTAATGGTCCGTGGCCACCACCGGGCTGTGGCCTTCCACGATGGCGCCGGGCCGGGCGGCGAACCTGTCCCAGCCCGCAGGTCCGCGGCCGTCCTCGTCCAGCGCCCCTTCGATCTGGAATGCCGCGGTTGCGACACCAAGCGTGAACCCCGCAGGGATGAGCGCTGCGAGGTCCTTGGCGGAGATGTGCATGTGGTCCAGCCTTTTGGTCACGGTGGTCAGGGTAAGTCCCACAATGTCACAGCGGGGGGCGCCTGACGAGCAACACCCTGCACCCGGCACCGGCAGCTACTGCGAACCGAACAGGAACTCCTTGGCGTGCGCCACTGCCTTGCGGAAGGCGTCATTGCGGAGGGTCACCAGGTGCTCCGTGTCGCCGTCGCTGGGCTCAAGGTAGCCTGTGTAGCCCGGCCGCAGCACCCAGATATCCCCTGCCGGCGGGAGGTAGAACACACCGAAGGAACGCTGCTGCCGCTCGTCTGCCGTCCACACCGGGACCACCGCCAGGGCTGCCCCGGTGGAAGGATTGATCCACTGCGCCCGCGGCAGCGGCTGTTCATGCGCCTCCGGATCCAGGAAGGGCGCGGTGCCGGCACCCCACCGCTGCTCAAAGCGCTCATGGAATGCAGGGATCAGGTGTGAGTCATAACGCCGCCACTCGCTCATGCAGTTTTCCGCCTCCTTGGCTGAATTGCCCCACGCCCTTGTCAGGACCAGGGCCCGCTTTCCCATCGCACCGGGGTGACACGGATGGTGTGCCCGGAAGGTCCGCCGGTGCCGCGGACTTTCCGGACGGGAATGATGGTGGGCTCCGCTGCGGCCAGTTTCCGGTCGTACTCGTCGCGGCGCCCTGGATCGCGCAGCACGTTGAACGCCTGCATGATCCGCAGAAGCACGTCCTCCTGCACGGGAGGTCCCACGGCGTCCTTGTCCCTGGTTGGCTGCCCGCTGTCCATATCCGGATGGTGGCTGCGCATGAGGGCACGGTACGCATGGGAGATTTCCTGCCGGGTGGCATCCCGGCCTACGCCGAGGATGGCGTAGTAATCAGGGACCTCAGTCATCCCAGCCTCCTGTTCCGCCGGCGCCCCACCGGGTGGGCGGGGCACCGGCGGGAAAACCCTGCCCCTAGGTGCTGATCTCCTGCTTCCCGTGCTGCTGGGTCTCGATCTCGATCTTCCGCGGCTTGGCCTGCTCAGCAACCGGGATCCGCAGGGTGAGGACACCTTGGTCGTAGGTGGCCTTGATCTTCTCAGTGTCCAGGGTGTCGCCCAGGATGAGCTGCCGGCTGAATACGCCGCGGGGACGCTCCGAAGCCACGAGCTCCACGTTGGGCTGCGTGGGGTCCTGGCGCTCGGCCCGCACGGTCAGGACGTTCTTTTCGACGTTCAGGTCCAGGGAGTCCACCTTCACGCCGGGAAGGTCGAACGCCACCACGAATTCGCCGTCTTCCTGCCAGGCGTCCATTGGCATGGCCGCCGGGCGTGCAGCAGTTCCAAAGATTTGCTGCGTGAGCCGGTCCAGCTCACGGAACGGGTCAGTACGCATCAACATCATTTCCCACTCCTTCGGCTTCCAAGTGTTGATCTGCGCCTATCCAGCAACCCTTAATCTATGGTGATGGATATAGATTTTTTATAGCACTCGTGGGAAACTGAAGCAAGACAGCCGGCACGTGGTTTTGGGAGGGCATATGGCAGGTCCGGACGCAGGAAAGGCCGCCCGTTCCCCCGGTCCGCGGGCGCTGTATGCCATCTCGGTGGCGGCCGAGCTGACCGGGACCGGCCAGCAAAACATCCGGTTATATGAAACCAAAGGCCTGCTGACGCCATCGCGGACGGCGGGCGGAACACGCCAGTACAGCGACGATGACATCGCCGTGCTGCTGCGCATCGGCCAACTCCTCGAGGAGGGACTGAACCTGGCGGGCGTTGCCAAGGTCCTGGAGCTGGAGGCGGCGAACGTGAAACTCCACCGTGCCCTCAAGCGGGCCAGGTCGCGCCAGCAGTAAGCCGGCCCTGTTCGCCGGTGCCCCTCGCAGGTATCCCTAGCCGGCGGCTACTCGCGGGGCAGTTCGGACTTCGACAGCTCTCCTGTCACCGGCTCCCCGGGGATCCTCGCCGTCCGCCAGGTATCAAGTGCTATGACCGCGCCCAGGATGAGCAGCGACAGCGAGAATGATGCGAGCGTATCCGTGGGCCAGTGGTAGCCCAGGTAGAGGCGGCTGATGATGGCCAGGAAGATGCCGATGCCGGCCCCGATGAATCCAAGCACTGCTGCCCGCCGGTTCCGGCGCCGGGAGAAGATGAGGTAGGCGCCTACCAACAGGAAGTCGCAGGCGCCCAGGACGTGTCCGGACGGGTATGAGAATGTCTGGTCCGCTCCGAACAGCATCTGGTCCACGGGCGGCCGGGGGCGCTGGACGATGTGGAGGATGATTTGCGAAACGATCACTCCGGTCAGCATGGCGGAGGCAAGTAGGATGGGCCGCCATGCGTGCTTGGCGGCGAATCCCCAGACAAGGATCACCACCAGCACGATGATGGGCAGCGCGATAGGGCCAAAGAACACCGCCAGGAAGATCATGATGGCAGTCACGGCGCCTGACCGCGTGGTCAGCAGCCAGTCGTGCACGGGGCCGTCGGCAGCGGAAAGTCCGCCCGACTGCACCACGCTTACCAAGGTGGCAATGAAGATGGCCAGCCCCACCACGGCCAGGATGACGGATGCACGGTAGAGGCGCCGCCGGTCGGCAGGGTCCACATACCGTTCCTCGACCACGAACTTCTCATGGAAGGTCTGCCACCTGCCGGCATTTTTTCCCGTGACTGCGGACCCTGCTGATTTCTGTGCCAATGTGCTGCCCGTCCCTACGCCGCGGTGAACGCGTGCCGTGATGATTGCCTAGGCTGAAGATTATCCCGGGGACGGGCCTTTCACTCCATCACGCGATCAAAACGATCCGGTGGTGAACTGCCAGCTGCGGCTTGCGAGGGGGTTGCCTGCCAGGTCGCGGATCCCGGTTGCTCCGCCGGTCAGCGTCACGGTGTACCGGGTCTTCGCGGCCAGGGGTTCCTGCGGGTCCAGGATCCACTGGTTGGTGGTTCCGTTGCGGTAGACCGTTGTTGCCACGATGCTTCCGGTGGCGGCATTTTTCAGGGTGAAAGTGGCGGTGCCCACCCCCTGGACTGCCTCGCTGAAGGTGGCGCTGGCGTTGCTGCTCCGGCGGACCAGAAGGGCATTGCTGCCGGGTGAGTAACTGGTGACGGTGGGTGCCGGACCTGTGGTGAACGACCAGCTGGTTGAGGCCAGCGGTGTGCCTGCCGCATCCCGGATCGCTGAGCTTCCGCCCACCAGAGTGGCGGTATAGGTTGCATCGGCGGCCAGGTTGGCACCCGGATCAAGCGTGGCCGTCCTGGTGGTGGAGTTATAGGTGACGCCAGCCGCGATAGTGCTGCCTGCCGCGTTCCTGAGGACGAAGGTCCCTCCTGATATGCCCTGGACGTCGGTGCTGAATGTAGCTGCCACGTTGGTGCCCGCGGCCACGGCCGTGGCGTTGGCGGCGGGCGACACAGCGCTGACCGTCGGGGCAGGAGCCGGGGCGGTTGCGGGGGCGGTTGCGCCCGTTCCGGTGTACAGCAGCCGGTTCGGGGTGCCCGTGGTGGCACCGGTGATCACCCCGGCCGTGGCGTTGGATACCAGCGCGGCGGCCACGTCGGCCGGGGCCAGGCCCGGGTTTTGCGACAGCAGCACCGCGGCCGCGCCCGTGGTGTGGGGGGCGGCCATGGAGGTTCCGGACATGGATGCCGTGGCAGTGGTGGACGTGTAATAGTCGGAAGTGATGCCGACGCCGGGCGCGTACAGGTCCACGCAGGACCCGAAATTGGAGAACGATGCCTGCTTGTCGCCCGAGTCGCTGGCCGCCACCGTAACGGCCCCAGGGACGCGGGCGGGCGAGCCGGTGCAGGCGTCCACGGCGGAGTTGCCGGCCGCCACGACCGTAGTGACGCCGTCGTTCAGGACCGCCTGGATGGCGCTGTCCACGGTGCTGCTGGCAGCTCCGCCGAGGCTGAGGTTGGCGACGGCGGGCGTTCCGGCGGCGTGGTTGGCCACGATCCAGTCCAGGCCGGCCACGACGTCGGAGTTGTAGCCGGATCCGCTGCAGTCGAGAACCCTAACGGGCACCAGGGTGGCGCTCTTGGCGACGCCGTAGGTGGCCCCCGCGACAGTGCCGGCGACGTGGGTTCCGTGGCCGTTGCAGTCCGTGGTGCCGTTGCCGTCCGCCACCGCTGTCCAGCCGGCAGCCACCCGGCCGCTGAAGTCGGTGTGGGAGGACAGGATGCCCGTGTCCACCACATACGCGGTGACTCCCGCGCCGGCGGCGGTCCAGGAGTAGGAGCCGGAGAGGGGGAGGGCGCGCTGGTCTGACCGGTCCAGGCCCCAGGGGGCGGGTTGCTCGGTCGCCGAGAGCTTGACGGGGGCGTCGGGCTCCACGGACAGCACCTTCCCGGACTTGGCAAGGGCTGCTGCCTGGGCGGGATTGGCGGTGACGACGGCACCACGGATCGCATGCTCGAAGGTACGGCCGACGGCGAGGCCCTGGCCGCGTAGGCCGGACACTTCTGCCGCCACGTCGGCAGTGGCGGCGTATTGGACGATGTAGCGGCCGGTCGGGTTGCCGGCGTCGCCCGGCAGTGCAGGGGCAGCGTAAGCGGGCAGGGACACGATGGAAAGGGCGGTGGCGGAGAGCAGCGCCGTGAGGACGGGCAGCGCGTAGGATCGGGTACGAATTTTGGGGGTCCTTGGAATAGCGGGGGCGGGCAGACGGTGCGGGAAAATCTGCCCCGTCACTGGCCACCTGGTGGCTGTACCAAAAAGGATAGGAGCCGGAAGCGCAATGCTTCCGGCTCCTTGGATGATCCTGTGCCAACCCTTGGCGATTCCTGGGGGCTGGCGTTTTTGACCGGTTTTCCCTAGCTTTCGGCACCGCTGGCCGTGGCGCCCGGGGAGCCCTCCGGCACGTGGTTCCGCCAGCTGTGCTCGGGCTCGAAACCGAGGAGGCGCCGCGCCTTGTCGATGGACAGCATGGTTTCGTGCTCGCCCAGTTCCTTGGTTACCTTGACGCCGGGAAAGACCTCGCCGGCAAGGCTGGCGCTGGACCGGCTCATGACCGTATCCGCGTTGGCAATGATGAAGGCCTCGAATCCTGGCTGGGCGTTTTCCAAGGCCCGCACCACGGCCTGGGCCCCGTCCCGGCCGTCGATGTAGCCCCACAGGTTCCACTTCCGGAGGGTCGGGTCCGCATCGAACGAGGGGAATCGGGCGTAGTCGGCCTCATCCATGACGTTGGAGAAGCGCAGGCCGGTGATGCTGAGTTCGGGGTCCCACCGCGTCATCTCCACGGCCATCTGCTCCTCCAGCCGCTTCACCAGCGAGTAGGTGCTCTCCGGCCGCGGCGGGTATTCCTCATCCACCGGGATGTAGGGCGGATCGATGTCGAACGGCAGCCCCAGGACGGTCTCGCTGGACGCGTACACCACCTTCTTGATGCCGGCGCGCCGCGCCGCCTGGAAGACGTTGTAGGTGGACAGCATGTTGTTCTCGAACGTGGCTGCGTCCGGCAGGATGCCCGGGGCGGGGATGGCCCCCAAGTGGACGACGGCGTCGAACCCGTCATGCCGGTCGTCCACGCCCAGGAGGGCATCCACAACCTGGCCGTAGTTGCGCAGGTCAACCACCAGCAGGCCCGGGTTCCGGTCTCCTGCCCGGTCCAGGTTGAGGACCTGATGGCCGTCCCCCGTGAGCCGGCGCACTACATGGCGCCCCAGTTTTCCGCTTCCGCCGGTAACGGCAATTCTCATCAGTGGTTCCTTCTGTTGGTTCAGCGTTTCACGAGCGGTGCTTGGATCAGGCCGGCGGCCGCGGGGAGGCCAGGAACTTTTCGACGGCGGAAATCGCCCAATCCGTGATCTCCCCCGGGTCGCCGCTGCCGTTGACGGGCACCAGGATGCCCCGGCGCGCGTACACCGAGACTACTTCATGGGTTTCCCGGTGGTAGAGGTCCAGGCGGCGCCGGAAAACATCCACCGTGTCGTCGGTGCGGCCCTGCTCAAGCGCACGCCGGCGCATGCGCTGCTCCAGTTCCGCGTCGGGCGCCTGCAGCTCGATGACAACATCCAGGGTGCAGCCCTGCGACGCGAGCATGTTGTCCAGTTCTGCGACCTGGGGCGCGGTGCGGGGGTAGCCATCCAGCAGGAATCCCTGGCGGACATCATGGTCAAGGAGACGGTCCTTGACCAGGGCGTTGGTGAGGTGGTCCGGGACGAGCTGTCCGCCGTCGAGATACCCTGCAGCCTGGTTGCCAAGCTCCGTCTCACGCATGACGTTGCTCCGGAAGATGTCCCCCGTGGAAACTGCGGGAACCGCGAAGTGGAGGGCAAGGCGTTCGGCCTGCGTCCCTTTGCCGGAGCCCGGCGGACCGATGATGAGAAGCCTGGTCATGTTCATGTCCTTCCCCCACGGCGGGTCCCGCTTCATTCTGCCCGCTGCCGCGCTCGGGCACCAGCCTCCGTCAGGAACGGGGCGGGCCTGTGTGACGCCTCCCAGGCTGCGCGGTTGTATATACTTTGGTTATCGGTTTAGCAGCAGGCCGTTGGAAAGTTCGTCGATCCAGCGACCATCACCGGCTCCCTGTCCAGCAGCGGGGCATTGGTGCGTTGCGGGCTCGTTTTGACCTGAGCGAATGGCACCAGAAAACCGTGGCCAGCGAGTCAACAGCAAAAACCGATACATCCATCACCGAACACCTTCATGAATTGGTCCTCAATAGCTCCGATGTTGAGGACTTCCTCAATGAGTTGGCGCAGGTGTCTGCGCGCAACCTCTCGGAGCCGGGCGATGAGATGCTGTGCGCGATCACCCTGCTCCGGCAGCGCAAAACCGCCACCGTCGCCAGCAGCAGCCAGGAAGCGGCGTCGATCGGCCGGCTTGAGCACCAGTTCTCCGAGACGCCCGGCCTGACGGCTTCCACCTTGCAGGAGACTGTCCACGCTCCGGACCTTGCCCAGGACGACCGTTGGCCGGACTACGCCGCAGCCGTTGCCGGCCACGGGATCCGTTCCGTCGCAGCGGTTCCGTTCCGGCTCGAGGGTGAGACCAAGGCGGCACTGCTGCTGTATTCCCGCCGCGCCCATCGTTTTGAAGGCCGGGTACTGAAGTTCGCCGAGGATTTCGTCCGCCAGACATCGCTGGCGCTGAGGCTTGCCGTGCGGTTTGCGCACTACAGCGAGACGGCTGCGAACCTCCGCGCCACACTGGAGTCCCGGACGGTCATCGACATGGCAGTGGGCATCATCATGGCGCAGAACCGATGCAGCCAGCAGGAGGCGTTCGGCATCCTGCGGACGGCGTCCAGCACCCGGAACACCAAGCTGCACGAGGTGGCCGCGGCAGTGGTCAACGCGCTGGGGCAGGGCCCGGCGCGGACACATTACGACGGCTAGGCGCGATGTCCCCGCCGCTTACCCGGCGCCGGTAGACTGATGCCAACTTTTCGCCGGGGGGCTTGATGGAACAGCAGCGTGTTTGCCTTGTCATTGAGGACGACGCCGATATCCGTGGACTGATCACCGCGGTCCTTTCGCGTGCCAGCTTCGAGGTTTGGGCAGTGGGCACGGGCGCAGAGGGCATCGCCGCCGCGGCGGATCCGGCCATTTCCCTGGTCACCCTTGATCTGGGCCTGCCGGACATGGACGGGCATGTGGTGGCGCGGGCCATTCGTGCCCTCAGCGGGGCTCCCCTGCTGTTCCTGTCGGCCCGGTCCGAGGAGGACGACATCCTGGCCGGCATGGCATCGGGTGCGGCCATATACCTCACCAAACCGTTCCATCCAAGGGAACTCAAAGAGCTTGCGCTGCAGCTGTGCCCCGCAATTGATACTGCGGGGCACACTTCACCGCCGGCTGTTCCCGTGGCATCGGCTTCACGGCCTCCTGTATCACAGGAGTAAACCCTAGCGGGCTTATCCCCCGCAGCTCCCCCGCAGCATCCGAAGGTGGGACCCGCGCCGGCACTCCCGGAACGTCGAACAGCGACGGCGGGATCCCGCCGTCGCTGTTCATGCATTCCGTTACTGCTTCGAGAGGAAGCCGAGCAGCGCCTCGTTGACCTCCGCCGCATGCGTCCACAGCAGGCCATGCGGGGCGCCCTCAATCTCCACGTACTGCGCGTCCGGCAGCGCCTTGGCGAAAAGCCGGCCGGTGGAGTCAATGGGCAGGATGTTGTCCGCGGTGCCGTGCACGATCAGTGCGGGGACATCGATCTTGGGGATGTCCTGGCGGAAGTCGGTGAGCCAGGTGGGCTGGGCGGCCACGGAGGCGGTGGCGCCTGCACCGGTTGCAAGGTTCCAGCCCGCGTTCATCACTTCCTGGCTCAGGCGCGGGGTGCCCAGGAACGTGTCCGAGTTGTAGAAGTTCTTGAAGAATTCGGTGAAGAAGGCGTAGCGGTCTGCCGTGACTGCTTCCAGAAGGCCGTCGAACACCGCCTGCGGGACGCCGTCGGGATTGTCGTCCGTCTTGAGCAGGTAGGGCTCCAGGGAGCCGAGGAATGCGGCACGGGCCACGCGGGCGGAGCCGTAGGTGCCCAGGTAGCGCCCGACTTCGCCGGTGCCCATGGAGAAGCCGACCAGCACCACATCATTCAGGTCCAGCGTGGTGAGCAGGGTGTTGAGGTCCGCGGCGAAGGTGTCGTAGTCGTAGCCTTCGGTGGGCTTGCTGGACTTGCCGAAGCCGCGGCGGTCGTAGGTGATGACCCGGTAGCCGGCTGCCAGGAGCGCTGCAGTCTGCTTTTCCCAGGAGGATCCGTCCAGGGGGTAGCCATGGATCAGCACGACAGGCTGGCCCGAGCCGTGGTCCTCGTAGTAGAGCTCGATCTCAGTGCTGTTCTCAGTACCTACGGTGATGAAAGCCATCGGGGGTAATTCCTTTCGAGACTGACCAAGCGGGAGGCAGGGCGCCATGCCCGTGCACTTCCTACTCTAGGTGCCCCGGCGAGGCGACGACGCTGGAAACCGTGACGGCGGCACGGGCAGGATGCGCTGCCGCGGCAGCTGTGACACTATATGCGCATGAATGCAGATACGAACGGTTGCTCGCTGGCGGTGGACAGCCAATACGTGGAGCTGGCCGTGGAGGTCTTTGCCATGCTGGCCGACGCCACTAGGGTGCGGATTATTTTGGCGCTCCGGGACGGCGAGATGGCGGTGGGCGCGCTGGCAGACGTTGTGGGCAAGTCTCCCGCCGCAGTGTCGCAGCACCTGGCGAAAATGCGACTGGCCAGGATGGTGTCCACCCGGCAGGACGGGACGCGTGTGCTCTACCGGCTGGAGAACGAGCATGCACGGCAGCTAGTGGCGGATGCGATCTTCCAGGCCGAGCATGCCCTTGGCGGCGAGCCGGCCCACCACCGCATCACCAACCATTCTGCGCAAAGGAGTGCCTCGTGAGCGGCCCGCACCGGGGGTCAATGCATACCCACGGCCACGCCCATGCGGAGGGGCACGGCGGGCACGACCACGACCACGACCACGACCACGACCACGACCACGACCACGACCACGACCACGACCATCATCACCATGCCGGCTTCAAGGGCTGGCTGGTCGAGCTGTTCGTCCCGCACACGCATGACGCCGCTGATTCGATCGACGATGCCATGGAGGCCAGCGCCGAGGGCATCCGGGCATTGAAGATCAGCATGTTCGTCCTGCTGGCCACCACCGTGCTGCAGTTCCTGGTGGTCCTGTTCAGCAGCTCGGTCGCACTGCTCGCGGACACCATCCACAACTTTTCGGACGCCCTGACGGCGGTGCCCCTGTGGGTTGCCTTCATCCTTGGGCGCAGGACCGCCACGCGCCGGTACAACTACGGCTACGGCAGGGCTGAAGACCTGGCCGGGCTGTTCATCGTGGCCGTAGTGGCCCTCTCCGCCGTCGTTGCCGGCTGGCAGTCCGTTGACCGGCTGGTCAATCCCCAGCCGCTGCAGAACCTGGGCTGGGTGATGGCTGCGGGCCTGATCGGCTTCGCCGGAAACGAGGCCGTGGCGATTTACCGCATCCGGGTGGGCCGCAGGATTGGGTCCGCCGCGCTCGTCGCTGAT
Source organism: Paenarthrobacter sp. 22069 (assembly GCF_052046035.1). NCBI lineage: Bacteria > Bacillati > Actinomycetota > Actinomycetes > Micrococcales > Micrococcaceae > Paenarthrobacter > Paenarthrobacter sp. 22069. The sequence goes on along the minus strand of NZ_JBQEQF010000017.1, from coordinate 69,956 downwards.
GGCGTCCACGCCCGCACTGACGGCTTCACGTCGCTGGCCGTGGTGGTGGGCGCCGTCGGCGTCATGCTCGGTTTTCCGCTCGCGGACCCGATCGTGGGGCTGGTCATCTCTGCCGCCATCATGGTGCTCCTGTGGGGCACCGTCCGCAGCATTGGGCGGCGGCTCATGGACGGCATCGAACCTGATTTGGTGTCACGTGCCGAAGCCGCCCTGGCGGAGACGCCTGGCGTCCTTGCGGTCCAGAACCTGCAGCTGCGCTGGTCCGGGCACCGGTTGCAGGGCTCTGCACTGCTCCACGTCGCGGACACCGGTCTGTCGCAGGCGGAGGAGATCATCCACCACGCCGAGCACCGGCTCCGGCATGCGTTGCCCAAGCTGGACCACATGCTGCTGGCCCCCGCCACGGGCACACGGCACTGAAAGCCCCAAAAAGCCCCATACGCAAAAGTGACCCTGCCCGACAGCGCCGGCAGGGTCACTTCTACGTTGTAGTACATGGTTTCAGGCGCGGGCGGCCTTTCCAGGCAGCGCAAGCTTGAATACCTTTGCCCAGGACGAGCCGACCTGCTTCAGCAGCGGACCGGTGGTGTACTTCAGGCCGTAGCGCTGGCAGATTTCACGCACCCTCGGCGCAACCTCGGCGTACCGGTTGGAGGGCAGGTCCGGGAAGAGGTGGTGCTCGATCTGGTGGGAGAGGTTGCCGGTCATGAGGTGCATGAACTTCGACCCGGAGATGTTCGCCGAACCAATCATCTGGCGGACGTACCAGTCGCCGCGGGTTTCCCCGTCCACCATTTCCTCGGTGAAAGTGTCGGTGCCTTCGGGGAAGTGGCCGCAGAAGATCACGGCGTGGGCCCAGACGTTGCGGATGGCGTTGGCGGCGATCGTGCCAAAAAGGGCCTGCTTCGCGGACCCGGTGAGCATGGCGACCGCGGGGGTTGCTGCATAGTCCTTGGTGAACTGGGTGACAACCTTCTTGCCCAGCGCCTTAAGGTCCTTGAGCAGGGCCTCCTTGGACTTGGTGCCTTCCTTGTACTCGGTCAGCTCGAGGTCGTAGATGGCAATGCCCCATTCGAAGACCGGAGCCAGGATGGCATTGAACAGCGGGTTGGCCAGGTTGATGGGCTTCCACGGCTGCTGCTCATCCATGCGCAGGAGGTTGTATCCGACGTCGTTGTCCTTGCCAACAACGTTGGTCCAGCGGTGGTGCAGGTCGTTGTGCGTGTGCTGCCAGGACCGTGACGGGGTGACGAAATCCCATTCCCAGGTGGTGGAGTGGATGTCCGGATCGCGCATCCAGTCCCACTGGCCGTGGAGGATGTTGTGGCCCAGCTCCATGTTCTCCAGGATCTTGGCCAGGCTCAGCAAGGTGGTGCCGGTAACCCAGGCAGCCTTGTTCTTGCTGACCAGGAGGGCGGCCCGGCCGGAGATTTCGAGCCCGCGCTGGATCTTGATCATCCGGCGGATGTAGGCGGCGTCTTCGGCGCCCCGCTTGGCCAGGACCTCGTCCCGGATGGCGTCGAGCTCGCGGCCCAGCTCCGCTACCTGCTCATCGCTGAGGTGCGCGGCGGCCGGCGGCCGGACGGTGGGGCTGCCCGATTCGGCGAGCTTCCCGGGGCGCGTTCTCGAGCTTCCCGCGGGGGTGACTTTGGTAGGTGTGATTACAGACATTCCGTGGTGCTCCTCAGATTTCGAGGTTTACGGGTCCGGCGGCTGCCGAGACACACGTTTGGATCAGTTGGCCGGGTTCGCCATGGATTTCGCCGGTACGCAGGTCCCGGACCTGCCCGGCAAGCAGCGGTGTGAGGCAGCTGTGGCAGATGCCCATCCGGCAGCCGCTGGGCATCAGCACCCCGGCGTCCTCGCCGACGTCCAGGATGGGGGTATCGCCGTCGGCCTGCACCTCACGGTCCGAGGCTTCGAAGGTGACCAGGCCGCCGTCGTGCCCTACGCCGGCGTTGAAGGTGGTGTTGAAGCGCTCGATCATCAGGTTGCCCGGGTCGCCGGCCACGGCGACCTCGGATCCGGCAGGCTTGGCAGTGAGTGCCCGCTTCCACAGCGCCTCGGCGTCATCCAGGAAACTGTCGGGACCGCATGCGTAGGCTGCCCGTTCCTTCCAGTCGGGGCAGATCGCGTCCAGTTCCTTGGTGCTGGAGAAGTCCATGCGGCCCTGTTCGCCGGTGTACCAATGCGCCAGCCGGAAGTTGGGGAACTGGTCCGCAAGCTCGGCCAGTTCCTCGCGGAACAGGCTGTCATTCGGGGTGCGGGCCGAGTGGACCAGGACGACGTCGGCATCCGGGCGCCGGGGAACAAGGGTGCGGATCATCGACATCACCGGGGTGATGCCACTGCCCGCAGTGACCATGAGCAGGGGGCGCGGGTGCTCAGGGAGCACGAAGTCGCCCTGGGGCGGGGCCAGGAACAGCACATCCCCGGGCTTGGTTGTGCGCACCAGCGTTCCGGACACGGCACCGACATCGGTGACCGTGATGGCCGGGTCCTTGCCGGCGGGAGCGCTGAGGGAGTAGGAGCGCCAGTGGCGGACGCCGTCGAGTTCGACGCCGATGCGGGCCCACTGGCCTGCCAGGTGCGCCTTCCAGCCGCGGCCGGGGCGGAAGAAGATCGTGGCGGACTGGGCGGTCTCCTGGACCACCCGGGTGACCACGCCGCGCAGCTGCCGGGCGGAGTAGACAGGGTTGAACAGCGCCAGGATGTCTTCCGGCGCCAAAGGGGTGGTGAGCACTGAGGCCGCCTGGGCCAGCTGTCGTAGCCGGATCATGCGGTTAAGCCTAAGGCGGTGCGAGCCATATTTCTCTCTCTCCGTCATATGACCGTTCCGCAGTCACACGCTAGTTGTTGGCGCGAAGCCCCCACGCCGCACTCTTAAGAGTAACGGTTAGGTCTCACAAAAGGTTCCCGGCATCCTTTCGGCTCCATCCCAGCCCAGGGGCCACGTATTTTGCGATGTTGCCCAGGAGCTTGGCGTTGAACTCCACGCCCAGCTGGTTGGGAACGGTCAGGAGCAGCGTGTCTGCTGCCTGCACCGCGCTATCGGCGGCGAGTTGTTCGGCCAGGACCTCCGGCGGGCCCACGTAGCTCTTGCCGAACCTGGCGGTCAGCCCGTCAATGACGCCCACCTGGTCGCGTCCGTCGCGGAGGGCGCTGCCGGCAAAGTAGTAGTTGTCCTCTTCATCCACGATGGGCAGGACGCTGCGGCTGACCGAAACCCGGGGCGTATGGGCGTGGCCGGCCGCCGCCCACGCGTCCCGGTACAGCTGGATCTGCTCTGCCTGGAGTTCATGGAACGGAACCCCGGTGTCCTCGGTGAGCAGGGTGGAACTCATCAGGTTCATGCCCAGTTCGGCAGCCCACACGGCAGTCTTCCTGCTCCCGGCGCCCCACCAGATCCGTTCCGACAAGCCCGGGGACTGTGGCTGGACAGGTAGGAGCCCGGTGGCCCCGCCGGCATACCTCGAATCGGCTTCGGCCATGCCGGCCCCGGTGATGGCCTTGCGAAAGACGGCGGTATGGCGGCGGGCCATGTCGGCGTCACTCTCCCCCGGCTGCGGCCTGTAGCCAAACACCGCTGCGCCTTCCCGGGCAGGCTCAGGTGAGCCGCGGCTTATGCCCAACTGGAGCCTGCCGCCGCTGATCAGGTCTGAGGCTGCCGCCTCTTCGGCCATGTAGAGCGGGTTCTCGTAGCGCATATCGATCACGCCGGTGCCGATCTCGATGCGGCTGGTGCGGGCGGCGATGGCCGAGAGGAGGGGAAACGGCGATGCCTGCTGCCGGGCGAAATGGTGGACACGGAAGAATGCGCCGTCCAAGCCCAGCTCTTCAGCGGCAACGGCCAGGTCGATTCCCTGGAGCAGGGCGTCCGCAGCCGTCCTGGTGCGGGAACCCTGGCCGGGACCCCAGTGGCCGAATGAAAGGAATCCGATACGCTCCATACTTCCCCCAACCGTGATGGCGGCGGCTGAATTCCCGGCTGGCATGATGGCTGCGTGGGTATTCCAGGGGAAACCGTCAGTGTTTTCAAGACGGTCGTGTTGTTCGTGCTGGCCGCTGCTGCGGAAATTGGCGGGGCCTGGCTGGTGTGGCAGGCCGTCCGCGAAGGAAAGGACTGGTGGTGGGCCGGGCTGGGTGTGGTCGCGCTGGGCGCGTATGGCTTTGTGGCCACCCTCCAGCCGGACGCGCACTTCGGCCGGATCCTCGCCGCATATGGCGGCGTGTTCGTGGCGGGTTCCCTGGCATGGGGAATGGCCTTTGACGGCTTCCGGCCGGACCGGTGGGATGTGGCGGGGTCCCTGGTCTGCCTGCTCGGGGTTGCCGTGATCATGTTTGCCCCGCGGAGTGGCAGCTAGCCGCCCCGGCTAAACTGGCCCGGTGGACAACAGCGAGCAGCCCAGGCCCGTCACACCGTCGCGCGGAAGGCTCGCCGAACGGCTGCTGCCCGGCGGCGAGGAACCGGACCCCCGCTTCACCCTCGCCAACGAGCGCACCTTCCTGGCCTGGATCCGCACCTCGCTTGCGCTGCTGGCGGGCGGGATTGCCCTCGAGGCGTTCACCTCCGGGCTTTTCATTGAGCCCGTCCGCAAAGGGCTGGCGGTCCTCCTGCTCCTGCTCGGCATGATGCTCAGCGGGGGCGCCGCAGTCCGGTGGCTGCGGGTGGAACGAAGCATGCGCACCAAGGCTCCGCTGCCGTTGCCGTTCATTGTGCCCCTGCTGGCCGGGGCAGGCGCGCTTGCTGCCGCCGTCGTCCTTGTCTTCATCCTTTGGCGCTGATCTGTGGCGCCACACGCATCCAGTCCTCACGGCGATCCGGGGCTGCAACCTGAGCGGACGGCCCTTGCGTGGGGCCGGACCATGCTGGCGATGGTGACCGCGAGCGCCTTCTTCCTGCGCTGGCTGCCCACCTACGGGGCGCCCATCCTGGTGCTCCCGGTGATTTCCGGCGGCACCGCCCTTGCCATCTACCTCACCCAACGCCGCCGCTACCGGGTTCGGTCCCGCGGCCTGGCGGGGGAAAGCATCGAAGCGGACCTGTCCGCGGTGCTGTGGACTGCGTTGGCCGGGGTGGTCCTCGGCGGGGTGGGCATTGTTGTGGTCCTGGCCAGCTGACTGCCGAGGAGTACCGGCCGCCCTAAAACATCGGCAGGACGAAGCCGCCCAAAAGCGCCACGGCCCCGATGGCCGTCAGGCAGCGGCCCAGGACCGAGGCAGTGCGTCCTGCCTCCTCCGGGGCGGTGGTCTGCCACTGGGTGGGGCGGTTGGGGTGGTAGTAGATCGGCAGGGTGTCCCCCGCCGCCATATCCCTGATGTCGTACGGGGACATGGGGGCGTTGTGCACGTTGTGCTTCCGGTCGAACCAGCGGAAGCCCACTCCGGTGGTGTCGGAATACACCACGGCCTCGGCCACGTCCCAGGGGTGGATGAACCGGCGAAGGAACCCCGTGTAGAAGAGCAGGCCCAGTCCGGCGGGCAGGCACAACCAGGTGAGCACTTCCAGGATGGGACCTGCCATATCGAGCGCAGTGGGCATGGAATCGATGGTACAGCGCCGGGACTGGTGGCTTCAGCACCTGGTACGTACGCTGAAGGGGACCGGACCGGAGGAAGGGGAAGCCATGAACGATCAGGACATTTTGACGCACATCCAGGCCCTCGTGGAGGAGGAGCACTCCCTGCGCGAGGGGTCAGGCAACGGGCAGGCGCCGGACCAGGCGCGCCTGAAGTATGTGGAAGAAAGCCTGGACCAGTGCTGGGACCTGTTGCGCCAGCGCCGCGCCAAGAAGGACTCAGGGGAAAACCCGAACGACGCCGAGGCCCGGCCCATCAGCGAGGTTGAAGGCTACCGGCAGTAGCCGGAGCCTGCATCGCCTTGGGTGTCCGGGCCAACCAGCCCGGGCACCTCTTTTCCGTTACCCACAGATTGAGTTTCATCCATGCGTATCGCAGTAGCCCAGATCATCAGCAGTGCGGACACCGCAGCCAACCTTGAGCTGGTGTGGGAGTACGCCGCGCAGGCCAGTAATGCCGGCGCACAACTGGTGGTCTTCCCCGAAGCCACGATGCGGGCCTTTGGCCACTCCCTTCGGGACATCGCAGAACCGCTCGATGGTCCGTGGGCCGGTGAGGTCCGCCGGATAGCCAGGGAACTGGAGATCACGATCGTGGCGGGCATGTTCACGCCCGGCAAGGACGGCCGTGTCCGTAACACGCTGCTGGTCACCGGCCGTGGAGTTGAGGCTTCCTACGACAAGGTCCACCTTTTTGACGCCTTCGGCTTTACGGAGTCCAGCACAGTCGATGCCGGGGAGGCGCCTGTAACGTTCGAGCTGGACGGCACCGTGTTCGGCCTGGCCACCTGCTACGACGTCCGATTCCCGGCCTTGTTCACGGCAAACGCCAACGCAGGTGCACAGGTGAATATCGTCTGCGCTTCCTGGGGCGCGGGCGAAGGCAAGGCCGAGCAGTGGGACCTTTTGGTCCGCGCCCGGGCATTGGACAGCACCGCCTTCGTTATTGCCTGCGGCCAGGGCGACCCCGAATCCACCGGCGCAGGCCCCGCCGGAACGGCGCCCACCGGAATCGGCCACAGTGCAGTTATCACGCCCCTGGGCAAAGCGGTGGTGGCCCTCGGGGGAAGGCCGGAACTCGCCGTCGTCGATATCGATCCCTCGACCGTTGACGACGTGCGCGAAAAACTGCCGGTGCTGGCCAACGCCCGCCAGTTCACCATGGTGAGCCGCCGTTCATAGCCAGGAAACAGAAGGGATTAAGGGCGTACGACGGCGGCCCTCACCTTTGGCGGGCCGCCCGGCCCGCCATTTCCGGGGAAGTTGGGGGGTCCACGGGCTTCGCTGACCGGCCAGAGGAAGAAGCCGTTTACATTCCTGAAACATGGGTGATACGTGAACTTCACACCGGAGCCATTTGTGTAACGTGGGCGCAACTTTAAGCGGCATTGGCTGAAACACACCGCACCAAAAATGGAACCCGGGGGAAATGCTTCGGGGCCAAACGGGTCCCGCACCACGATCACGTTGCGAAGGGACCCACCGGTGGAAATCACTGCCCAACACGTCTGGCTGATGGTTTCGGCCGCCATGGTACTGTTCATGACCCCCGGACTCGGCCTCTTCTACGGCGGCATGACCCGCGCCAAGGCCGCGCTGAACATGATCATGATGAGCTTCATCTCCGCCGGCATCGTGGGCGTCGTTTGGGTCCTCTGGGGTTACTCTATGACCACCGGCGACGGGATCCTGGGGCTGTTCGGCAACCCGTTCACCAGCTTCGGCCTGCAGAACCTCATGGGTTCGCCGGACCTGCTCAAGGCCGGCTACAGCGCCACCTTCGCTATCGTCACCGTGGCACTGATCAGCGGTGCCATCGCCGACCGCGCGAAGTTCAGCGCCTGGGCCCTGTTCGTTCCGGTCTGGATCACCCTCATCTACTGCCCCCTCGCATACATGATCTGGGGCGGCGGCCTGATGAGCGCAGGCGGCGCCGTTACCGCGGCCTTCGGGCAGGTCATCGACTTCGCCGGCGGCGCGGTGGTGGAAATCAGCTCGGGAACCGCGGCCCTGGTACTCGCAGTCATCGTGGGCCAGCGCCATGGTTTCGCCAAAGACCCCAACCACCGCCCGCATAACATTCCCTTCATCATGCTGGGCGCGGCCATCCTGTGGTTCGGCTGGTTCGGTTTCAACGGCGGGGCCGCAACCAGCGCCGAACAGGCCGGCCTGATCTGGATCAACACCCTGGTGGCGCCAGCGGCCGCCATGCTGAGCTGGCTGGTCACCGAGAAGATCCGCCACGGCCACCCCACCTCCCTGGGTGCAGCCTCCGGCGTCGTGGCCGGGCTGGTGGCGATTACCCCTTCCTGCGCGAACGTCAGCCCGGTGGCCGCCATCGGCCTTGGCTTGGTGGCCGGGGCAGCGTGCTGCGTGTTCGTGGACCTCAAGTACCGCTTTGGCCTTGACGACTCGCTGGATGTCGTGGGTGTCCACCTCGGCGCCGGCCTCATCGGCACCCTTTCGCTGGGTCTCATTGCCCTCCCCGTCAACGGCCAGGGCGGCGGCCTCTTTTACGGCGGAGGTGCCCAGCAGCTCATCGCCCAGACGGCCGCCGTCGTCATCACCGTGCTGCTGTCCGGCCTTGGCACCGCTGTCATCGCACGCGTCATCAACAAGGCAGTGGGCTTCCGGGTCAGCCACGAGGCTGAGACGGCCGGCGTGGACCTGTCCGAACACGCCGAAACCGCCTATGCCTTCGGTGAGATGGGATCCGGTTTCAGCACCCTTGGCCAGATGCTCGCACACCACGCGGCAACTCCAGCCGCCGCCGCTGCACCGGCCGCCCAACAGCGCGCCAAGGAAGACTCCTTCGCCTAGGTCTGCCCCCAGGACACCTGCCCCCAAGCGATCCCTTCGGGCTTCCGGGGCTGCTAGTCCGCCAGGATCTTGTAAAGGGCACGGCGGGTTTCGTCCATCTTGGCGATCGCGGCAGCCCGCTGCTCTTCGCTGACACCGGAGCGGAACTGGTGAATGGCACCCACGAGCTTGGCGATGCTCTGGTGGAAGTCCCTGTCCGCGCTGTCCGGTTCAGCATTCCACGCGTTCTCCATTTCCTCGGCGTGCTCCGCCACGTACGCCTTGCCTGCGTCCGTCAGGGCAAACTCGGTCCCGCGGCCTTCGCTGAGGGCCTCGATCAGGCCCTCGTCCACCAGCTGCTGGAGGGTGGGATAGATCGATCCCGGGCTGGGGCGCCACATTCCGCCAGTCTTTGCGGCGATGGTCTTGATCAGCCCGTAACCATTGGATGGCGCTTCTGCCAGGAGCGAGAGGATGGCCGCGCGGACGTCGCCGCGGCTGGCACGGCGCCCGCCCCTCCCGAAACCTGGGCCGAACCCCGGACCGAACCCTGGGCCAAAACCGGGCCCGAACCCGGGCCCGAACCCGGGCCCGAACCCGGGCCCGAAGCCTGGACCACGGTGCCCGTGCGGTCCCCGGCGGCCCCTGCCGCGCTCGAACCTGCCCTTTGCGAATTCCGGGCCGGGATGCTTGTCATCGAACATGCCTTTCATAGCGGCATCGTCCTTCCTGTATCTTGTTGTCGCTGCTTCTTCAGCGATAGTTAACGATATGTCGTTAACTATCGCGTCGTCAATGGCTCGGCGTGACCAAATCCTGACCTTCCCAGATCTGGTTCCCCCTACATGGCAGGCGTATCCTGATCCCACCTTCGAGGACGAGGGCTGGACAATGGCAAAGAAGCGGAAGCGCAGGCGCGGCTTTGGCGCGGCCTTGGGACGGATCCTGGGGTTCCTGGCAGCCAGTGCAATGTGTGGCGTTCTGGCCGCCAGCCTGGTGGTCCCCGCCGTGGCAGCTGCGGGCATGGGAGTCAGCACCTCCATCGATTTCTTCAACAGCCTCCCGGCCGACCTGGCGGTCCAGCCGCCGTCGCAGGCCACGAAGGTTCTCACCTCCGATGGGCAACAGATTGCCGCCTTTTACGCTGAAAACCGTGTGAAAGTGCCTCTTGACCAGATGTCACCGTTCATCAAGGACGCCATCGTCGCCATTGAGGACAGCAGGTTCTACGAACACGCGGGCGTTGATCCCGAGGGGATACTGCGGGCGCTGGTGTCCAACCTGACCAAAGGCGGTGAGCAGGGGGCATCCACCATCACCCAGCAGTACGTTACGAACGTCCTGAACGAGGCCCAGCTCTCCCAGGACAGGCCCGATGCTGTGGTCTTGAACGGACAGAAAAACATCGGCGACAAGATCCGGGAAATGAAGCTGGCCATCAGCCTGGAGAAGAAGTACACGAAGGACCAGATCCTGGAGGGCTACCTCAATATCGTGTTCTTCAGCAATAACGCCTACGGCATTGAGGCTGCGGCACGCTACTTCTTCAGTACCACCGCGAAAGACCTCACCCTTCCGCAGGCGGCCCTGCTGGCAGGCGTGGTTAACAGCCCGACCCTCTACAACCCGGCGACCAACCCGGACCAGTCGATCGGCCGCCGGAACCAGGTCCTGTCTGAAATGCTGCGCCTGCGCAAGATCACCCAGGCCCAGCACGATGAGGCGGTGGCGACCCCCATCCAGTTGAAGATCACGCCTCAGCAGCAGGGTTGCGCCAACGCGTCCATGGCGCCGTACTTCTGCGATTACATCTCCCACCTGATCCTGAACAATCCGGCCTACGGGCCGACGGAGACTGAACGTGAGCGGCGGCTGTACAGGGGCGGCCTAACGATCGTCACCACCCTGGACAGCAGGCTGCAGTCGGCGGCCCAGGCACAAGTGGACGGGACCGCTGGGGCAAACCCTGACAAATGGGGAGCATCACTGGTCAGCATCCAGCCCGGCAGCGGAAAGATCCTGGCGATGGCCCAAAACACGGTGTTCATCCCACAGCCAGGCAAGTTCGATACCAACCTGAACTTCAACGTCGACGCGAAGGACGCACAGGGCAATGACCTGAATGGTGCCGGCGGCTTCCAGCCCGGATCCACCATGAAGCCTTTCACGTTCGCGGAATGGCTGAACGAGGGCAAGTCGATCACGGCCGAGGTGGACGCCTCGCGCAGGACCTACCCGCTGGGGTTCCCCTGGAAGGACAGCTGCGGGAAGGTGCTGGGCGCTTACAGCACTGCGCAGGCCAACCCTGCCCTTGGCGTCACGGACGACCTCCAGAATGCAGAGGACGGCTTCTACCGGCCCATGCCGGTTAACTACGGCCTGTACAACTCCATCAACACCGCCACGTTCGCTTCAGCATCACAGCTTGATTTCTGCGGCATCCAGAAGATGGTGGACGCCGTCGGCCTGCACAGCGGGCTCGACAGCAGTCCGGTCAACATGCATCAACTGGGCAACCTGCTGGGTGGCACCGGCGTTGCCCCGCTCACCCTGGCCGACGCCTTTGCCACGTTTGCCACGGATGGCCGCTACTGTGCACCCATCGCCGTCGTTGAAATTACCGACGCAGCGGGAGCAAAACTGCCCGCCCAGGCCCCGGACTGCCATGACGCCGTTAAGCCTGACGTTGCCCGCGGCGTGAACTCGGTGCTGCAGGACGTCCTGAAGAAGGGCTCCGGCGTCTACATCAAGCCGAAAGTGCAGGACGTGGTTCCCACCGCGGCCAAGACCGGCACCTCGAACACCAACGGGTCCACCTGGGTGGTTGGCTACACCACCGGCCTGGTCACCGCGTCATTCTTTGGCGACGCACTCGAAGGCCAAAAGCGGGCGGGACAAAATGTCACTATCAACGGCACGTTCTATCCCAGCCTGGACGGATACATGATCGCCGGTCCACAGTGGGCCAACTACATGCTTAAGGTGGCGCCGCTCTATCCAGCAGGCCCCTTCGCGCCGCCTCCCGCCTCGATGATCGGGCCGAACCCCAATTACAGGCCGTAGTTACGGCTGGACCCGCAGCCGTAATTACAGGCCGTAGTTACGGCTGGACCCGCAGCCGACCCTGGAGCCGTGATCCCTGAAGCCTCGGCCGCTGAAGCCAGAACCGATGCCTTGGCAGCGGGGTGGGCAGCGTGTAACGGACTTCCGGGGTCGCCGCCGCCTTGGACGGCGTGCCCGGGAGGACGCTCAGGTGACATGCGCACCGCCGTTCCCGGTAGTGGTGGAGCGGTGGAGCGGTAGGTGTGGCCGGTCGGGGTGGTGGTCGCCACCGGATGGCGTGGACCGGGGATGGGTTTGGTGGTCCAGCCGGGTGTTTCTTTGGTGTGGTTGCAGGCTTCGCAGAGGCCCTGGCCGTTGCCGGCGGTGGTTTTGCCGCCAGCTGCCCATCCCAGAATGTGGTCGTGGTGCCGGATCGGGGCGTCGCAGTACGGGGTGCGGCAGGTATCGTCCCGGACTTGGAGGAAGCGTTTCAGGTTGGGTGGGAAGAGCCGGGCTGTGGAGTCCATTGCTACCAGCTCTCCGGTGCCGGGGGCGGTGTACAGGCGGCGGATCCACAGGCTGAGTTCTTCAGGGACGGCCGGGTCCGGCGCCGGTTGTTGAGCTGCTGATGATCCACCGGTGAGGGCAATAGACCGTGCGGTGGCTGCCGGGATGGTGCCGTAGCCGGGGAGCCTGGCGGGTTCGGCATCGGCCTGCAGGAGGGTGCGGTCGGTCATCACCAGCTGGACCTCCACCCCGGTCACGCCGCCGGGGGTGCCGGTGGCCCGTTCGACGAGGGTGTCGGCCATGACCTGGCCCCGCGAACGTTCATCCCCACGGCTGCGGGCTGTGTCGGCGTCGCGGGACAACGCGGCGTAAGCGGCCACGCCCTGGGCTGCGGGCAGCAACGCCGTCAGGTAGGTCATGGTGTCCGGAGCCGGACGCAGGCTCACAGTGCGTTCCGTAACTGCCCGTGCTGCCCGCTTCGCCACCGAAGTCGGGTCCCGCCGGTACGCGGCGGCCCGGACCGCGCCGATGATGGCCCGGTCACCGGCACCGTCCAGGGCACCGGTGTCGGCGGCGAGTTCCTCATCCACCCCGGCCCGGTCCTCGACACTGAGGTAGATTGTTTCCTTCACGATCAGCGTGACCCGCCACTCATTCAACCGCCCACTGCGGAAGGCGGCGAACGTACGGGGCATTCCGGTCAGGGCCTTGGCCAGCCCCAGCAGCCGGGAGCCACGGTTCGGGGATTCCCGGCGGGCCAACGCGATCTGCGCACCAGCCCCCGCGCCCTGCTCCTCCACAGGTACCCCGGCCGCGGACTGTTCCCGCCGCTGGGACAGATCGAAAGCGACGCTCGTTTCGGCCTGCCGCGCGGCCGCCAGCGACTTCAGGTCCTCAAGCCCGCGAATCTGATCGATCTTCCCCGCATCATCACTGGCCATGGGAACACGGGCCAAGAGCCCCAGGACATCGGCAATAGAGGGTGCCTGAGGCTCCCGCCCACGCCCTGCAACCTGCCCCAAAACCGCTTCCATAGCCCAAGTCTTTCACCAGGCACCGACAATCCCAGCCACCTAAAACCCCTATGTGGAAAACCAGAAACAGCCCACATGTCGACCCTCTCTGGCAGCATGGGAGTGGTGGAAATCGTTGAGACAAGGCGGCTGATCCTGCGCCCCTGGAAGCCGGACGACGCAGACTTCGTCCTGGGCCACCCGCCGTCCAGCTCGCGGGGACGCTGCTCCTTAAGCCAATTCCGGCGTCGGGCCCTGCCCTGCCGCGGCTGTTCGATGCGCGGAATCCTTCAGCCTAGCCCGTCCCCTTCCACAACCGCTTCCACCAGGACCGCTCCGGCTCCGGTTCAGGCGGAGCCTCTTCAACCCGGCCAGCGCGTCGCGTGCGCCAGCGCTCTACTTCCTCCTCCACGTCGCGGGTCTTGGTAATCACCGGTGGCCCGCCCTGGAGTTGGCGGCGCGCGTCGATCACCCGCCGGTTGAAGTCCTGCAGGATGTCCCGCACCTGCTGCTCGGTGTACTGGCCGTCCAGCTTGGCATCGAGTTCCGCGTCCTCGGTGCGGAGCAGAATAGCCGCGGGACCAAGACCGCTAATGTTCTCCCGCTGGATCAGCCCCTTGACCCACCAGTCGGGGTCGTAGGACTCGCCCAATCCGGGAATCGGTTTGCCCGCGTACTTCAGTTTGTCGAACTTGCCCTGCGCCATGGCATCCCGGACCAGGTATTCCGACCGGGCGGCGTCGCTGACCTTCCGCCGCTTCTCCCGCTCCCGGGCGTCGAGGGCGTCCAGTGCTGCTTCCTCCTCCGCACTGATCCCGGCGCCGCGGTATGAACGGACCTCGGCAGCCCGCTCCAGGCGTTTCCGAAAGTCCCCTGCCCCGCCGCTCACTGCTGCCACCGCCTTCCCTTGGCATCGTCCACCTTCCAGTATTCAGCGGCGGCCCCGGAGGTTCAACGCCAGGAAAGGCCGACGACGGCGGGACCCCGCCGTCGTCCGCCCACCCCGGCATCAGGAAAAGGCTCCTGGCGACAGCGTGCCATCAGGCGTTGGCGTGCTCGGCAAGGATGCCGTCGATCTGCCCGACTGCCAGCTTCAGCCCCTCCTCCATGCCCATGGCCATCACCTGCTCCATCTGCTCCTCGGCATCGAACGCGGAGTGGATGGTCATGCGTGTCCGCTCCCCCACAGGTTCCAGGGTGACCGTGGCGTGGGATGTCCCCTGGTCACCCGTAGGTTTGCCGTCGCTGTCGGCAAACCCGTCGTCGAACTGCAGCCGCCGCGGAGCTTCGATTGCCGTGAATTCCCACCAGCCGTGGGCCTTCTCCCCGCCCGGGCCGGTCATGTAGTAACTGGCGCGTCCGCCTGGAACAAAGTCCATTTTGTGGAACGTTGCGGGCCAGCCGGGAGGGCCCCACCAGCGCTCCAGCTGGCGTGGGTCCTCCCACAACTGCCACACACGTTCGACGCCGGCGTCGAACTCGGCGACCAGGGTAAGGGTCAGTGCCTCCGGATTCTTGTCCGTGCTGATGACTGCCATGGCGGTGCCTTCCTAACCTTCATCGAGGATTTCTGCCATCCTGGCGGCACGCTGCCGCCAGATGTGTTCGTATTCGTCGAGCAGCCGCCGGGCCGTCTGCAGTCCTTCATGATTGCCCCGCACGATCTGCTCCCTTCCGCGTCTTTCCTTGGTAACCAATGACGCGCGCTCCAACACCGCCACATGCTTTTGAACGGCGGCGAAACTCATGGCGTAGAGGGCTGCCAGGCCGGAAACGGAATACCCACCGGCCGTCACCCGGCGGACGATGTCCCGCCTGGTGGAGTCGGCGAACGCCTGGAAGAGGCGGTCTTGTTCGGTCTCGCTCATCTTTTCTACAACCATTTGGTTGTACGTTAGTCCTGCCGTCGGCAGGGGTCAAGGTGTTTTTGTGGTTCGTTCTGGCCCTTGCCCATGCCGGTATCTCGAAGCCCATGAGCATTTTCCTTGCCGGGGCCGGCCCGGATCCAGCGGCTTTCCCGCACGTCTTTCCGCCGGAGCCATGCTGGCGCCGCAGAGCGCGCTGGTCGGCGGATAGCGGATCGACGGCGTGGATGTGTGCGGCGAGGAGCGCTCCGAGGGCCCTTGACACCGTGGACGTCCGCGACGGGTTGGGGCTGGCCCCGTTCGCGGTGGATGTGCACGCCGGAACGGTAAGCCGCGCCGCGGCCGCCGTAGCGGCAGGTTTGGTGAAGTGGGTCGCAGCCATCGATGACAACACCGCCGCAGTGCTCTCAAGGCCCGGCGATGAGGACTATGAGGTCATCGGTACCGGCAACTGCTGGGACATCCGCCTTACCGGGTGCGGGACCACGGTTTCTGTGCGGTCTCCAGGGGGCGGTGGGTGGAGATTTCCCGCACTGGTAGCGGCTCCGGATGACTAGGAGTCGAAATGGGTGCTTACCGTGCTGCCCGACAATTGCTCGATCAGTTCCTTGGCAACGTCCCGGAGCTTCCTGTTCCGGTTGCTGGACACCCGGGTAAGGATCTCCATCGCTTCCTCCTGCGAGCACCGGTTCTGCGCCATGATCACACCACAGGCCAGGTTGATCGCTGTCCTGCTTTCAAGTGCGGCTTCGAGGTCTTCTGCACGGTTCTGTGCAGTGTTGAGGCGCACCGACAGGTGCAGCGTGTTGTGTGCGGCGGCAGCAAAGCCCACCGCCTTGTCGTAGACATCCGGATTGAACGCGCGGGGCCTGGTGGCAAAGAAGTTCAGGGCGGCGCTTGCCTCGGGGGTGATTACGAGCGGCACTCCCAGGGTGCTGTGCACGTTGTGCTCCGCAAGCTTCTGGTTGTACGTCTTCCAGCGCGGATCCGTGGACACGTCGTCAATCATCACCGGGGTCATCTCGCGGAGGGCACGGATGCAGGGGCCGTCGCCCAGTGCCTGCTCCACGTGGTCCAGCATGACAGCACGCGCGCTGCTGCCCGCAGCCGTGGCGGGACGCCGGCGCAGCTTCAGGGTGACGGCGCACTCAATGTCGTCGCCCGACGCCTCCGATACCGAGGCTGCCGCGAGCCCGGAGAGGCCGGACAGGAATTCGACCACGTTGTCAGCCCCCACGAGGATCTCCTGCAGGTGCTGAACGGACTCGTTATCGGCTGAACTGGGCATGGGTTCATCTTACTGGCGCCGCACCCGTGGCAAGGGCGTTAGCCCCTTAAAGATGGGAGTTATGCTGATGAAATGGCCCAGAAACTTCCCCTTGACGAGCTCAGCCTCCTGATTGCCCGGATCCAGGGACTGCTGCTCACGGAGGAAGAGGTCAACGGCGCCGTGCAGTCCCTTGCGCGGGCGGCGAAGGAGTCCGTCCGCGGCACCCTCGGTGCCGGCGTGTCCCTGATGGACGCCCGGGGACGGAGAACCAGCAGTGGTTACACGGACACGGTGGTGGAACGCGCGGACGCGGCACAGTATGAACTCGGCGAAGGGCCCTGCCTGACAGCATGGGCAACCGAGCGGCCTGTACTCATCCAGGACCTGCACAGCGACAAGCGCTGGCCTGGGTGGCGCAACACAGTCCTGCCACTTCCCATCCGCTCCGTTGTCAGTGTTCCACTGCTGGCCGGAAAGGAATGCATTGGTGCGCTGAAGCTGTACTCGGCAGCGGCCAACGCCTATGACCTCTCCACGCCGCCCCTGGTGCAGCTTTTCGCTGGCCCCGCGGCAACGCTGCTCTCCCACATCCAGGCGGCCGAAGCTCCGCAGAAGATGACCGATGGCCTTCAGTCCTCGCTTCACACCCGGGACCTGGTGAACCGCGCCTGCGGAATCCTGATGGAACGGTCAGGCATCAGCCACCAGGAAGCGCTGCAGCAGCTCATCAGGGAAGCGCGCGCCTCAAACTCCAGGCTGCAGGACGTCAGCGAATCCATTCTCGCCGGGACGCCGGCCGGCCGCGAGTAGGGACGGGCCCATGGGGTTTGATCCGAACGAGCCGGAACAACGGCGCCGGCTCCGGGCAGCACTCAAGGCAGCCGACATCTCGATTCCAGAGCTGTGGCTGAAGTACTTCAGCCTGTCCGGTGACGCCGGCGAGTACGAAGTGGAAGCCTACCTCCAGGGACTGCTCTCCCTGCCCATGACCCAACGGGACCTCCTGGCCCTTGCCGCGAATGAACTGATCGACGAACTGCCTCGGCCACACGCCCCCTATTCCGACGACTTTGCAGCCGATACGGCGGATGGGAGAGGCGCCCCCGCGGAAGGGGCGGACGAAGAAGGCAGCGGCAACCCGCCGGATGGTCCCCAGGCGGATAACTAGCAGTCCCGTTCCAGTGCCAGGCGTTTGCTGCGGAAGTATCGGAAACACCGGCGGGAGCGTAGTGTCGAAGGTAGGAGATTTCGGGATAGCCACAGGATCCGGAGGTTGAATGCCGGGGCCGTGCGCGCCAAGAGCGGGCGGCCGAACAGCCAGGCGTAACGGCGCTGGCGCCAACACGGATCGAGGCCTGATGGCCAGGAACCGAGAGCTGACGGCCTCTGACGAGTACCAGGACCTGCTCCTTGAAAGCCCCGGGTTCACTGAATTCCTCCTGGGCCTGGCAATGATGTCCGTCTCCAGGCTCGGCGCCGACAGCAGCATCCTGGACTGCACCATCACAGTGGAGCGCGCCGGCGGCACCTCTACGGTTGCCGCGAGCAGCGAAGAAGGCCAACGGCTCGACGAAACCCAATACGCCATCGGTGATGGACCCTGCCTCACGGCAGAACGCGAGCAGCGCACGGTGCTGGTTGGCGATTTCCGCAATGACCCACAGTGGGCCCGCTACCGCGACGAGGCTGGATTCGAAAATGTGCTCTCCGTCTTAGCTACGCCCATTCCGGCGGGACGCACGGCACACGCCGCCCTCAACTGCTACGCAGCGAGCGCGAACGCCTTCGATGCCGCCGCCGTGGAACTTGTGGAGGAGCAGGCGGAGTCCATGTCCCGGATTCTTCGCCTGGCCTTGAAGCTGCACGCTGCCGAATCTTCCCACGGTGCACTGCGCGCCGCCCTGAAATCGCGGGCTGTGGTGGACGCCGCCCTCTCGCTGATCATGCTCCAGACCCGCGGCGGAAGGGACAGGGCCTTGGAGGTCCTGCAAGCCGCAAGCCAGTCGAGCAACCGCCGGCTCCAGGAGGTTGCCAGTGACATCGTCGACGGCCATTTCCCGGGCCCCTCAGCAGACCACCACGTATAGATCCACAGGAGGAGAGCGAGAGTGACGGACACAGGGACACCGCTGCACGGGACGGGCCGCCCTGATCCCGTGGCCGGCACGGAGTTTTCGCTCCAGCTGATGCTCTTGGAAAGCCGCGACATCGCAGCCTTCCTGGACGAGCTGGCAGTCCTGGCCGCTTATCGGCTTTCAACGCCGGGCAACACCATCCACGCCGGGGTAACGGTGCTTCGGCATAAACGGCCGCGCGCGGTTGCCGCCAGCGACCCGCACGCGATGGCCCTTGATGAACTGCAAAACGGCTTCGGTGAGGGCCCGTGCCTCACCGCCCTGCGCAACAGGGCCACCCTCCTGGTTCCCGACCTCGCGGTGGAACGCCGCTGGCACCCGTACGTGCGGACCGCCCGGCAGCATGGCGTGGCCTCCATCCTTGCGGTCCCGCTGGATCTTGCCGGCGAGGCGGACGCCGTCCTCAACCTGTATTCGGCACACCCCGGCGGCTTCTCCAGCGAGGACGTCTCCGAGGCCGAAACGTTCGCTGTGCAGGCTGCAAGCTCGCTCCGGCTGGCCGTTCGGATCACCCAGCTCATCGAGGTCAAGAGTGATCTTTCCGCCACCCTGGAGTCGCGCACCATCATCGATATGGCTGTCGGGGCGATCATGGCCGAGAACCGCTGCGGACGGGATACCGCCGTCGCCATCCTGACCAGGGCATCCAATACCCGCAACGCCAAACTTCGGGACGTGGCGGCTGCAGTCATTGCCTCTATTTCAGGCGAAACGACGATCTCCACGTACTTCGACGAATAGGCGGCCCGGCGGGACGTGATGAGTCTCACGTGCCAAAACTGCGCCATCCGGTTGAGCCGCCGTCGCCGGTATGGGCACCATGGAAAGGAGGAATGCAGGGCGCCGCGTGCGGTTGCTCACATTCCGCCCCAAGTGGTTGCCATCGATCCGGCAGCCGTGCACGATTGAAGTACGGGAACGCGCTTTCCCAGCCTTTTGCCCTCAGAGCCGAGGGCGCGGTCCGGCCGGGTCCGGACCGTTCAACGCAAGAAATGGAAGTTGAATAATGACGTTCGATGCCGCCAATTCCGTCAGCCTGAAGATCTGGGACCGGGCCTCCCTCCACGAGACCCTCGATTCCGCAATCACCGATCTTTCCGCCCGCCACAACACCACCACCTGCCGGGTTGCCGTCACATGCAGCGGCCCCAACACCTTCACCCTGAGCGTGCGCGGGGAAGAGCCGGCACTGGCCCTCTAGGTAACCCAGGCACAAAGGGCGCGTACGACGGCGGGCATCNGCCGTCGTACGCGCCTTTCTGTTGCCCTTTCTGCCTTGGCATTCCCCACCCCGCCGGCAGACCCGCGTAGCATTCGTGAGGTAGGCGCAGGTGCGGAACGCGGGGAAAGGCCACATGGGAACCGAACATCAAGCAGCCCGTTTTCGTTTGGAAGACCTGAAAATACCGGTCATCCAAGCCCCGATGGCCGGCGGGCCCTCCACGCCGGAGCTGGCGGCCGCGGTCAGCGCCGCCGGAGGGCTGGGATTCCTGGCGGCCGGCTACAAGACGGCTACAGCGATGCGGACGGACATTCAGAATCTCACGGGGCTGACGAACCGGCCCTTCGGCGTCAACCTCTTCGTTCCCCAGGCCTCCGTCGTCCACCCCGATACCCTTCAGCGCTATGCAGGTTCGCTGGCACCTGACGCTGAACGGTTCGGCGTTAGCCTGGGCGCCCCACGGCATGACGACGACGACTGGGACAACAAGCTCAAGGTCCTGCTGGACCTGGCGCCGGCGGTGGTTTCATTCACCTTCGATTTCCCCCAACCGGCCGTGGTGGAAGCCCTGCAGCACCGCGGGGTGTACGTCATCGCCACAGTGACTGCGCGTGATGAAGCACTGCGGGCCCTTGCCGCAGGCGCCGACGCGCTGTGCGTCCAGGGCCCGGAAGCCGGGGGCCACCGTGGAACCTTTGCCGCTGCTGCGCCACCGCCCGACGTTCCCCTGCACGGGATCCTTGAAAGCCTCACAGACCTGGAGGTGCCGCTCATCGCGGCGGGCGGAATTGCCACAGCGGAGCACGCCCGGGCCGCGCTCGCCGTGGGTGCCGCGGCGGTGCAGGCCGGAACAGCGTTCCTCCGCGCGGATGAGGCAGGAACCAAGCCTGCGCACCGGGCGGCCTTGTCGTCGCCCGACCGTTTTCCCACCACCGGCGTGACCCGCGCCTTCTCGGGCCGCAACGCCCGCGGCCTCTACAACGAATTCATGCGCCGCCACGACGGGGAGGCCCCCTACGGCTACCCCGAAATCCACCACCTCACCACTCCCCTGCGTGCAGCGGCTGCTGCGGCAGGGGACCCGGACTGGCTGAACCTGTGGGCAGGCATCAACTACCGGAACGCGGTGGATGCCCCGGCGGCGTCCATCCTGGCTGCCCTTCGGCCGTAAGGACTGTCCCGCCGTCGTCCCCTTCCTTAAAGCCCGACGGCGGGCCGGCCCCCTATGGGAGCAGGCCCGCCGTCGCCCGCGTTGAAAGCGAGGGTGGTGCTTTAGAGGGTGGCGGTATCGATCACGAAGCGGTACCGGACGTCCGAGGCGAGGACGCGCTCGTAGGCCTCGTTGATCTTCTCTGCCGGGATGACCTCGATCTCGGCGCCCAGGTGGTGCTCGGCGCAGAAGTTCAGCATCTCCTGGGTTTCACGGATGCCGCCGATCATGGACCCGGCGAAGGAACGGCGGCCGCCGATCAATGCGAAGGCGTTGACGGGAAGCGGCTCCGCCGGGGCACCAACGTTCACCAGGGCGCCGTCGAGCTTCAGCAGGCCAAGGTAGGAGCTGATGTCGATCGAGGCGCTGACCGTGTTGATGATCAGGTCGAAGGAGCCGGCGAGTTCGGAGAAGGTGTTCTCGTCGCTGGTGGCGAAGTAGTGGTCCGCGCCCAATTTCAGGCCGTCCTCCTGCTTCTTCAGGGACTGGGACAGGACCGTCACCTCGGCGCCCATGGCGTGCGCCAGCTTGACGGCCATGTGGCCCAGCCCGCCCAGGCCCACCACGGCAACCTTCTTGCCGGGACCGGCGCCCCAGTGGCGCAGCGGGGAGTAGGTGGTGATTCCGGCGCACAGCAGCGGCGCGGCGACGTCGAGCTCGACGCCTTCCGGGATGGTCACCACGAAGTCCTCGGTGACCACCACGTGGGTGGAGTAGCCGCCCTGGGTGATGGTGCCATCGCGGTCAACGGCACCGTAGGTGCCCACCATGCCCTTGAGGCAGTACTGCTCCTCGCCCTGGAGGCAGTTGACGCACTCCTTGCAGGAATTGACCATGCAGCCGACACCGACGCGGTCACCAACGGCGTGCTTGGTTACAGCCGAACCAACCTCGCTGACGATGCCGGCAATTTCGTGGCCGGGGACCAGCGGGTACTGCTGGGGGCCCCAGTCGCCGCGCACCGTGTGGATGTCCGAGTGGCAGATGCCGGCGAACTTGATCTCGATCATGACATCGTGCGGACCCACCTCGCGGCGCTCAATGGTGGTTGCCACCAGGTCCTCCGTGGCGGACGGGGATGCATAAGCCTTGACGGTAGTCATGGTTCTCCTCTGATCTGTTGGGGGATAACAAAAATGCTACCGGGGTTGTTCGGAGCAATCCCCGGAAAAGGCCGGTCCAGCGTGGCCCTGTTGTACCTGGTCTTGGCAGTCCTACCCTTGCCGGCCTGCAGTGGCCACGCCGGCGACTGCCGTTACGGGCGGAGCAGCACCTTGATAGCGCGCCGCTCATCCATGGCCTTGTATGCCTCCGCTGCCTGCTCCAGGGGGAGTTCGAGGTCGAAGACTTTTCCGGGATTGATTTCTCCGCGCAGGATCAGGTCAATCAACTCGGGAAGGTACTGCCGGACTGGAGCCGGGCCACCGTGCAGGTGGACGTGCGAGTAGAAAAGGTCGCGGCCGGGCAACGCCACGTCGTGCGACACCCCCACGAAGCCGACATGGCCTCCGGCGCGGGCCGCGTGGATGGCCTGCAGCATGGATTCCTGGGTGCCCACGGCTTCGAGGACGGAGTGGGCGCCGAGGCCGCCCGTGAGTTCCTTGATCTTTTTCACGCCGGCATCGCCGCGCTCTTCAACAATGTCGGTGGCGCCGAATTCGCGGGCCAGGGCCTGCCGGTCGGCATGCCGGGACATGGCGATGATCCGTTCGGCCCCCATCTGCCTGGCTGCCAGGACCCCCAACAGCCCCACGGCGCCGTCGCCCACCACCGCCACGGTCTTGCCCGGTCCTACCTCCGCCGCCTTGGCGGCGAACCACCCTGTGCCCAGGACGTCGGAGGCTGCCAGCAGCGACGGAACCTTGCCGTCGTCGGGCATCTCCGGGGTGGCCACCAGGGTGCCGTCGGCCAGCGGGACGCGCATGTACTCGGCCTGGGCGCCGCCCACGCCCTGGCGGTGCACGCAGCCGCTTTGGTAGCCGGATCGGCAGATCTCGCACGTGTTGTCCGAGGCGAAGAAGGACCCGACCACGAACTGGCCCGGCTGCACCGTTTTTACGTCTGCACCCATTTCTTCCACGATCCCCACGTACTCGTGGCCCATTGGCGAAGGCCTGGACACCTTGTCCGCGCCGCGGTAGGGCCACAGGTCCGAACCGCATACGCAGGCGGCAACGAGTTTGATGACCGCATCCGTGGACTGCCGGATGGCTGGCCTGTCACGGTCCTCGACGCGGACGTCTCCGGGGGCGTGCAGGATGGTTGCGCGCATGATGGGTCCTCCCCTGTGGTGAATTGCGGAAAGCGGACATCCCTATCAAACCCGTCCCTGCCGTCCTTAGGGAGGGTCCTGCCGTAACTGGTTCTGGCAGACCCTCCTTACGGCAAGGCCAATAGCCGTAACGTGTCCGGTATGGATAACCGAGCCGAGGTCCGGCAGTTCCTGTCCTCACGCCGTGGGCGCATTACCCCGGAACAGGCAGGCATCGAACCCTACGGCGGACGGCGCCGCGTGCCCGGCCTCCGGCGCGAGGAAGTTGCCCGCCTCGCCGGAGTCAGCGTGGACTACTACACGCGCCTGGAACGGGGAAACCTCAGTGGCGTCTCGGACAGCGTCCTGGACGCGATCGCAGGAGCGCTGGAACTGGACCGCGCCGAGCACGACCACCTCTACGACCTCGCCCGTGCAGCCAACACCTCGGGGCGCAAGCGGGCTTCCGGCGCCGCTGCGCCCGCCCCCGCGGGCGTGCGGCCGGAACTGCAGTACCTCCTGGACGCCATCACGGAAGCGCCGGCATTCATCGGCAACAACCGGATGGACATCGTTGCCGCCAACACCCTGGGCTACGCCCTGTACTCGGACCTGTACCGCAACCCGTCGCGGCCGGCCAACCACTCCCGGTTCATCTTCCTTGACCCGCGTGCCCACAACTTCTACACGGACTGGGACCGCGCCGCCAACACCAATGTCGCCATTCTCCGCCGCGAAGCGGGCCGGAACCCGCACGACAAGGGAATCGCCGAACTCATCGGTGAACTGTCCATGCGCAGTGACGAATTCCGCACCCTGTGGGCCGCGCACAACGTCCGCCGCCACTACGCCGGGACCAAGTTCTTCCAGCACCCCGTGGTGGGCCTGCTCGAACTGAATTACCAGGTCCTGGGCCTGGAGGAGGACCCCGGGCACACCCTCACCGTCTACCCGGCCACTCCGGGCAGCCCCTCCGAGCAAGGCCTGAAACTGCTGGCCTCCTGGGCGGCCACCGAAAAGATCGCGGACATGGCGCAGGGCCAGGTCCGCGCCTAATTGCCGGCTGGCATGACGGGCGTCCAGCCACATTAACGCCCGTTGCGGTTCCCTAACCCAGGTTTCGGTTCGTGGCGCCGGGTTGCCCGGTTGGTCACGCGCATGTCGCCGGATGTAGCGCCGTTTCCCCGCGTTGAGCGTGCATTGCGCGGTGCTGGCCAACGCCCCTGAGCGCGTGTTTAGGTGTTTCCACGGCACCGGCCAGGCCGTACGCACCAGCCGAAACACCTCCGCATCCCGCCGTCAACGGCGGACCCAACCACCTTCCCCACGCCACCGGGCGCACTCCGCCGGGCGCACTCCGCCGGGTGACGTCGTCGTACCCGGAATCTTCCTGAAAGGAACACCATGTCCTTCCCGGCACCACCGCCCACCCCCAGCCGCGGGCTCCCCGCGTTCACCCGCCGCCACGCCCTGGGTGCGCTCCTCGCGGTCCCCGCCGCCGCCCTGCTCTCGGCCTGCGGCGGCACCGCTACGGCAGGCGGAGACCGTATCAACCCGGCGTCCCTTGAACCCCTCGCCAACACCGTCCCCGCCGGAACCACCATCACGGTGGGTGACCCGAGCATCCGGGTGGCGCTGGAACTGTCCGGCCTGGCCAAGGAGCTGGACGGCTTTACCGTGGAATTCGCCAACATCTCCGGTGGGCCGCAAACTACCGAGGCCTTCCGCGCCAATGCGCTGGACGTCGGATCCGTGGCGGACATTCCGCCCATCCACGCCACCTGGACAGGACTCGACGTCCGCATCATCGCCGCCGGCTACCGGCAGGACGCCGTGAACCACCCTATCTACGAGCTCGGCATCGCCCCCGGAACGGGCATCAGCTCTCTCGAGGACCTGCGCGGCAGGAAGGTGGCCTACAGCCCGGGCCAGGCGCAGGGCGCACTGGTCCTGCGGATCCTGGCGAAGGCCGGGCTCACGCAGGACGACGTCAAACTCGTGGAACTGCCCAGCACCGGCGACGCCTATGCCACGGCATTGGCCGGAAAGCAGGTGGACGCGGCTCCGCTGGGCGGCGTCCAGATCAAGCGCTACCTCACCAAATACAAGGCCGACGACGCCACCACCCTCCGCCACGGGCTGCGCGATGACCCCAGCCTCCTCTACTCGCCCGCCAAGGTCCTGGCCGATCCCGCCAAGGCCGCAGCCCTGGCAGCCTATGTGAAGGTCTGGGGCAAGGCGCAGCGATGGATCGAGGACCACCCCGCCGAATGGCTGGAGGGCTACTACGTCAAGGACCAGGGCCTGTCCCCCGACGACGGCCAGTACCTGATCGACGCCACCGGGAAACGCGACCTCCCCACTTCCTGGACAGAGGCCATCGCCCGGCACCAGGAAACCATCGACCTGCTGGCCCGGGAGCAGAAGAAGCCGCAGCTGAAGGCCGCGGACCTGTACGACACGAGGTTCGAGGCCATCGCCGGCACCGCCTTCGCATCTGCAGGAAAGGCAGGGGCAGCATGAGCGCCGTACTGGACCGGCCCGTGTTGGCGCCGCACCAGGCGCAGGCCGCTGCCGGGCGGCAGGACGTGCGGCCCACCGCGAAAAGGCTGGGCCCGGGACGACGGCGGCGGCTCGCCTGGGTGGGCCCGTCGGCCCTGCTGCTGCTCTGGTCAGCCTCTTCCGCAACAGGACTCCTGGACCCGCGGATCCTGTCCGAACCCTGGACCGTGGTGGCCACCGCCGGTGAGCTGATCGCGGACGGCCGGCTCCAGGAAAACCTGGCTATTTCCGCCCAGCGGGCAGGCCTGGGCCTGGTGTCCGGGACGCTCGTGGGCGCCGTGCTGGCCCTCCTGTCCGGGCTGAGCCGGGTGGGCGAGGCACTGATCGACGGGCCGGTGCAGATCAAGCGGGCCATCCCGGGCCTGGCCCTGATTCCGCTGCTGATCCTCTGGTTCGGCATCGACGAAACCATGAAGGTCCTCACCATCACCCTGGGCGTCCTTGTCCCTGTCTATCTGCAGACCCACGCGGGCCTGCGCGGCATCGACCTGCGCTTCGTGGAACTGGCCCAGACCGTGGGACTGGGCCGGGCGGCCTTCGTCCGCAAAGTGGTGCTCCCCGGCGCACTGCCCGGGTTCTTCCTGGGCCTGCGCTTCGCCGTCACCGGCGCATGGGTGTCCCTGGTGGTGGTGGAACAGATCAACGCCACCAGCGGCATCGGCTACATGATGGAGCTCGCCCGCACGTATGGCCAGACCAACATCATCGTCCTGGGCCTGGCCGTCTACGGCATCCTCGGCCTGCTCTCCGACGCAATCGTCCGTTTCATCGAAGGAAAGGCCCTCTCATGGCAGCGCACCCTGGCGGGCTGACCGCGCCCGCACCCGCTCCAACCGCCCCTTCCGCCGTGTCTGTCCGGCAGCTGATGCGCAGTTTCGGCACCAAGACCGTGCTGGACGGCGTGGACCTGGACATCGCTGCCGGCGAGTTCGTGGCGCTGCTGGGTCCCAGCGGCTGCGGCAAAAGCACCCTGTTGCGTGCCCTCGCCGGGCTGGACCACGAGGTCAGCGGCAGCGGTGTTGTCAGTGTCCCGGAGCGCGTGTCCGTGGTGTTCCAGGACTCGCGGCTGCTGCCATGGGACACCGTGCTGGGCAACGTCGCTTTGGGTCTTCGGAAGCCCGACGCCGGGACCCGGGCGCGCAGTGCCCTCGCCGAGGTGGGCCTCGGCGGGCGTGAAAAGGCGTGGCCGCACCAGCTCTCCGGCGGCGAACAGCAGCGCGTGGCCCTGGCCCGTTCCCTGGTCCGCGAACCGCAGCTGCTGCTGGCGGACGAGCCCTTCGGAGCCCTGGATGCGCTGACCCGGATCAGGATGCACGGGCTGCTCCAGGACCTGGTGGCCGCCCACCGGCCCGCCGTCCTGCTGGTCACCCACGACGTGGACGAGGCCATCGCGTTGGCGGACCGGATAGTGGTCCTGGACCGCGGCCGCATTGCAGCCATCCGTCCGGTGCCGCCGGAAATCCGCACGTCCACCGATACCTCCGGCCACGAATCCCTGCGCCGTGACCTCCTCGCCGCGCTGGGCGTCGGGCCTGCGCACCCTGCTGAACCCGCCGCCGTCGGCCACTAACCACCCCACACCCCTCAAGGAGCCATCCATGACCGCCCACAAACCGTCCCGCCGCCAACTCCACCTCAACGCCTTCCTCATGAGCACAGGCCACCATGAAGCCTCCTGGCGGCTGCCGGAAAGCGACCCGCACGCCGGCAACAAGGTGGAGCACTACCAGCAGCTTGCCCGCACCGCCGAGCGCGGCAAACTGGACTCAATCTTTTTCGCCGACTCCCCCGTCCTGTTCGGCGAAGTGGGCCGACGGCCTGCCGGCAAGCTGGAACCCACCATATTGCTCACCGCCATCGCAGCTGCCACCGAGCGCATTGGCCTGATCGCCACCGCGTCCACCACCTACAACGAACCCTTCAACCTGGCCCGCCGCTTCGCGTCGGTGGACTGGGCCAGCGGCGGGCGCGCAGGCTGGAATGTGGTGACCACCGCCGGCCCGGACGCCGCCCGCAATTTCGGGGTGGACGACCAACCCGCCCATGCCGTCCGGTACGGGCGCGCCGCCGAGTTCATTGAGGTGGCGCAGAAGCTGTGGGACAGCTGGCAGGACGACGCCGTCCTCGCCGACAAAACAGCCGGCATCTGGGCTGACGCGGACAAGATCCGGACCATTGACCATGAGGGCAGGCACTTCAAGGTGCGCGGCCCGCTCAACGTGCCCCGGTCGCCGCAGGGCCACCCGCTGATCGTCCAGGCGGGCTCATCGGAGGACGGCAAGGACCTCGCGGCGCGTTACGCCGACGCCGTCTTCACCGCCCACCAGACCCTGGCCGACGCGCAGGAGTTCTACCGCGACCTCAAGGGGCGCACCGCTGCTGCCGGGCGGGACCCGCAGGCCATAAAGATCCTGCCGGGCATCGTGCCGGTCATCGGCCCTACCGAGGATGAGGCGCTGGAGCTGGAACGCGAACTGGACCGTCTGATCAAGCCCGAGTACGCCCGGATC
The DNA here is from genome assembly GCF_052046035.1 of Paenarthrobacter sp. 22069. Taxonomy (NCBI): domain Bacteria; kingdom Bacillati; phylum Actinomycetota; class Actinomycetes; order Micrococcales; family Micrococcaceae; genus Paenarthrobacter; species Paenarthrobacter sp. 22069. The sequence continues at coordinate 41,991 of NZ_JBQEQF010000017.1, read as the reverse complement.
CAGCTGGCCAAAACCCTGCGGGTGGATCCCGAAGACCTGCCGCTGGACCGGCAGCTGCCGGAGAACCTGCCCAGCGAGGATGAGATTGAGGGCGCCAAGAGCCGTTACACCCTGATCGTGCAGCTGGCCCGGCGGGAGCAGCTGACTGTGAGGCAGCTGATCGGGCGGCTGGGCGGCGGCCGCGGGCACCGGACCTTCGCCGGCACGCCTGGGCAGGTGGCGGACGCCATCCAGGAGTGGTTCGACGGCGGCGCGGCGGACGGCTTCAACATCATGCCGCCGGTGCTTCCCTCCGGGCTGGAGGCGTTCGTGGACCAGGTGGTGCCCATCCTGCAGTCCCGCGGCCTGTTCCGCACGGAGTACACGGGCCGGACGCTGCGCGACCACTACGGGCTGGCGCGGCCAGAAAGCCGGTACAGCAGGCAGCTGGACGCCGCATCGGCATGACCGGCAGCGGCCGTTGTCAGGGATGGTTCGACGGCGGCCCGGGCGGCTCAGCATCCGCGCGCCGTCGGCCTGCCAGCCACCCATGTTCCCCCATCAAACCGCCGTGTCCCGGTCCCGCCTTCAGAGTCTACGGTTAGGCGGGCTCCAGGCGGGTAGTCCTTAGACTGACCAGTGGACGTTGTATGCCGGGAATAACGAAGGAGCAAAACAATGAGCGGAGTAGTTGTAGTAGGTGTGGACGCCAGCCCGTCGGCACGGAAGGCTGCGGAAGTGGCCCTGGGCCTGGCGGAGTCGCTGGGGGCCTCGCTCCATGTGGTGACGGCCTTTGAAACCGAAACGGCCGAAACCTTTGGCGTGGGCTCGGACAAGGTCAGGATCTCCAACGCGGACAGCTCGGAGATCGTGGCGGGGGACCTGGCCAAGTCCCGGCCGGGCGTGCAGGTTACCCATTTCGCTGCCCGCGGCAAGCCCGCCGATTCCCTGATCAAGGAAGCCATCCGAATGGATGCCCGGCTGATCGTGGTGGGCAACCGCAGGATGCGCGGGATCGGCCGGCTGCTGGGAAGCGTCGCCAACAGCGTGGCGCACAACGCGCCGTGCGATGTCTACATCGCGAACACCTACGACGACTGACCAGGCCCCGCAAAGGGAAGAGCGGANTCGTCCGCTCTTCCCTTTTTCCGGCAGGTCAGGCCCGGTACTCTTCGTCGGTTACGTGGTCCAGCCAGGTGACCACCTGGCCGTCCGCGTCCGCTTCCTGCATGGCCACGTGCGCCATGTACCGGTCCGGGGTGGCACCATGCCAGTGCTCTTCACCGGGTTCGATGTAGACGACGTCGCCGGGGCGGATCTCCTGGACTTCCCCACCACGGCGCGCCACCAGCCCGATCCCGTCGGTCACGTACAGGGTCTGGCCCTTGGGGTGGTGGTGCCATGCGGTGCGGGCGCCGGGGGCGAACCGGACGTGCGCGCATCCGACCGCTGACTGCCCGTCCGGGTTCCGAATGCCGTCAATCTGCACCGTTCCGGTGAACCATTCCTGCGGTCCGGCTGCTGTCTGGCCGCCGCTCCTGGTGTATTTCATAATCTCCTCCTCGGGGATCGGTAAGTGGTCGGTGGGGCTACGTGGCCTGCCGGGGTGTGGCCCGGGATGCCAGGACTGACAGGGCAGCGGCGATGCAAAGGATGGCAGCTGCGGCCAGGAACGTGGCCTGGTAGCCCGAAGAATCGAACAGGACGCCGCCGAGCGTTGACCCGATGGCAATGGATGTCTGGACCACGGCGACCATCAGGCCGCCGCCGGCTTCGGCATCGTGGGGCATTGCCTCCGCCAGCCAACTCCACCAGCCGACGGGTGCGGCGGTGGACATCAGGCCCCACAGGCCGAGCAGAACCACGACGGCGGCAATCCAGCTGCCCGCGGGAACGAGCGCCGCGGCGATGACCGCCATCAGCACCGGAATGGTGGCCAGCGTGCGGTAGAGGCCCTTTCCAAGGAAGCGGCCAATCAGCAGCGTTCCCACAAAGCCCGCCACGCCGATCACCAGCAGGACAAGGGACACTGTGGCAACGTCCACGCGGGTCACGGTCTCCAGGAACGGGCGGATGTAGGTGAACAGCACAAACTGGCCCATGAAGAAGGAGCCGCAGGCGGCCATGCCCAACGCGACGGGCCGGCTCCTGAGCCCGGCGAAAATCCCGAAGACGTTGCCGGACGTGCGCTTCTCAACCGTCATCGACGGCAGGCTGATCCACTGCCAGGCCAGGGCAAGCACCGCTATGGGCACCAGGCAAAAGAACGCGCCGCGCCAACCGATGACGGAGCCAAGGTAGCTTCCCAGCGGTGCAGCCAGGACTGTGGCGAGGGCATTGCCGCCATTGAAGATCGCGAGGGCCCTGGGCACCTGGTGCGCCGGCACCAGCCGCATGGCAGTGGCTGCCGACATGGACCAGAAACCGCCGATGACCACGCCGATGAGCGCACGGCCCGCCATGAACAGCAGGTATCCGGGTGCCGTCGCCACCAATGCTCCCGAAACCGCCATCAGTGCCGTCAGGCCCAACAGGAGTGATTTGCGGTTCATGCTGCCGGCCAGGGTGGAAACTGACAGGCTGGTCAGGACGGCGAAGACGCCGGAGATGGCGATTCCCTGCCCAATCATCCCCTCTGACACCTGGAGTTCCGCGGCCATCGGAGTGAGCAGGCTGACGGGCATGAACTCTGAGGCGATCAGCGCGAAGACGCAAAGGGACATCGCGAAGACGCCGCCCCAGTGGGCCGGGTGCCGTTCAGGAGTGCTGGTTTTCTGTTGCCGGCTGGTGTGGATGAGAGGGGTTTCGGGGGCCATGGCTTCCATTCAACCGTTCGCCTCCAGCCCTAGCGAGGGCCCTGTTGTAACGGGTTTTGCCAGACCCCCTTTACGCAGCCCCCTTTACCCGGAACCTTTATGCGGTCCCTTGCTTCAACGCTGCGGGCTGGTCCTCCTGCAGGTGCCGGCCCTCTTTCCCCCCTGCTTTCGGCGGCTGTGGCTTATAGACCCACGCCACCAGCACCACGGAAATGATCATCAGCAGGAACCATGCCACCAGTTTCTCCAAGCCCACCGGGTGCCAGCCCGCCACCTGGCTGGGGTAGAGCCAGGCACCGGACCAGGTGGCAATATTTTCGGCGAGCCAGATGAACAGCGCCACCAGCAGGAAAGAGGCCACCAGGGGCATCCGGAAGCGGCGGCGGAACACGCGGAAGTGCATCACGCACCGGCCGTAGACAATTACGACGGCGGCCAGCAGCACCCAGCGCAGGTCCCAGATGTAGTGGTGGGTGAAGAAGTTGGCGTAGATCGCGCCGGCAAGGACAGCCGTGATCCAGCGGCGCGGGTAGGCGGCGAACTTCAGGTCGAACAGCCGGTAGACGCGCACCATGTACGAGCCCACGGCGGCGTACATGAAGCCGCTGAAGAGCGGCACGGCGCCGACGCGCAGCACGCCTTCCGCCTCATACGACCAGGAACCCATGTCCGTTTTGAACAGTTCCATCACGGTTCCCACTACGTGGAACAGGACAATGACCCTCAGTTCCCGCAGGGTTTCCAGCTTGAACGCCACCATCATGATTTGGATGGCGACGGCGGCAACCGTCAGGAAGTCGTTGCGCGCCAGGCCGGCGTTGCCGGGGTACCAGAGCCTGGCCGCCAGAAGCACGGCCAGCAGGGCTGCACCGAAAATGCAGGCCCATCCCTGCTTGAGGCCAAACACGACGAACTCGGTGAGCCTTGCCTTGGCCCCGCTGGCCGGCGCCGTGGCCAGGAAGCGGTGCGCGCGTTCATCGATCCGTTGCTCCACTGGTGTCGAATTACGCACTGATCCCCTGACGCGTGCCTGGCTGGCCGTTCCGCTTCAGGTCCCTGTCGAGTTCCCGCAGGCAGTAATCCTTGAACCAGTACCTGATGCCCTGTGGCAGCCTGGGGTAGGTGACGGCAAGGATGCGGAACGTGCGGTCGAAGCGGCGCTCGTGCCGGTCGCTCCACGGGAGGCCAAAATCCTTGCGCAGGGGCTCTGGAAGCAGCCCGGCAGTCAGGAACCTCGCGGGTGGGATGATGGCGCGGTACCAAAGCGCCGTGTGTTTGGGAAACAGCAGCCCCCGTCCGACGCGGACTCCGGGGTACTCCGCGCGGAGCCCCTTGAGGTGCTCCGCCCAGTAGCCGTCAAACGCTGCCCGGTCCTTCGGCCACATGCCCGCCGGCAGCTGCAGGGCGGTGCCGATCCGCGCATAGTCCTGGTACATGGCGTCGGCGGCGGCGTCGTCCAGTGGACCGTAAATTTTCTCGATAATGGTGAGTGCGGTGTCGTAAAGAGTGGCCACCACCCAGAGCTGCAGTTCCGGATCGAAGGCGCTGTAACCGGCAGATGTCTTGTCTCCGGGTCGGTGCACCGGCACGTGCGCCCGGTTGACCCTGCGGCGGACCTCATTGACCTGCGCCTCGTTTCCGTAGACGACGGCGTACACATAGGTCAGGGTGCCCTTGAGCCTGTTGACGGGGCGCTCCGTGAAAGTGCTGTGGTCGGCTACGCCCCGGCCAATGGCGGGATTGGCAAGCTGCAGCAAAATGGCACGCCCTGCCCCCGCAAGCAGGATGCCTTCCGCCCGGTAATCGGAGATGTCCTGCACCATGGAAACAGGGTACCGTCACCAGCGGACCGAAAGGAGCGGACCTTTGGCCCGTTGACATGGGGCGGAGGAGGGCCATGGACCTGTCCCTCCCCCGCCCGGGAGGCAGGGTTAACGCTCCAGGAGCGACACGTCCCGGACTGCGCCCTTGTCCGCAGAGGTGGCCATGGCGGCGTATGCGCGCAGTGCAGCGGATACTTGGCGGTCCCGGTCCTTGGGCTTGTAGCCGCCGTTAACCTCCAGCTTTTCCCGCCGTTCGGCAAGGATCTCGTCGGATACCTCCAGCTGCATGGACCGCTGGCTGATGTCGATGCTGATGATGTCGCCGTCCTCCACCAGGGCGATGGCGCCGCCGGAGGCAGCTTCCGGGGAGATGTGGCCGATGGACAGGCCGGAGGTGCCGCCGGAGAAGCGGCCGTCAGTGATGAGGGCGCACTTCTTGCCCAGGCCGCGGCCCTTGAGGAACGACGTCGGGTAAAGCATTTCCTGCATGCCCGGCCCGCCCTTGGGGCCCTCGTAGCGGATAACCACTACGTCGCCCTCCTTGACCTGCTTGTTCAGGATCTTCTCCACGGCTTCGTCCTGAGACTCGCACACCACGGCCGGGCCGGAGAAGGTCCAGATGGATTCGTCCACGCCGGCGGTCTTCACCACGGCGCCGTCGACGGCCACGTTGCCGCGCAGCACGGCCAGCCCGCCGTCCTTGGAATAGGCGTGCTCCACGGAGCGGATGCAGCCTTCCGCCGCATCCGTGTCCAGCGAGGTCCACTCGTGCGACTGGGAGAACGCGGTGGAGGACCGGACGCCGCCGGGGGCTGCGTGCCACAGGGCCTTTGCTTCCTCAGTGGCCTTGCCGCCGCGGATGTCCCAGTCATCCAGCCAGCCGTCCAGGTCATTGGAGTGCACGGAGTGGACGTCCTTGTGCAGCAGGCCGCCGCGGTTCAGCTCGCCCAGCAGGGCGGGGATGCCGCCGGCGCGGTGGACGTCCTCCATGTAGTAGGTCTTGTCCTTGGCCACGTTGGGGGCCACCTTGGCCAGGCAGGGTACCTGGCGGGACTTGGCATCCATCTCGGCCAGGCCGTAGTCCACGCCCGCCTCCTGGGCCGCGGCGAGCAGGTGCAGGATGGTGTTGGTGGAGCCGCCCATGGAGATGTCCAGGGCCATGGCGTTGTCGAAGGCCTTGGCGGTGGCGATGGAGCGCGGCAGCACGGAGTCGTCGTCGCCGTCGTAATAGCGCTTCACCAGCTCGACGACGGTGGCGCCGGCCTTTTCGTACAGTGCCTTGCGTGCGGTGTGGGTGGCCAGCACGGAACCGTTGCCCGGCAGCGACAGGCCGATGGCCTCGGTGAGGCAGTTCATGGAGTTGGCGGTGAACATGCCGGAGCAGGACCCGCAGGTGGGGCAGGCGTTCTCTTCGATGAGGTTGATGTCGGCATCGGAGATGGACTCGTCCACGGCGTCGGCGATCGCGTTCACCAGGTCCAGGGAGCGCACGGAGCCGTCGGTCAGGGTCACGCGCCCGGCCTCCATGGGGCCGCCGGAGACGAAGACCACGGGGATGTTCAGGCGCAGTGCGGCCATGAGCATGCCGGGGGTGATCTTGTCGCAGTTCGAGATGCAGACCAGGGCGTCGGCGCAGTGCGCGTTGACCATGTACTCCACGGAGTCGGCGATCAGGTCGCGGGACGGCAGCGAGTAGAGCATGCCGGAGTGGCCCATGGCGATGCCGTCGTCCACGGCGATGGTGTTGAACTCGCGCGGTACAGCGCCGGCGGCGAGGATCGCGTCGGAGACGATCCGGCCCACCGGGGCAAGGTGCGTGTGGCCCGGGACGAATTCGGTAAAGGAGTTGGCGACCGCGATGATCGGCTTGCCGATGTCAGAGTTGGCGACGCCGGAGGCGCGCAGCAGTGCGCGGGCGCCGGCCATGTTGCGGCCATGGGTGACTGTTTTAGAGCGGAGTGCAGGCATGCTTACCATCCTCTTGCCTGGGCGACGCGGACGGAAGACAGCGCTGCTACTAGTAGTGGGAGTACCAGAGTAATAGTATTTGTGCGTGAGTGATCCCGGCCGCCGAAAAGAACTCGGCCTGTTCCTGCGGGCGCGGCGCGACCAGGCACTGCGGGGCGATTACGGCCTGCCGCCGGTGGGACGCACGCGGGAGCGGGGGCTCCGCCGCGAGGAGGTGGCGTTCCTTTCCGGCGTCAGCGTCACCTGGTACACCTGGCTGGAGCAGGGCCGGGACATCAGTCCGTCCCGGCAGGTCTTAGAAGCCATCAGCCGCGCGCTGCACCTATCAAGCACCGGCCTGGCGTATGTGCTGTCGCTGGGCGGATACGCATCGGTTGCACCGGCCGGACCGGCCGCCGATACTGCTCCTCCCCACATCCAGCGCCTCCTGGATGCGCTGGACCCCAACCCGTCCTTCGCACTCTTTCCGGACTGGGGCGTAGCCGGCTGGAACAAGGCCTACGCCGCGCTGTATCCCAACATCGCCAACGTGCCGGCGGCAGACCGGAACCTGCTCTGGCTGGTCTTCACGGACCCCTACGTCCGGGACCTGCTGCCCGACTGGGAAACCACCAGCAAACGCTTCCTTGCCGAGTTCCGGGCCGAAACCGGGCAGCGGCTGGGCGACCCGGACATCCAGTACCAGGTCGAGCGGCTCAAGGAAGCCAGCCCCGAGTTCAAACAGGGCTGGGATCTGTACGACATCCTGGGCTTCGAGTCCCGCGAGCGGCTCTTCCACCACCCGGCAGTGGGCGTCCTCCAACTGGAACACCACCAAGTGTCCCCGTCAGACCGGCCGGACCTGCATATCGTGGTCTACACACCGGCCCCGGGCAGCAACGCCGGGGCGCAAATGCAGTCCCTGCTGTCCAAGGCAGGCTAGCCGGCTGCCGGACCAAGGAAAGCGAGCGCAGCGGCAGCCTGGGCCCGGGTGGCCATGCCCAGGGTGGAATCCACGGCCGGCAGGAAGAACGGCGAGTGGTTGGCCGGAATGTCGGTGTCCACGGTCCCCGCCGCCACCGCACGCCGGTAGGTGTCCCGGGGCACGGAGCCGACGATCCAGTAGACGTAGGGGATTCCAAAGGAATCGGGGATGCGGCTGAAGTCCTCGGAGGCCGTCTGCGGGGCAGTGCGGTAAACGGCGTCGGCACCGAAGGTCCTGGTGAACGCCGTCGTGACCCGGGCGTTGGCCTCGGGGTCGTTGCTGGTGAGCGGGTACTGGTCGTAGTACTCGAACTCCGGATCCTGCGGAGAGCCCGCGGCAGCGCACTCGCCCCGCACGATCCGTTCGATGGCGGCGATCATCTGGCTGCGGGTCGCCATGCTGTAGGTGCGGAGGTTGAGCAGCAGTTCCGCCCGGTCAGGGATGATGTTGGCTGTTGCGCCGGCATTGACCGCGCCAACGGTCAGGACCGCGAACTCCCCCGGGTTTGTTTCCCGTGACACCACAGTCTGCAGGCGCAGGACAATGGAGGCCGCGAGCACCACCGGGTCCACAGCCTTGTGCGGCATGGACCCGTGGGCGCCGCGGCCATGCACGGTGACCCGGATGGAATCACCGGCCGACAGGATGGGCCCTGGTGTGGTGCCAATCGTCCCCGCCTGGGTGGGCATGACGTGCTGGGCCAGTGCAACGTCCGGCCTCGGGATGCCGGCGGCCAGGCCGTCGTCGAGCATTGCCTGAGAGCCTGCCGCTGTCTCCTCCGCCGGTTGGAAGAGGGCAATGTATGTGCCGGACCAGCCCTCACGGTTCCCGGCCAGGTACTTAGCTGCGCCAAGCAACGCCACCACGTGCATGTCGTGGCCGCAGGCGTGCATCACGCCGGGCACGGCTGAGGCGTAGGAAGCCCCCGTTGCCTCGGTGACGGGGAGGGCGTCCATGTCAGCCCTGGCAAGGACGCAGGGACCGGCACCATTGGCAAGGACGCCTACGACGCCGGTACCGCCAAAGTGCCGCACGTCGAAACCCCAGCCGGCCAGGTTGTCCGCTGCCGCTGCGGACGTTTCGTGTTCGGCCAGGCCGAGCTCCGGATGCCGATGGAACTGCTCGTACAGCGGAATCTGCCAGTCCAGCTCCTGGCCGATGCCGTCCTTCAGGCTGTCCATGAGGTCCATGCGAGCGCTCCTCCCGGCCGGTTGCACCGGCTCCCTCCGCCACCTTAAGCACGCCCAACCACGGTGTCCATGGGCACAGGAAAGCGGCCGGTGGCGGGAGTTCCCCCCACCGGCCGCCGTGTCCTGGACGCTAGGCCGGCACCTCCTGCCGCACCACGGCCGGCTCGAACCGGGCACCCGCGCCCGGGAATACCGGCACCTCAATCCGCGCGTGGGTGTGGACCTCGGAAACCGTGGCCTTGGTGTGCCGGGCGATCTGCTCCATGGTGGTGACCCACATGCCATCCATCGCCTTTACGCGCTCGATGAGCTGTTCCAGCGCCACGGCCTTGGACGGCCGCCCGGAGATGAAGGGGTGGTTGGTCAGGACAAAGCAGCTGCCTTGGGAGTGGTGTGCCTCGGCCTCCAGCCTCCACATCTCGAGGACCTTGGCAGGGCTTTCGATCACTCCGCTGCCCGTCACGCCGGGGTAGAACGCGTACTGCTCCCAGTCATCAAGGGTCCAGTCCACGGGAATCTCCACGATGTCCCGGGGATCATCCGCGGCGACGGCGAAGCGGTAGGGGGCGTCGCCGTCGAGCAGGCTGGAATCATAGAGGAAGCCGCGGTCCGCCAGCAGGCCGGGCGAGTGCCAGTTCAGCTCCCACCACGGCGCCCGGTAGCCCACCGGGCGGACACCTGCCACCTTGGCCAGCGCATCCAGGCCGCGGTCGATGTAGCTGGCTTCGGTGGCGGCGTCGATGCCCTGCATGGGTTCGTGGAGGTAGCCGTGGTGTGCCACCTCGTGGCCGCCGTCAACGATCTGCCGCACCACATCCGGGTAGGACTCCGCGGTGAAACCGGGGATGAAGAACGTGGCCCGGATGTCCTGGCGGGCCAGGATCCCGAGGAGCCTCGGGACTGCGACTTTGGGGCCGTAGGACTGGTGGGTCATCAGCGACATGCGCCGGGTGCTGGTGGGATCGTGGGCGATGGTGCAGGATTCGGCGTCCATGTCGAAGGTGAAGGAGGCGGCTGCTTTGGCGCCGTCGGGCCAAACGATGGGGTGCAGCGGGTCCGCGATGGCGGGCTGGTTCACGGGAAGTCCTTTCGGCGGGCGCAGTGCGCCCGCCTGGTCTTGGAGAAGAGGAGTTGTGCCGGTTAGAGGGCGGGAAGGGCCGGCGCGCTGTCAGCGGATGTGGCCTCTTCACCGGCAGCGGCGTCTGCTTGCTGCGCTGCGCTGCGCTCCAGGGCGAGGTAGCGGACGTGGTACCGCGGGCCGAGGATGGCGTAGACCGCGGCGCTGGTGAGGCCGCCGGCCAGCCAGGACAGGTCCCAACCGCCCAGGGCCACCGCGATGGGGCCCTGCATGACGGGGATCAGGCCGTACATGAACAGCCAGGTGGCGAAGATGCCGGCCACGAGGGAGATGACCCCTGCCCAGTTGACGCCGGGCAGCCGCTTGGTTCCCACGGCGTCGAACAGGCGCTCCGGCTCGCCGGGCCACCGCTTGTCCAGCCAGAAGTAGTGCACCAGCATGATCCCGCCCCAGGCAGCCACCCAGGCCACCAGGCCGATCAGCCAGGCGTCGAGGACCGCGGCGAAGTCCTCCTGGAAGATGAAGAAGACGACGGCGGCGAGGGAGAAGACACCGACGAACAGGTTGAGCTTGCGGCGGCTGATGGAGATGTCCAGGGCTTGGGTGGCCACCGAGAAGGTGTAGATGTTCAGGATGTTGGTGGCGATGGGTCCGTGGAGCACCATCAGCAGCACCGGCAGGGCCATGGCGCCGAAGTTGAGCACGATCAGCTTGCCGGGATCGATTTCTCCGCTGTTGGTGGCAAGGCTGGCGCCCAGGACGCCGAGCCACACTACGGGGATGAACTGGCCCAGCACTGAAGCGAGGTAGACCTTCTTCTTGGGGACGCTGGTGCTGACGAACCGCGAGTAGTCCGCGGCGTAGGTGAACCAGGTGATGCCCCAGCCAATGCCGATGGCGGTCATGACGGCGCTCATGGCGGCGATCCGCTCCGAGCCCTCGAGGATGGCGCCTGCGGGTCCGGCGTAGCCCCAGTCGATGTCCATGCCGAACCAGGCGACGGCAGACATGACAGCCAGGATGAGGATGGTGGGCGGTACCGTCCATTTCTCAAAGGCCGCAATGGCCTTGTAGCCGAACCAGGCGATGGCTACCTGGAGGGCCATGATGAAGGTGGCGACGCCGATCTTCGAGGCGTAGTTGGGGGCATCCGGGTCCACCCAGCCAAGGGTTCCGAAGAGTGCCATCACCAGGTCCAGGATGATCCAGGTGTTTACCGCGCACCAACCGATCACCAGGAGCGCCTGGATGGCGGCCGGCAGGTAGTTGCCGCGGCGGCCGAACGCTGCCCGGGCCAGGACCATGCCGGTAGCTCCGGTCTTTTGGCCCAGAAGGACGAAGCAGCCAAAGAGCAGCATGCCGATCAGGTTGCCCAGCACCAGGACGGTGATGGTGTCCGCCAGTCCAAGTCCCAGCTGGATACCGAGTGCCCCCAGCACCCAGTTGATGGGAGCCAAGTTGGCGCCCGCCCAGATCCAGAACTGGCCGGATACCTTGCGTGTTCTTGCTGATTCGGGGATGGGCTGCAGCCAGGCTTCGTGGTCCACAACGCTGTGGTCCTGCGCCGCCTGGCCAGATTGGCCGTGCGTGGCTGTTGAAAGCTTTTCTTGCATGGGGGCCTCCGTGAGGTGAATAAGTACCAAAAGGCTATGTGGCCCTCATCACAACCAACAAGATACAATCTGTCGAACAGATTCCCCTATTACGTTACGGATCGTCGTGTCAGTGTTTCTTGGCGAAATACTCGCCCACCCCGCCCTCGCCGCCGCCGACCCCCTGGTCCACCCGCGGGGCGTAGCGGCGGATTCGCAGCCCGTCCGCTGGGTGCACTCCAGCGAGGTCCTGGACATCGCTCCCCTGCTTCGCGGCGGGGAACTGTTGCTCTGCGGCGGCATCACCCTTGCCACCGCCACGCCCGCGAGGCGTGAAGACTACGTGCGCGAACTGGCCCAGAAAGGCATTGCCGCGCTGGCTGTCGAGACCGGCGGCGCCCTGCCCGGGATTCCTGAAGACATGCTCCGCACGGCAGAGGAATTCGGCCTTCCACTTGTGGAGCTGCGCAAGGTGGTTCCGTTTGTGGGCGTCATGCAGGCCATTAACTCCATGCTGGTCAGCGAGTCCGTGGGCCACCTGCAGCAGGCCGACGCGGCCACCCGCGCCATGGCGGCCGAGCTGGCCCACGGGGCCTCGCTCGACAAGATCCTGGGAGTGCTGGCCGGCATCACCAGGTCCGCGGTCAGGCTCACGTCCCCCTGGGGAGTCACGATGGGCAGCGCGGTTCCGGAGAGCTGGGCCGTCAGGGATAACCCGGCAGCGGACGACGACGGCCCTGAGCCGGGCGGGGACGGCACCTTTGGCAGGGCGGGCGGGGAAACGGTGCTGAATGTGGACATCCCTGTGCGTGGAGTCCTCATGGGCCGGCTCGAGGTGCGGGTGCCGGACGCTGCGGACGTAGCGCTGGCACAGGTGGCCGGGGAACGGGCTGAGGACATCCTGGGGCTTGCGCTGCTGCAGCACACCCCGCCGGGCCTGCACGCCCTGGCCGGCGCGGAACTGATGCGCGCGGTACTGAACTCATCCCCGGAGTGGCGCCTTGAGCAATTGGCTCCGGGGGCCGGTTTTCCCACCGATTCCCCGGCAGTGGTGGCGGCAATCCATGCAGCGTCCCCGCAGGAGCTGCGGGGCGCCGTCGAAACCTTCCTGAGCACGCGCCGCATTCCCTGCGCCGCCTACCTGGACGACGCCGAGCTGGTGGTCATGATCGGGCTGCCCTGCACCGATACGCCCAGCGAACGGCGCCAGCTGGTGGAGTCGCTCCGGAGCCTGGAGGGTGACCACGATGCCGTGATCGCCGTGGGACCCCTGGCGGGCGGCGTGGCCGAGGCTGCCTGGTCGCTCGCGGAGGCACGGCGTGCACTGGAGGTGCGCCAGATCCGCCGCCGGAACGCGTCGGCGCGCCGGCGGTTCCCGGCCCGCGGCCTGGTGGTGGTGGACGCGGAGGACGCCGCCGTGGAAAGCCTCTCCCTGACCTGCCTGGACGCCACGGCGCGGGAGGCATTCGTCAACCGGCAGCTCCGGGCAGTCCTGGAGCACGATGCCCAGCGGCAGTCCCAGCTGCTGGAGACCCTGCAGGTGTGGCTGGACTCCGGCTGCAACACAGCGCAGTCCGCCCGCGAACTGCACCTGGAGCGGCAGTCCATGCACCACCGGCTGCAGCGGATTTTCGAGCTCTGCGGGGGCGATCCGCGGGGCACGGGAAGGCTGGCGGCACTGCACCTCGCGGCCCGGATGGCCGGCCTGCCCTGACCGGTAGGCCGCTGTGGCAAATTGCCGTTCCGGCAATCGGTGAATTCCCATGAATTTAAGCTGAGGCATAGGGGCAACAATTAGGGGCAGCCCGGGATTGTTTTTGAATGCCTTGAGCACCAACACTGATCGAACTGGGATTCAGCGGTGGTATTTAACTCCGGGAGCCAAATTGATCAATATTCCGTTTTTCCACCGGCGCAGGCGTGCCAATAGCGCCGGGTTTTCCTTACCTTTCCCATCGCGGGTTGAAGGCCCGCCCGGTCCCCGTCCGCGCCAATGGCCGGACTTGCGCCTCCCTGGACTCGTGACGGCATTGCTGGTTGTACTGGCGGCACTCGTGGCGCCTATTCCGGCGTCGGCTGCCACCGGCGATGTTGGTGTTGCAGGTCCGTTTCATGCGGGCACGGAGACTCCCACGGGTACCAAGCGGGCCACAAGTTCTTTGTGGTTTAACGACGGCTCCTGGTGGGGAAATCTGTGGAATTCCACATCGTCGAATTTCCATATCTTTAAGTTCAATGCGGGGACGAGTTCCTGGGCGGATACGGGAGTGGCAACAGATTCGCGTCCCAACACCCATCATGATGTTTTGTGGGACGGAAAGACGCTGTATGTCGCGAGCTACAAGTTCGTTGATGACGGCCTGCCCGCCGAGCCTGGTTTCCCCACGACAATGCGCCGCTACAGCTACGACTCCAGTGCGAAGAAGTACACGCTGCTGGGTTCCAGCCAAATCAATAACTCAAAAATTGAAGTCCTGACCATCGACAAGGACTCCACGGGCAGAATCTGGTCCAGCTGGCAGCAGGACAACAGGATCTACGTGAACGTCACCGCCACTGACGGCAAGACCTGGGGCACCCCATTCCAGCTTCCGGGAGCAATGAGCAACGTTTCCGTGGACGATACCTCGGCCGTGATTGCCTTCGACGGGAAGATCGGCGTGATGTGGAGCCGACAGATGGGCGACTCCACCGACGGCATGTACTGGAGCTACCACGTCGATGGCGCGTCGGCCACCACATGGAGTACCCCCGTGGCGGCAGTGTCCGGGCAGCGCAGCAGTGATGACCATATGAACCTGAAGTGGCTGGATTCCTCAGGCGGCCGGGTGTTTGCGGCCATCAAGACCTCGTACATCTCGGCATCCCAGCCTCTGATCGAGTTGCTGGCTCTCAGCGGCACCAGTTGGTCGGCGCACACGATCGCAACCGTTGCCGAGTGTCCCAACCGGGTGATCGTCATGATTGACGAGAGCACCCAAAGGCTGCGTACCTTCGCCACCTATCCAAAGCCATCGGGCACAACGGACGCCGGTGTCTGCACCACCTCCGGCGGGGCGATCTACGAGAAGTCCACACCGCTGGACAACATCAACTTCACCACCACCAAGACGGCACGCATTGTCGACGCCGACCAGTTTGTACACAACGTGACCTCCACGAAGCAGAACGTCAACAGTGCCGCGGGGGGCACAGCGAACAGCGGCCTGTTGGTGCTTGCGGATGTCAACGCCACCAAGCAGTACTGGCACTACTACGACCCCACCGGCGGCGGTGGAAGCTCTGACGCTACCGCCCCGACAGTGACCGCCACCTCCCCGGCCGCAGGCGCCACCGGAGTTTCAGTGACGGCAAACGTGACAGGAACCTTCTCGGAGGCCATGGACCCCTCCACGATCACGTCCGGCACGGTCACGCTCACCGGCGGGACGGTGGCCGTGACAGGCACTGTGACGTACGGGGCCACCGGAAAGGTTGCAACACTGGACCCCGGCGCAGACCTTGCTGCCGGGACGACGTACACGGCGACCCTCAAGGGCGGCAGCAGCGGCGTGAAGGATGTTGCCGGTAACGCCCTGGCCGCGGACAAGACCTGGACCTTCACCACAGCCGGCACCGCGACCTCGCAAACTCCGATTGCCGTGAAGGCGGCTTCACTGAACGGCGCACTGGGAGCGGCAACCACTCCGGAGGTCTACGGGCTGAGGGACAACGGCGGGTACCAGTGCTTTGAGCGCGGATGCATCCTCTACTCGCCGGCTTCAGGGGCACATGTCTCAGCGGGGCCGATCCGGAGCCTCTGGGCAGCCACCGGGTTCGAAAACGGCAGCCTCGGCTACCCGGTCACGGACGAAGTGGGCGGCCTCAAAGACGGCGGCGTCTTCCAGAACTACCAGGGCGGCGCCATCATCTGGTCACCCGCCACCGGGGCGCACATCTCCATAGGCGCAATCCGGAGCCTC
>NZ_JBQEQF010000017.1:0-26569 GCF_052046035.1 Paenarthrobacter sp. 22069 | reverse complement strand
CGGCCTCAAAGACGGCGGCGTCTTCCAGAACTACCAGGGCGGCGCCATCATCTGGTCACCCGCCACCGGGGCGCACATCTCCATAGGCGCAATCCGGAGCCTCTGGGCAGCCACGGGATTCGAGAACGGCAAGCTCGGCTACCCGGTCACGAACGAAGTGGGCGGCCTCAAGGACGGGGGCGTCTACCAGAACTACCAGGGCGGCGCCATCATCTGGTCACCAGCCACAGGGGCCCACGTTTCCCTGGGCGCGATCCGATCCATCTGGGCCTCCACGGGCTATGAATCGGGCCGCCTCGGCTACCCCACTAGTGACGAGTACGCGACGGGCGGTGACGGAGGCGTGGCCCAGAACTACCAGGGTGGCGTGATCCATGTGAGCCGCACCGGCTCCTACATCACCTGGTTCTAGGGTCCTCCTGCGCCGGGGACGTCGTTCCGCGGCAGAAAAGGGCGGCCGGTACGGCAACATCACGTTGCCGGCCGGCCGCCCAGCCGTGTGGTGACCTTGGCGGCGGCTGCCACACAGGCATCGCCCAGGCTCTCGAACTGCTCCTTCGATACCCTGAAGCGGGGCGCCGGGATCAGGACGGCCGCCACCACGTCCCCCCGGTGGTCGTGCACGGGCGCTGCCACGCCCACCTCGTCCATGGACGATTCCCCGTAGTTTCCCGCCCATCCCCGCTGCCCAACGTCCTGGAGCCTGGCTTCGTAAGCCGCCAGCCCGGCGTCGTCCAGTCCCGGAAAACTGATGGTTCCGCTGCGGAGCAGCTCCCGCACCCGCTCAGCGGGCAGCGTGGACAGGAAGACCTGGACGGAGGCGCTCATGGCGTCACGGTAGCGGGCGCCCAGCGGCGTGGTGTGTTTGATCTGGTGGTGGCTGGCGATTTGCTCCACGCAGATGGCTTCGTCCCCGTTCCACAGCATGAGGGCGCTGGTTTCGCCGGTCTGCTCGGTCAACTGGCGCAGGACCGGGTAGGCCACGCGCCGTTCCTCCATCTCGGCCAGGAGTGGCCCGGCGACGGCGATCAGCCCCAGGCCCAGCCGGAACCGCTTGGTTTCCGGGTCCCGTTCCACCAGGTTTTCCTGCTCGAAGGTGGCCAGGATCCGGGAGACGCTGCTTTTGTGCATGCCGACGCGGTTGGCGATTTCCGTGACCCCCAGCAGCGGTTCGTCCGCGGTGAAGGTGCGCAGGACGGCGATGGCATTGACGACGACGGACGCGCCCTTGGCGTCCGTCCCGCCGTTGGTGCCGGTTCCGTTGCCGTTGGTGTCGGAGGTCTTTGCAGGAGTCATGATGGACACTATCTTTCCCTATCGCTGGCAGGGGACGCCGAAAGCGGCGCCGTGCTNACGGCGCCGCTTCCAGGGTTGGGCCTTATGCCCCGATGATGTTGTGTTCCGGTCCGAACGGGAACTTGGTGATGTTCTCCACCGTGTTGTCCTCGCCGATGACCAGGATGTCGTGCTCGCGGTAGCCGCCGGCGCCCGGCAGGCCGTCGGCGACCGTGATCATCGGTTCCATGGAAACCACCATGCCGGGCTCCAGGACCGTGTCGATGTCCTCGCGCAGTTCCAGTCCGGCTTCCCGGCCGTAGTAGTGGCTCAGGACGCCGAAGGAGTGCCCGTAGCCGAACGTGCGGTTGGCCAGCAGGCCGTGGCTGATGTAGATCTCGTTGAGTTCGGCGGCGATGTCCTTGCAGACGGCACCGGGCTTGATGAGTTCCAGGCCGCGCTCGTGTACCTCGACGTTGATGTTCCACAGCTCCAGGGAGCGCTCGTCCGGCTGCCCCAGGAAGAGGGTGCGCTCCAGGGCGGTGTAGTAGCCGGAGGTCATCGGGAAGCAGTTGAGGGAGAGGATGTCACCCTGCTGCAGTTTCCGCGTGGTGGCCCAGTTGTGCGCACCGTCGGTGTTGATGCCGGACTGGAACCAAACCCACGTGTCGCGGACCTCGCGGTCAGGGAACGTCCGGGCGATCTCGTGCACCATGGCCTCGGTGCCGATGAGGGCGACCTCGTACTCGGTGATGCCTTCCCGGATCGCGGCGCGGATCGCCTCACCGCCCAGGTCGCCGATGCGGGCACCGTGCTTGATCACCTCGATTTCCTCGGCGGACTTGATCATGCGCTGGCGCATGGCGTCCTGGGAGACGTCCAGGAGGGTGGCGCCGGGGAAGGCCGCGGCAATCTTCTCGCGGGTCAGGCCCGGCAGGAAGTCGTCCTCGACGCCCAGGCGGGTGGCCTTGACGCCGCGCTGGCGCAGGGCTTCCTGGAGGCCGAAGTAGAAGTTGTCGCGGCGCCAGTCGGTGTAGACGATGTTCTCGCCGTAGGAGGTGCGCCACGGCATGCCGGCGTCGATGTTCGCGGTGACGGTGACCGAATCATCGGCGGTGACCACCAGGGCGTAGTTGCGGCCGAAGGTGGTGTACAGGAAGTCGGAGTAGTACTTGATGCCGTGGTAGCTGGTGAGGATGACGGCGTCCAGGTTCTTGGCGGCCATGATCTGGCGGAGGCCGCCCAGGCGGCGCTCGAACTCTGCGTCGGAGAACGTGAGCTTGCCCTTGGTGCCGTTGTGCAGGACCTTGAGGCGCTCCAGCTCGGCGATGGAGGAGGCGTTGTCGGCGGTGATGGTCACAGGTGTGCCTTTCTAGTGGTGCCAGCTGCAGTTGCTGCAGTGGTGTTGGTTTTTCGGAGTGAGGGTGGCTCGGGACCTCTGGGCTGTCAGAGGTGCTTGAGGGGCTTGCGCGAGGTTTCGGCGGCAAACAGGACGGCCGCGAGGGAAACGGCGGAGGCGGCCACGAGGTACCAGCCGGGGGCGAGCTTGCTTTGGGTCATGCCGATCAGCAGGGTGGCCATGAACGGGGCCGTTCCGCCAAACAGGGCGTTGGAGAGGTTGAAGCTGACGGCGAAGCCGCTGTACCGGACCTTGGTGGGGAACAGTTCGGCCAGGAAGCTGGGCAGGGTGCCGTCGTTGAGGGTGAGCATGCCGCCCAGCAGGATCTGGACCAGGACGATGACCAGGAAGTTGCCGGTATTCAGCAGCATGAACGCCGGAACGGTCAGGAGCATGAACAGCACCGAGGCGGTGATCAGCATCCGTTTGCGGCCGAACCGGTCCGACGCCATGCCGGTCAGGAAGATAAAGCCGATGTAGCTGGCCAGGGCAATCGTGGTGGCCAGGAAGGATTCGGTGGGACCGAAGCCCAGTTCCTCGGACAGGTACGTGGGCATGTAGCTGAGGATGACGTAGAAGCCGACGGCGTTGAGCAGCACCGCCCCGCAGGCGATGACAAGCTGTTTGCGGTAGGTCCGGAACATGTCCAGCGCGGGCGCTTTGGGGGTGGATTCTTCCTGGTCGGCCAGGGCGCGGAAGGCCGGGGTGTCCTCCAGCTTGGTGCGGATGTAGCGCCCGATCAGGCCCATGGGTGCGGCCAGGAGGAACGGAAGCCGCCAGCCCCAGTCGTGCAGCTGTTCAGTGCTGAGCACCGAGCTGAGGAGGGCCGCGATCAGGGAGCCAAGGAGCAGGCCGGCGGCTGTGCTGGCCGGGACCACGGCGGCGTAGAGTCCGCGGCGGTTGGCAGGAGCGTATTCGACCAGGAAGGCTGATGCGCCGGCGTATTCACCGGCCGCCGAGAAGCCCTGGACCACGCGGACCAGGAGCAGCAGGACCGGGGCCAGCATGCCGATGGTTCCGTAACCGGGAATCAGGGCGATGCAGAAGGTGGAGACGGACATGATGACGATGGAGAGGGACAGGGCCTTGCGCCGGCCCAGCTTGTCTCCGATATGGCCCCAGAAGAAACCGCCCAGGGGCCGTACGAAGAAGGAAATCGCAAACACCGCGAAGGTTGCCAGCAGGGCAGTCTGTCGGTCGGTGTCCGGAAAGAAGACGGAGGAGATAACGGCTGCGAGGTAGCCGTACACGGCGTAGTCGAACCATTCGACGAAGTTGCCGATGAAGCTTGCCGTGACCACCCGGCGTCGAACGTCCTTGCTTATCACGGTGCCGTTGGCGACCGGCCCTGCCTGCACGGGGCCGTTGGCGTCAGTGGCAACGGCTCCTGCCCGGGGGGAATTTGATTTGGAACTCATCGAACCACCAATAAGAGTTTGAGTTGCACTTCTTGCAACGCGGTTGTTTCAACATAGGTGGTGATGCGCGACACAGTCAAGGGTTTTTTGAATGATTAATTTCTGGTCTTAGAGCACACGGGCCGCAGATTCAGTGTTCTACCGGGCAGCATCAGTGCCAGCCGGCACGTTGCATGAAAAGCAACGTTGTTGTTTCTATCGCCCCGCGGCTTGGGGTGGATCTGTGGCCCATCCAGTCTTGACGCGCCCTTTACGGGCCCTAAGGCACGGGCGCACAGAGACCAAGTGCCTCATACTTGCGCCATGGACGATCCTGCCGCCACCGGGCGGACCGCGCGAAAACCCGATCGGATCCTGCTCGCGCTGGTGGGCGTGGTGGCAGTGCTGGTGGTGGTCGCTTTGGCAGTGGTCTTCACCCGGGGCGAGCCTGCCCCTCTGGATGAGGCGAGCCCCGCAGGCGTAATCCAGCAGTACAGCAGGGCAGTGATCAGGGACGACGTCCCCGCTGCCGAAACCTTCCTCACGGAGGGTGCCAGGAGCAGGTGCAGCGGGTCCTACTCCGGCGGGCAGCGGCCGGCCCGCGTGGTCTTGATTTCGACGACGGAACGCACCGATTCAGCCACCGTGCGGGTTTCGATCGTGCACGCGGCCCAGGGCAACGGCCCCTTCGGCCCGTCCGAGTATGAGACGGAGGATGTCTTCCTGCTCCTCAAAGTGAACGGACGATGGATGATCGACCAGCCGCCGTATCCCTTGATGGCCTGCACCCAGATTCCGGTGAAGCGGTGACGGCGCCGGCAGTTACCACAGCCCCCGCTCCGGCCGGTGGCCTGGCAACCCTGCGCCGCCTGATCCTGTATGTCCTGCTGTTTGCCCTGGTGGTGATCGCAGCTTCAGGACTCAGCGGCCTGCTGGAACGCCTCTTCCGCACGGCGTCGGTGCTGGTCACCGGCGACGTCGCCGGGCTGGCCCTGTCACTGGCCTTCACACTGATCGGCGGCCCCCCGGCGCTCCTGCTGTGGTGGTTCGTGTGGCGGCGGCTCGACGATGAATCCGAACGCAGGGCACCGGGCTGGGGCCTCTACCTGACCGGGATGTACGCGGTATCGCTGATCATCGCCACCACATCACTGCTGGAGCTGGCAGCGTCCTTCATTGGAGCGCACGCCAACCAGTGGCCATCCCCGCTGGCCAACGGACTTGTCTGGGCGGGCATCTGGGTGTGGCACCGGTGGATGTGGAAGCATCCCCGGAAATCCCCGGCGCACCTTGAGGACGTCCGGGCTGTCGTGGGATCCGTCTTTGGCCTGCTGCTGGGTGCGGGTGCGGCGATCGCCGCCCTGGGTGCCCTCCTGGACATCGCGATCCGGGGGTTCACGGCAGCAGCGAGCTTTGAACCCTGGTGGTTCGACGTCGTCAGGCCCCTCATCTGGGCAGCCGGCGGAGCTGTGGTGTGGTGGTGGCACTGGATCCGCGGGGGCGGGCGCCGGTTCCGGACAGGACTGGTGGACGTCACCATCATCACCGTGGGGATCTTCGCCGCCGGCATCACCGCCCTGGGCGGACTGGCGGTCATCCTGTTCATCCTCCTGCGGCTCGCGTTTGACCGCAGCGACCCGCTGAACGACCTGCTCGAGCCGCTGGCACCGGCAATCGCCGCGGCACTTGTCGGGGCCATCGTCTGGCGCTACCACCGCACCGCGTCCGCGCACCGCTCCCCACAAACCCGGCGGGCCAGCCTCCTGGTCACGTCCGCGGCGGCTCTGGCCGCGGCGGCATCCGGAGTCGGCGTCGTGGTCAACGCGTTGCTTGCCGCAGCGGTTTCGCCGCTGGCGGGGAGTTCCACGCGCACGCTGCTCCTCGGCGGTCTCAGCTCGCTCGCAGTGGGAAGCCCGGTCTGGTGGCTGGCGTGGAAGCCAAGGCACCAACCGGTGTCGGCAGCCGGAATTCCGCCGGGCCGGCGGGTCTACCTCGTGGCATTTTTCGGTGTGAGCGCCGTGGTGGCCTTGGTTACGTTGCTGGTGATTGGCTACCGGGTCTTTGAATTCGTGCTGGGTGATGTGTCCGGCGGGAGCCTGCTGGACCGTATCCGTGCGCCCTTCGGCCTCCTGGTGGCTGCGGGCCTGGTGGCGGGCTACCACTTCGCGCTGTGGCGCCATGACAGGGCATTGCTGGCCGCCGTGCCGTCGCGGCGGCGGCTGATTGAGAGCGTCACCCTGGTCAGCGGCTATCCGGTGGATGCCGTCGACCCAGCGGCCCTGGCCCGCGGTATTGCCGATGCCGCCGATGGTGCCAAGGTGACCACCTGGCTGAGGGCGGACGACGGCGGCGCCGCCCTTTCGCCGTCGTCCGTTCCTTTGTCGCCTGTCCCTTCGCCTGGCGTGGAGGATGCCATCCGGCAAGTTTCGGCGGCCCTGGACGGCGTTGCAGCGCAGCATGTCCTGGTGCTTGCCGGTCCAGGCTCGCGGATGGAGGTTATCGCCCTGGCAGCCACGACCGCAGCAGACAAGCCCGTCGGCGGCAGCAGGACGCGAGCCATTCCAACCGCCGGATAGCGCCCCACCCTCAAGATTTGCGCAGTTTATCCCCCTGGTGGATTAACCCACTTCCCTTGCCATTGCAGGGTGCCTAGGGTTGGCACACGGGTTTTGCCAAGGGGGACACGTGAAAAGCTCAGCTGAAGGTCTTCAGGAGACCAAGAACCAGGATGCGCAGCAGGCTGCAACACCTGATTCCCTGGACGGACAGCAGAAAATCGCCGAGTGGACCTCCGACTGCCTTCTCACGTTGAACAGTCCCGTCCGCTTCACCCGTGCCGACTGGCCCTGAGCAGGGAGTCCGCTACCCGGCAGGCTCGATCAGTTCCGGTCCGTCGTTCCGCACACTGTTGACCATGGTGCTGACCACGCGCGGCGTCAGGGTGGGTTCGGGCAAGGAGTCCAGCAGGCGCTGGATATCGTCCTTATCCGTCAGGTCCGGATCCAGCCACTCTGCGAAGCGGTCCCGCGGGATGATCACGGGCGATCGGTCGTGGACATGCCCCAGGGAGTCCTGGGCCGTGGTGGTCAGCACCGTGCAGCTCAGGAGCCAGCGGCCCGGGTCATCCTCAGGGACGGACGGATCGGCCCACCACTCGTACAAGCCGGCGAAGCCCAGCATCGGCTCCTTATCCGAGTACAGGTAGTTGGGGATCTTTTTGCCGTCCTCCGTCTTTTGCCACTCGTAGTAGCCGTCAGCGGGAAGAATCGCGCGTCTTTTCACAGCTGCCTTGCGGAAGGCGGGCTTCTCCAGGATGCTCTCGCTGCGGGCATTGATCAGCTTGTTGCCGATCTTGATGTCCTTCGCCCAGGACGGGACCAGACCCCAGTGCGCCACCAGCAGGTGCCGCTCGATGCTGCCTTCGTCCAGCCGCTCGGCGACTATCGGCACCGGCTCCGTGGGGGCCACGTTCCAGCTTGGTGGCGGCGGCGTGCCTTCCACCTCTTTGGCGTCAAAGTAGCTGAGCAGGTCACCGGTGGCCTTGGACATTACGTATCTGCCGCACATAGGCCCATTCTGCCGGAGACAGCGCCGGCAATGGCCTACTGGCCTGGAATTGTTGGGCGCAGGGCGGAAACGTCTGCGCGGGACGGGCCACCTGGACCACCGGTATGACCCTTGGGGGCCATGCGCCCAACACGGCCAGCGCACTGGTCCAGGTCGTTACCCGCCGTTTCAGGCCCGCCCGCGTCCCTGATACGCGTGCTCCTGAGCAGAGGGTCAGCTGGAGGCGTCCCGCTCGATCTCCTCGGCGAGCTCATCCACGTCCTCTGGACGGGCGTCGATGCCAGCCTCTTCGAAGCGCTCTTCAAGGACATGGGCTACGTCGTCCTGTACATGGCCCAGCTGGATCTCGTGCCGCACGTCCTCGGCGATGCTCTCAGGAGTCTCTTCGTGGCCGGCTCCGGCCACCATCTCATCGTTGCCGTCAAAGGGATCGTTGGCCCCGCCGTCTCCGGAATCAGTCATACTCCATGGTTACCCCTTCCCTTCCGCCGGTAAACGGGCGGCAGGGACCTTAGGTGGGCGTANACGCCCACCTGGGACGTCAGGAGACTTCGGCGAGGAGCCCATCGATGCGGGCCAACAGGCCCGGCCAGCCGTTGCCCATGCCCTCGATGGCGTGGCGGCCCATGGGGGTGTCGAGGCGGAAGCCGGCGTGCTCGAAGTGGAGGATGGTGCCGCCGTCCACGGGCTCCAGGCGCCAGGTGATGGTGGTGTCCAGCTGGCCCTCGGAAAAGAGGAAGCTGATGGAGTTGCCCGGGTCCACCGCCAGGACCTCGCACTGCTGCTGGCCCCAGGCGCCCATGTCCATGTTGAAGCGGTGGCCCACTACGGGCGCGATGTCGCCCGCGGCCCACCATCTGGCCAGCAGTTCCGGTGTGGTCAGGGCTTCCCAGACCGCCGCCGCGGGGTGCGGGAAGCGGCGCTGGAGCCTGATGGCGTTGTCGGTCATGACGGTTTCTCCTCGTCCAGAAGGTCTGCCAGCGCATCCAGCCGCTGGTTCCAGTAGTGCTCGAAGTTCTTCACCCAGCCGCCGATCTCGGCAAGCGCGGCCGGCTGGAGGTGGTACACCCTGTTGCGCCCCTGCCGCTCCTCACGGACCAGCCCCGCCCCACGAAGGACGGCCAGGTGTTCGGAGGCTGCAGGCCGGCTGAGGTCCAGCAGGCTGGTGAGCTCGCCGGCCGTCCTCGACCCGTTGCGGAGTTCGTCCAGGATGACGCGCCGCGCCGGATTGGAGACGGCGGCGAAGACATCGGGGAGCACTCCCGGAGTATATGTCGGAAAGATCCGACATATCAAGCGCAGGAGCGGTTGCCTTCCAGCCTGGCGCTGGACAAACCCATCAACAGGCCTGAAAGCTGACAGCTGCCTGCAGCGTTCCTGCTGTGGCGTCAGGTATTGCCGCTGCCCGCGGAGGAGCCCTTCACACCCACCCGGTACCCGGCCCAGAATGCCAGCACCAGCAGCCCTGCGCCCATGATGGCAAGTCCGGCCTGGGTCCCCTGGGTGATGAAGGCCGCCCCATTGGCACTGAACGGCTTGTTGCTCAGCGGTGCATACGCAAACCAGCCCACGAAGTCCCGGTTCAGGTACGCAATCAGGCCGCCGACCAGCACCGCGGCAACTCCCAGGAAGGGCACGACGACGGCAGGCAGTTTGGCGCGTTTGGACGGCTGGCGTTCCTCAGGTGTGTTGTTCTCCCCCATGCACTCGAGTCTAGCCGCGCCGCATCTCCACGGTTTAGGCTGGGCGGATGTTGACCATCGGCACCATTGTCCTCGGCGTCAACGACGTTGCCGCCGCCACCAAATTCTGGCATGACGCCATCGGCTATGTCCCCCGGGAACCCGGTGACGACACGTGGGTAACCCTTGCTCCGGCGTCCGGCCCCGGAGCACACCTGTCCCTCATGTTCAGCGAAACACGCGTCCAGGACCACCCGCGGATCCATCTGGACCTGTACGCGGACGACCAGGACGCGGAGGTGGACCGGTTGGTTTCGCTCGGCGCCAAGCGCGTGGACTGGGACCTCTACCCGGATGACCCCGACTTTGTGGTCCTCGAGGATCCGGACGGGAACCGGTTCTGCGTCATCGACAAGAGCCAAAGCTAGGCTCCCGCCGCCAGGGAACAACAGCCGTTCCCTGACCGTTGGCATCCGTACAACCCGTCATGTTTATGCTCGGCAGCCACGGAAGGGAACCTCATGGTCAGGGCTATTTGGAACGGAAAAGTCATCGCCGAATCCGAGGACACCGTAGTGGTGGAGGGCAACCACTACTTCCCGCGGGAGGCCGTGAAGGCCGACTACCTGCGCGACAGCGACAAGAACACATTTTGCCCCTGGAAGGGCCAGGCCAGCTACCACACGCTGGAGGTGGACGGTGAGCTGAACGAGGCCGCGGCCTGGTATTACCCGGAGCCCAAGCCGCGCGCCAAGCACATCGAGGACCGGGTGGCCTTCTGGCGCGGGGTCACCATCGAGGACTAGGCGGCGCACATCCCGCGGCAGAGGAAACATCGCTGGAAGTGATGCGTATCGTGCGGAAAACATCGCTTTTTCTTAACGCTTCGGATGGCAATACTGGGACGCAGACCACAAAAAAGGGGACGCACCCGCGGCCCGGCTGGCTCCCCCTCTGCGATCCGAAAGGCCACTATGACCGGCATCTACTTCCCGGCAATGCTGTTGCTCGTTGCAACGGGTGTTGGGCTTGCTGCCGCCGCAGGCTCGACGCCTGGTTTCGCTGCAGGCCTCGTGCTTCTGAGCGTTGGTTCCGGAGGCATATCGGCCGCCCTGGTGACACGCGAAACGCAAACCCCGCCACCTCCACCCTGCAGAAGGAGCCTTCCTTGACACCCTCTAGCCCTGACTTGACACAGGACGGCTGTGAAGAAGGCTGCCACTTCTGCGAAGGCCCAGAAACGGACTAGCTGTCCTGGCAGTGAACGGACGACGGCGGGTGGGCGCCCGCCGTCGTTCATTCACCTTTTGCTGCGCGGCAGTCAGCGCCAGAATTCCGCGAGCTTTCCCGCCAGGCCTTTCCCCTGGTTGTATCCCGCGTGGGCGGCTGCGGGACGCAGCGACAGGTCCATGGCATTGGCCCCGAACATGTGCTCGGCGTCGCCCTCCGGGAAGACTGTCTCCACCCTGCTCCCGCCCGCCCGCAACTCCTCGACCTGCGCCGCAAGCTGCATGCCCCATTCCAGCGGCATCCGCGTCCTGCCACCAAAGGGCGACAGCACCAGGACCCGGCCGCAACCAGCGGCCAGATCGGCGTTCTCATTGCGCCGGTAGCCGCCGTCGATATAGCTGTTCGCACCGATCCGGTAGGCCGAGCCGCTGGAACAACTGGCGGCAACGGCGTCCACCAGGTCGATGCCGCTGTCGCGATGGAACACTGCGGGGTCGCCGGTGTGTGCATCCACGGCGGTGATGAGCAGGTCATGCTCCGGCCAGTCCGTTGCCGGCAATCGGGCCGCTACGGTGGCACGCCACCGATCGGACACGTCGTACCCAGATGCAAGGTCCAGCGCCAGGGCACCCATCCGGCGGCGCATGTCGGCTGAATCGTCGGCGGAGGCGATGATCCTGCCGGTACGTTCAAGATGGTCGGACACCGGCCGGGCGGGAGGGACCGCGCCCGCGGGTCCTGCCGGAGGTGTTCGGTGCTGTGGTGCAGCATCAACGACTGCGGCATACAGGTCCGCCGGTGTGGCGCCGGCGATTTGGGCCGCAGCGGTGGATCCGGCCGACGTTCCAATGAGCACGTCGGCAGTGGTCACGTCCAGCCCGGCATCGGCCAGGCCGGCGAGGACGCCGATCAGCCATGCGTTGCCGGTTGATCCGCCACCACCGAGGACCAAGGCACGCCGGGAGGCAGAGGCCGGCACGGATTCAGGGCGGGAAGAAGGTGTTGTGTTCATGGGAGTCGCCTTTCGCGAATTGCCTGTGCGGCGCTCCCGGCGGCGACTAGTCCAGCCGCGTGATCGTGGGCTGCGAGGGAGCACCCATTACGGATACAGCTTTCATGGGTCTCACCTCCTGGGGACGGATCACGATCAGGGGAATCATGGCACACCGGCCGGCCCTGCGCAACGGGTAGATTGAAGGCGATGATTTCCATTGACCGGGACGATCCCGCCCGCGGTGATGTCCAGCAGCTCCTCAGTGAACACCTTGCGGACATGTTCGCCACTTCGCCCGCCGAGAGCGTCCACGCCCTGGACCACTCGGCGCTGTCTGTACCGTCAGTAACGTTCTGGACAGCCCGTGAGGACGGCAACCTGCTGGGCTGCGGAGCCCTGAAGCTCCTGCACTCCTCCGCCGGCCAGGCAACTGACGGCGAACTCAAGTCCATGCGCACCACGGAGTCCGCCAGGGGACGTGGCGTAGCCACCTTGATGCTCCGCCACATCCTCGAGCACGCACGGACCAGGAACCTTGAGCGGGTCTGCCTGGAAACCGGCACCGAGGACTACTTCGCCCCCGCGCGCCGCCTCTACGCCCGCCATGGCTTCACCGAATGCCCGCCCTTTGGTGACTATGTGACTGACCCCAACAGCGTCTTCATGGAGCTGCGTCTCTAGCAAGGTACCTACCAGGCACAGAAGGCAGGCGGACGACGGCGGGTGGGCACCCGCCGTCGTCCGCTTTCCAGCGTGTCTTTCTTGGACTTCGTTCCTAGACTTCGCCGCGCCAGCCCCCGGTTTCGGCGCCTCGCGATTCAATGAATTCCTTGAACCTGCGCATGTCGGCCTTGACCTGCATCTCGTCGATCTTCAGGGCTGCGCCTACCTTTTCCGTCGCGTTTTCCGGAGCCCACTCAAAGTGCACTTTGACCTTGGTGTGGTTGGCGTCCATGGGCGTGAACCTGATGATCCCGGCGTGCGACTTGCCGTCCGTGCTGCGCCACGCGATCCTGTCATCCGGCTCCTGGTCGACGATTTCAGTGTCGAACTCCCGCCTGGCACCGCCCACGTTGGTGACCCAGTGGTTGCTGGTGTCCGTCAACTGGGTAATCGACTCCACTCCGGACATGAAGTGCGGAAAGGATTCGAACTGGGTCCACTGGTTGTAAGCCGTCCGCACCGGGACAGCCACTTCAACGGTCTCTTCAACCTCTTCAACGTGTGCCATCTGCTGCCTCCTTATGATGGACGGCCGCAACAGCGGACCGGCAGAGCGTGCCATCCTGCCGGCCAGGCAGCCGCCACGTTTGCACGATAGATCCGGCGGCCACCTGTGTCCAGACCCTAAAAATCCAAGCGGACGACGGCGGGCGGGCACCCGCCGTCGTCCGCTTTCCGTTGGGGAATTACTGGCTGAAGGGGACCTTTTCCCAGCTCAGGACGTCGGCTTCTTTGGTGCTGTTGCCGGCGACCGTGAAGCGGACGTAGTCCACGGCGTTGTTGGCGCCGTCCACGGTGATGCGCTGAAGGTTGTCCGCAGCAGGGGAGCCGTAGATGTCCAGCCAGGGTGAGCCTGCGGCGAGGGACTGGTTTGCGGCGAAGACGTGGCTGTCACCGTTGACCAGATACACGGGGGCATCGAAGCGGTTGGTCTCCTCGACGATGGTCTGCACGATCTCGCGGAAGCCGTCGACGGTCTCCGGGTTCGCCTTGGCGTCGGCGAGCAGGGACGGATCGAACATGTCCGCCTGCTGCATAAGGACCACAGCCCGGTCGTTGCTGCGCCTGGCATCGGCGAAGGTCTGGTGGATTTGGGCGATGACCGCGTCCGTCCGGTGTTGCACCTCGGCCAGCTGCTCCGGGGTTGGCGTCGTCTTGCCCAGGCCAGTCCACGGCAGGAGGGAGTTGTTGCTGCCCTGGACGTTGAGCACGGAGAAGGCGACCCGGTTCTTGTCGAAGCGGACATCCTCGGGGAGCCCCAGGTTCTCCTGCGACTTCACCGGCATGGTGGCACCAAGGGTTTTGCCGGGCTGGTTGAAGAAGAATTCTCGGATCTTGGCCAGGCGCTCCAGCGGGTTGTAGGCACCGTTGTTGGTCCGGTGGCAGTCCACCCACTCGTTGTCGCCGGGCGTGTAGACCAGCGGGTGGGTGAAAGTGTCGAACTGGGTGCGGATGTAAGAGAAGTACTCGTCGGAGCAGACAGAGGAGCCGTTCTTGATATCGCCCACGTGTGCTACAAACGCCAGGTCCTTGTCGGCGTTGAGGTCCTGGATACGGGAAGGGAACTTGGCGATCTTGGTGGCGCCGTAGGGGATGTCGCCGATGGCGGCGAAGGTGAACGCCTGGTTGTCATTGGTGTTGTCCGCCGCATGGGTTGCTGTGGCGAAGACGGGCGCCGGGGTGGGTGCCTCGGCCTGAGCAGGCGCTTGCGTTTGGGTTGGCGCTTGCCTCTGGGTTGGCGCTTGCGTTTCCGCTTGCGCCTCGGCTTGAGCGGGGGTTGCAGCTGTCACGGCAAGAAAGGCGAGCGCGGCAACGGCGGCGAAGGTTCTTTTCACGAACACGGAATACTCCTGATGCAGCGGGGATGACCGTCCGGGCTGGGGGACGCCCGGCGGGAGGGTGCGTGAAAAGACTGCTGGGTCTGCCGAAACAGCGTGGGACCTGCTGGTTGACGGCGGGTGAACGTACCGGGACAACGTCCCGGGAATATCAGCGGCCATGCTTACAGGGCGGCAGGGAGAAACGCGAAACCACCCCCTCACGCTGCCGGCACAACGGGGATTTGCTGCAGGGAATTGCTGCGGGGATTAGCTGCGCCCGCGCAAGGTTGCCCGACTACGAGGCAACGAGATAGTCAACGATGAGTGTCTCCATTGGGCTGCTTCCGTGCGCGAGGCAACCTGGAGGCCAGAGCGTTGGTTCCCGGTCAGCTCGTTCAGCGTTGTACTTGCGGCCGGAGGGCGAGACCCAGCCGGGCGGCTCATTCACTGCTGCCGGGCCCGGGCTCCAGCGGGTTCGATGCTTAAGCCGATGATGCTTGGGACATAACTGACCCAGGTTGCTGATCCCGGTGGCGCCTCCGCGCTCCCATGCAGTGAGATGGTCTGCCTCATTGTCTTGGCTCGGATTGCTGCAGCCGGGAAACGTGCACTTTCCATCGCGCATCCGCAGCCACCGCTTCAGTGATTCCGGAAGCCGGTAGCTGCTCCGGCCGATTTCCAGCGGCGCCCCGTCCCGCGGGTCCACCAACACGCGGTAAAAGGAACCGGCGCCTTCCGAAACAAGTTTGCGTGCCATCGACGTCGGTATAGGACCGTAATTGTCCAGTTCGGCAGGCTCGTCCGTGGCACCGAGGAGGGAAAAGACCGGTACCGTGACCAGCACGTCCGCCTTGAGGGAGGGCGCCGCTCCGACCGACTGCCCCGCATTCCCCAGCAGCAACCCGGTGGCCGCATCAGCCCTGAGTTGAGTCAGAGTCCGCGGTTCCTCGGGTCTCTGCAGTCCGCGCGCCAGGGCCGACGTCTTGTTCCAGACCGCGCATGCCGTGTTTGCGGGCATGTACAGCGAGATCCACGCCATGCCGTTGCGGTCCGGCGAGTACTCCAGCCGGCGGTCCTCAACCGACTTCACATGCCTGAGTTCGAGAGACTCGGGGTGGTGGCGTTCCCGCCAGGCACGGACTTTCCGCCGGAAGCGGGCTGGCACCAGCTCCCCTGCCGCGGCTCCCCTGGCCGCGTTCGGCGCCTCCGGGTCCAGGAAGTGGGCTTCGAGCGCAGCGGCGGCGGCATTGTCCAGGCCTGTTGTTTCGTCGACCATGATGCGGGCGTGCTGCCACGAAATCTCACCTGCCTGCAAAGCATCAAGCACTTCCGGCAAGGAGGTGGTGAGTGCATGGGCCTCGCCCAGCAGTGCGGCTGCGGCACGTTCCCCGACAGTTAGCACACAGGCCACTTCCGCCACCTGGCTCATTTCCCGCGCCGAGGACTCATACGGGCTTTCAGCCGGCGGCTCCAGCGCATCTGTTGCCCCTGCATATGTAGAGAGAAAGTGGACCTTTGCCGCTGCAGCGGCGGCTTCGATACGGGCTACGACCCCCAAGCCGTCCAGACACGACTCAGCAAGGTCGGCCAGCGGATCGTGATCATCCCGATGAGCACCATCCGAATCTTCTGAAGACCGGCCAAGGACTTCAACCAGCTCGTCCGCAAGCTTCCTTATGGAAGTAACGGCAGCAGCCAATCCGGCACTGCCTCTTGCGTCTAAAAACGCTCCGGTTTCCATACCCAAAGCTTGGCAGGAGGGTCTGACATTTTGAGCTGGATGCCCAAGACACAGTCGCGATGGTAACTATGGCCGTTCCCCGCGCATCCTTGGAAGGTATTGATCCGCCCAAAGGTCATCCGGTCTTCGTAAGGGATGTCCCCTAAACCTCCGCCACCGGCGCCGCGAACTGGGCCTCGTACAGCCGCGCATAAGCCCCGCCGGCAGCCAGCAGTGAAGCGTGGTTTCCCTGCTCCACGATCTGCCCGTTCTCCATCACCAGGATGAGGTCGGCGTCGCGGATCGTGGACAGACGGTGCGCGATCACGAACGATGTCCGGTCCGACCGCAACGCACTCATAGCCTTCTGCACCAGCACCTCGGTCCGGGTATCCACCGAAGACGTCGCCTCGTCCAGGATCAGCACCGACGGTTGGGCCAGGAATGCCCGCGCGATCGTCAGCAGCTGCTTCTCACCCGCGGACACGTTGGCGCCCTCGTCATCCAGCACAGTGTCATACCCCTCGGGCAGGGACTTCACGAACCGGTCCACATACGTCGCCTGCGCAGCCTCCAGCACCTCCGAAGAAGAAGCAGTCGGCCGCCCGTAGGCGATGTTGTCCCGGATGGTTCCGCCGAACAGCCAGGTATCCTGCAGCACCATGCCCATCCGCGAGCGCAGGTCGTCCCGCGTCATGGTGGTGATGTCCACGCCGTCCAGGGTGATGCGGCCGGCGTCCAGCTCGTAGAACCGCATCATCAGGTTCACCAGCGTGGTCTTGCCCGCACCGGTCGGCCCCACGATGGCCACCGTCTGCCCCGGCTCCGCCACCAGCGACAGATGAGAGATCAGCGGCTTGTCCGGCGAATACGAGAAGGACACGTCCTCGAACACCAGCCGCCCGCGCGCACGCCCATCCGGGCTCTGCAGCGCAGCCCCGGACGGATCCCCGGACTGCTCCTCCGTGTCCAGCAGCTCAAACACGCGCTCCGCTGAGGCCACCCCGGACTGCAGCAGGTTCGCCATGGACCCCAGCTGCGCCAGCGGCTGCGTGAACTGCCGCGAGTACTGGATGAACGCCTGCACATCGCCCAGCTGCATCGCACCGGACGCCACCTGCAGGCCGCCCACCACCGCGATCCCCACGTACACCAGGTTCCCGATGAAGGTCATGGCCGGCATGATCAGCCCGGAAATGAACTGCGCCCCGAAACTCGCCTCATACAGCTCGGCATTCTTCTGCCGGAACCGCTCCCCCACCTCGCGCTGGCGGCCGAACACCTTCACCAGCGCATGCCCGGTATAGGTCTCCTCGATCTGCCCGTTCAGCTCGCCGGTGTTCTTCCACTGCTGAACGAACAGCTTCTGCGAGCGCTTGGCGATCAGCGTGGTGATCCCCAGCGTCAGCGGAATGGTCACCAAAGCGATCAGCGCCAGCGTGGGCGAAAGAATGAACATCATCACCAGCACACCCAGCACCGTCAGGACGGACGTCACCGCCTGGCTGATGGACTGCTGCAGGCTCTGTGAAATGTTGTCCACATCGTTGGTCACCCGGCTCAGCAGCTCGCCACGCTGGATCGAATCGAAGTACCGCAGCGGCAGCCGGTTGATCTTCGCCTCGATCTTCTCGCGCAGCCCGTACACCGTCCGCTGCACCACGCCGTTCAGTACATACGCCTGCCCCCACATGAAGGCCGATCCCAGCACGTACAGCACCAGCGCCCACGTCAGCACGCTGGCCAGCGCGCCGAAATCGATCCCCATTCCCGGCGTCAGCGTCATGGCGCTGAGCATGTCCGCTTTCTGGTTATCCCCCGACGCCCGCAGCATCGCGATCAGCTGCGCCTGGGTCATCCCGGGCGGCAACTGCTTGGACACCACCCCGGAGAAGATCAGGTTGGTGCCTTCACCGAGCAACCGCGGTCCGATCACCTGCAGCACCACGCCGGCCACGGCCATGACCAGCACAAGGATCAGCCATGCGCGCTCCGGCTGCAGGGTGGCCAGCAGCCGCTTGGCCGATCCCTTGAAGTTCATCGCCTTCTCGGCCGGGACGTTCATCCCGGCAAAGGGGCCGCCCCTCCCGGGTCCGCCGGCCGGACGGGGAATACGTACGACGTCGGCCTGGCTGGCTTTGCCCCCACCCGCGGTTCCATCGGGGGCCCCGCCGCTGCGCCCGGCTCCCGAGGGGCCGGCTCCCGAAGGTCCGGCTCCGGCCGGGCGGGTTCCCGGTTGCTGGCTGCTCATACCGTCTCCTCCGCTGCAAGCTGGGACGAGACAATCTCGCGGTACGTCCCGGAACTCTCCAGCAACTCATGGTGCGTGCCCTGCGCAACGATCCTGCCGACGTCGAGCACTAAAATCTGGTCCGCGTCCACAATGCTCGACACGCGCTGGGCGATGATCACCATCGTGGCACCGGCGGTGCTGCGCTTGAGCGCCTGGCGCAGCCGGGCGTCCGTGCCCGTGTCCAGGGACGAGAAGGAATCGTCAAAGATGTAGAGCTCGGGCCGTTTGACCAGGGCCCGGGCGATGGCCAGCCGCTGCCGCTGCCCGCCGGAGACGTTGGTGCCGCCCTGGGAGATGGGCGCGTCCAGGCCTTCCTCCATCTGCTCCACGAAGTCGCGGGCCTGGGCGATCTCCAGCGAGTCCCACAGCTCATCTTCGGTGGCGTCCGGGTTGCCGTACAGCAGGTTGCTGCGAACGGTGCCGGAAAACAGGTAGGGCCGCTGCGGCACCAGGCCGATGTGCCCCCACAGCAAGTCCGGGTCCAGGTGGCGGATGTCCACGCCGTCGATCAGCACCGCGCCGGAGGTGACGTCGAAGAGCCGGGGCATGAGGTTCACCAGCGTGGTCTTGCCCGATCCGGTGCTGCCGATGATCGCCGTCGTCTGCCCCGCGCGGGCGGTGAAGCTGATCCCGGCCAGGACCGGCTGGTCGGCACCCGGGTAGGCGAATCCGACGTCGCGCATTTCCAGCTCGCCGCGCCGCTGCCTGCCTGCCATGGCTGCGCTGGTGACCGGGTTCTCGGGCGGAAGGACGCTGGAGCTGGTGCCCAGCACCTCGCCGATGCGGTCCGCGGACACCGACGCGCGCGGAATCATCACGGCCATGAAGGTGGCCATCATGACCGACATGAG
This sequence comes from Paenarthrobacter sp. 22069, assembly GCF_052046035.1. Taxonomy (NCBI): domain Bacteria; kingdom Bacillati; phylum Actinomycetota; class Actinomycetes; order Micrococcales; family Micrococcaceae; genus Paenarthrobacter; species Paenarthrobacter sp. 22069. Next base: position 7,618 of record NZ_JBQEQF010000017.1, on the reverse strand, counting down.
GATCTGCATCAGGTAGCTCAGGAACGCAATCAGGGTGCCCACCTGCATGGACCCGTCCTCGATCCGGAACGAGCCGAACCAGATCACCGCCACGCTGGAGACGTTCAGGACCAGCATGACTACGGGGAACATGAGGGCCATCAGGCGGCCGGCGCGCAGGGCAACGTCCGTGACGTCAGTGTTGGCGCGGGCGAAGCGGGCGGTTTCCATGTCCTCGCGCACGAACGCCCGCACCACGCGGATGCCCGTGAGCTGTTCGCGGAGCACGCGGTTGACGGTGTCGATCCGGGCCTGCATCTTGCGGAACAGCGGCACCATCCGCGTGACGATCAGCCCGACGGCGATCAGCAGCACCGGCACGCACACGGCGATGAGCCAGGACAGCTGGGCGTCCTGGCGGATGGCCATGATCACGCCGCCGATGCTGAGCATGGGTGCGGCCACCATCAGCGTCGCGGACATCAACACCAGCTGCTGGACCTGCTGGACGTCGTTGGTTGAGCGGGTGATGAGGCTGGGGGCGCCGAACCTGGTGACCTCCTGCTCGGAGAACTCGCCCACGCGTTCAAAGATGGCGCTGCGCAGGTCCCGGCCCAGACCCATCGCGGCCTTGGCTCCGAAGTACACCGCCACCACCGCGCACACGATCTGCGCCAGGGTGATGACCAGCATGAAGCTGCCGGTGGACAGGATGTAGCCGGTATCGCCCCGGGCCACACCCTGGTCGATGATGTCCGCGTTCAGCGTGGGCAGGTACAGCGACGCAATGGATTGCGCCAGCTGGAAAACCACGACGGCGACCAGCAGCGGCCTGTGCGGCCGCAGGTATTCGACAAGCAACTTCCAGGGCAAGGCAGGCTCCAACCTGACGGTGTGTCCACAAAAGGTGGTGCGAGGTCAGTGTACGTCCGGAAACTGGGAACGATCCGTGCCTTGGAAGGAGAAGTTGGGCGGGTTCACCGAGGGCGTATTTGGCAGTTCCGAAAGGGCAAACAGCGGAAGATGTCCGACGCGCTGGTAAGCGTCACCAGCGGCGGCTCCCGGACGTCGACCCACACTTAGAGGGTCCCCAACATAACATTCGTGCCCGTGCTGTCGGACTTGGGTAAGGCCACTCTGGGTATCTTCCTCAACGTCTAGATAAGCTGAGGGAGCATGGGATGATGCTCCCTTCAGTAACCCGGGGGAAGCCTTAGAGGACGACTAGTGGTGGGCCCTATACACATGGAAAATATTCACCACTCGGCAGATACTCACCGTTGGTAGAAGCCAGGCAGGAACCAAACAATGAGAGTGGGGCTGCGGCTACATGGAACCAGCTGCCGGACTGTTGTGCTGGACGGGCGGACTGTAGTTTCCGCCGGTCAGGAGTTGCACGCGGGCAGCTTGTCGGAAGCGTTGGACTCGTCCCTGTCAGGGCTCCATCGGGAGTTCGGGTCCGACATCAAAGAGATCACTGCCGACGTCGGGCGGGTCTTGGGGGAGCGGCAACTGGCCGACGTCGTCGCCATCCGCATTTCGCCCCGTCCCCCCGCAGACGCCTACCACATGACCGTGCTGCCACCCCTTGTTGAGCCGGCAGTGACCCGGACTGTTCACGTTCGGGGAGGCCACGACCTGCGGGGACGGCCTTTGGCCCGGTTGGACTTGGAGGGGTTCCTGGCCGATCTCCCCGCCATACTTTCCGCTGGCGCACGGAACGTGGCGATCACATCCGTCGGTTCAACGGCGTCAAATGACCATGAAACGCGCATAGCCGATGCCATCTTAAACAACGACAGAGATATGCGGATCAGTATCTCCAGTGACTTCTATTCCAGCGTCTTCCGCGACCGTGACTTCACGGCCATCCTTAACAGCGCCCTGATGCAGACGGGGGAAGAACTGGCTGTCATGTTTGAGGCGGCAGGCCAGCGCCAATTTCCAGCCGCCTTCTTGTCGTTTGCAAAGAACGACGGCGGCCGAGCACCTCTGTCACGGCTGGCATTGGCGCCTGTGCACGCGCTGCGTGCCGAGCCCGCGATGGGAATCCTTGGCGCGGCCACCTTAGCGGGAATCCCCGAGGGGGAAGTGATTCTCTGCAGAGACGCCGGGGCCACGGTGGGTCACATCCATGGGGGCCTGCCTGTCGCCAGAAGCCTCATTCGCCAAGGATTTGACGCAAGCCTCGCCAGCAACGCCGCCATTCTCGAGCCATACACCGTCCACCATCCGGTTCGCGCAGGCATCCCCTCCGTCATTGCCGACCTCCGCGAGGGGCAGGAGACCGCTCTGCCATTCGGGCTGGTGCCCACTCTGTTGGCGGCCCAAGACGCCGCGCTGGTAGGAGCTGCCGCTGCGCCTCTGACAGCCTGGATCGACAGGCTCGAGACCGTCAGCGGCCGAGGCGACCTGAAACGAGTACAGAACCTCGCCGAAGACGATGCCCAGTCAGCGGCCGTCCAGTTAGGCGCCACCCCCGGGCAAACCCAAGTCATTGAATCGAACGTCTATGCCATGCCCTACGGCAACCCCGGAATCGTTCGAATCCGGGTCCAAGCGGCAGGAGAAACGTCCGCCGACGAGGGACAAGTGCTGCCCACAGCCGCGCGGGGAGCCACCCCATGAGCACCGTACTCACCCCCGAGGACGTCCGGAACCTCCGCACCGGGGCCCATTTCCTGACCTGCACCATCGACCCGACGGCTATCTACATTTACGCAGAAATGATCCAGCGGGCGATGGAGGACCGGTCATTGGAACTCATCACCGTCGACGAGCTTGCTCCCGACGATCTGGTGGTGGCAGTCGGAATGGTGACGCAGGGGCTTTTCATCGCCGACATGCCTCCCGTGGGCGATGAGTTCCTCGGCTGCATCCGCGCCATCGAGGCCACTCTCGGCCGGCCGGTGCGGGCGATCTATTCGCTCGCTGCCGCCAGCATCAACGGAATCGTCCCCCTCATGGTTGGGCTGCAGTCCTCGTTGCCCGTCATCGATGCCGACCCCATGGGCCGCGTCTTCCCCTTGATCAGCCAAACGACGCTGAACATAGGAAACGTGGCGATCGGCCCTATCGCACTCATGGGGGTAACCGGGGAACGGGCAGTGATTGAGGTCGAAAGCGCGCAGCGGGCCGAAACGCTGGTGCGTGCACTAGTGACCGAACTCGGCGGCTGGGCAGCCACCGCCATGTATCCGTGTTCCGCAAGACAGCTGATGGAGCATGGCGTCCATGGCTCCATCAGCCGAATGATCCGGATCGGACAGATTCTCAACGCGAGCACCCCCGTTGAGAGAAAGCTGCTGTTGCTCGCCGAACTCCTCGGCACCACCCGCATCGCCCGGGCCCGCGTGAGCCACATCGAAAGCCTCTCCCGGCCCACAGACCTCGGTCTGCCGGCGCAACCGTCCAGCGTAACGCTGGAAGACGAAACCACAGGACGCATCGTCCATCTTGAAGTCCAGAATGAGATCCTGCTGGTCCTCGTAGATGGCGAGGTAACAGCAGCCGTCCCGGACATGGTTACGTTGCTCAATTCCGAGCAGGGCACGGTGGTCAACATCGACGACGTCCAGGTGGGCGACGTCATGGACATCGTGAAGATCACGGCTGCGGCGCAGTGGTACACGGAGCCGGGGCTTGAGCTCACGGACCCAAAGGCCTTTGGCATTCCGATCGTGCACCCAAGGCGGCGACATGCGTAGATCGAAAAATGAAACCCGGCTCGACGTCGCCGGTCTATTGGCGCACGGCTCCCTCCGTGGCACCACCCCGCTGTATCTCACTCCATCCAGCGGGTTGATCGAAAGTGTTGTTCTCGTCTCCCAGCTTGAGGCAATCCGGCAGGTGCGACCCAATACTGTAGTGGTCCTGTCCTCCGAGATGGGATCAGGGGGTTGGCTCGTCTCCGCAGCGCTGCGACAGGCCTGGGAGCGGCGGGCCAGCTCAGTCATCGTGGCTGGCAGCGCCTATGCAAGCGCGGCGGTCGGACTGGCGGAGCGGTTGGGCATCACCCTGTTGGCCACTGACGGGGACCCTGCTGGGCTTGCCCTGGAACTGGCGGCCGAGATCGGAGCGGCCCTGTCAGTGGTCGATGCGGAATTGGCCAGGGTCGCCCGGACAGTCGCAAAGGACACCACGCTCGGTGATGTCCTCAAGACCATTTCCGGGGAGCTGGATGGGGTTGGAGTTTCCTTGGAGTACGACGGCGTGGTTCTTGCCTCCGCCGGAATGCCCCCACGGGACACCGACCAAGTCATCACGGTGGAAGTCGACGAGGCCAATAGCGCCGTCCGTTTCACCCTCGCGGCCCGCGTGCCCATTTCCGGCGTCCACAATCTGCGGCTGGTGCGCTCAATCCTTGAGGTTGCCACCCCCTCGGTGAAGGCTGCCTGGCTGTTGGAGGACCTACTCAGCGCTGCCCGGGCCGTTCCGACGGCAACGATCCCCGGATTGGATCAGGACGGTGACGCGTCAGGCTCGGAGTTCGAGGAAAAACACCGACATCTGCTTAACCAGTTGGGCTGGCGCACAGGGGAGCCGTACATGGCCGTCTGGTTCCGCAGCGGGCAAGTGCAAGACCATCGGCCCGAGCTGACCGCCGTGTTGCGCCTGCTGTGGCGTAAGGTCACAGCACGCAGCCCTTTGGCCGAGGTTCAGGACGGTTGGCTTACGCTCCTACCGGCCGGGAATCAGGACGCCTCGACCCAGCTCGAAACCCGATTCAGGACACGTCTGGGGCCAGCTCTTGCCGAGCTTGGCCTGGTAGCGGGACTGTCCCGTTGGCAGGAGGATGCCCCGGCGCTGTCGGTGATCGTGCGTGAGGCGCGGTTGGCTGCTGAATCCGCCAGATCATCGGGGCCCGGCACGGTTCTAGGTTTCGCCAGCCTCGGCGTGGCCGCAGCCACGACATTCGTAAACAAGGACGCCGTTGCGCTCGTAGCCGGACTAACGCTGCCGCGACTGATGGCCTCCCCTGACCGCGACGTCATCATTACTGCGCTGGCTGCTTTCCTCGATCACCGCGGCTCAGTCAGCCTCGCTGCGAAATCCCTCAACTTGCACCGCAACACCCTGCAGGCACGGCTTAACCGGGCAAGGGACCTCGGTGTCCCGCTTGATATCCCCTCGGAACTGCTGTCCGTCCACCTCATCGCCAAAGTGCTGCGGCGATCTATGCCAGATATAAGGACTTCCGAAGATGCCCTGGACAACCAGAAAAGACACCCCTAAGTTCCCAGTTTCGATTCCTTCAAAGATTGCGCCGAGGACTTCTGGCTTTGGGCGGCGCTTAAGCCCGCTCCCGTTGGACGCCGGGCACGAGAACGGCGTACGCCCACATCCGTGAGCAGTCCGGGACGGCAGGGTCCTGGCTGAGCGCCACCCTGGTCCGTGTCCGCCGGACTGTCCACGGACACGGACACGGACGCAGGTGCCGCGGGGCTAACTCATTTCGACGACAATCTTCCCTGACTGTTCATTCGATTCCATGTAGCGGTAAGCGTCAAGCACTTGGTCGAAAGCAAAGACCCTGTCGACTCTGGGCCGCAGGGCGCCGGAGCCAATTCGCTTGAGGATGAAGTCGACGCCTCGCCTCCGCTCATCGGCCAGTCCAACGTGGTTGAACATTGAGTACGGGTGGAAAACCGACTGGGTTCTGCACATTGCAGCCATAGGGATAACGGGCTGCAAATCGCTCAGTGTTCCGTAGCCGAAAATGACGGCGTTGGGTGCGAGATGATCGACGTAGGCGCCGAGGGACTCTCCGCCGACGGGATCGAAAGCGACCCGAACGCCTTTGCCATTGGTGGTGCGGTCGATGACCTCGCCGAGGTCGTCGACTCCCACGAGGGCTACTTCGTTTGCGCCTGTCTCAAGAAGGAGCGATCGCTTGTTTTCTGACCGTGTCGTCGCAATCACCTTCGCCCCCAGAGCGCGTGCGATCTCGATGGCACCAAGCCCGGCTGAACTGGCGGCGGCAGTGACGAGCACTGTGTCTTCGCTTCCGAGATTGGCTACCTCTGCGAAGGCGAAGTACGAAGTGAGATATTGCATCCAAACAGAGCAGGCCTCGGCATCCGAAAGTTCCGGTGGGGCAAGGGTGAGATAGTCTGCCGGCAGGACGGCTGTTGTTCCCTGCACGCCGTCGGTTGTGGTGAAGAAGGGAATGCTCGTAACGCGGTCGCCGATATTGAAGGCGGTCACGTTCTCTCCGATCTCCGTGACGGTCCCCACTGCCTCGGACCCGATGCGCGAGGGGAACACCGGGACCGTGTAGTGCTCTCCATGGATGAACATTAGATCTGCCCGGTTGAGCGCGAATGCTGCGACGTTGATTCGGACATCGTTTTCGGCGACTTGACGTGGGGAAGCAGCTTCTATGGCCAGCACTTCTGGGCCGCCTATTTTGCGGAAGACAACCGCGGATTCCGGCCTGCTCATGCCTGGACCAGCGAGAGCTTGGGCGTGAGGGGGGACGGCAGCTTCGGGCTTTGGCGCTCACCATCAGGCACCTCACCGCGAAGTGGCTTCCCCATAGGGGCCTGGTAAGCGTGGGTCATTATGGGGTTGACACATAGGGTCCGTCTGAACATCGCCGTACCTCCGTTTGCGTAGTGCCGTATGGCACGTCTGATTTTGATTGGGTTAGCCGGCACTGGTGCCGCCGGGATTATTGGGCTGATGCAGTTACCGGTCGCCGCATTGCTGGTGACTTGCGAGGTTCCCCCGCCTGCCTCGATCACGGGATGTCAAGGCAAGCGAGGGTGGTGGTGTACCTCGGGCCAAAGATGCCCTAGGGGTGGAGGCCTTCTACGTCGCGCAATGTCAATGGCCTTTGGTTTCTGCCCACGGGCGGCCAGTTAATCGGCCCGCTGGTGGCCAGTAAATCTGCCCGGTGATGGCCAACAGATCTGCCCACTGAGGGTTTTCGGTGGGATTGGCCATCGTCGAGGGTTTGTTAGTTCAGTTCGGTGACTCCTTTCCCGGCGAGGGCTTGAGTGAGTCGGATGGAGTCGCCGCTGGTTTGGCAGACGTGGGCGTGGTGCAGGAGCCGGTCCACGGTTGCCGTGGCGAGGGTTTTGGGCATCAGTTCATCGAAGCCGGCGGGGTGCAGGTTCGAGCTGATCGCGACGGAGCGTTTCTCGTAGGCGGCGTCCACGACCCGGTAGAGTCCTTCGGCGGCGTCGGTGGCCACCGGGAGAAGGCCGATGTCATCGATCACGACGAGTTCCGCGCGGAGGATTCTAGCCACGGCCCTGGTGACGCTGTCGTCGGTGCGGTGTGCGCGGATGAGGGCGCCGAGGTCTTCGAGTCTGAACCAGGCAACGCGCATCCCGGCTTCGACGGCTTGCTGGCCGAGGGCTTCGAGGAAGAACGTTTTCCCGGTGCCGGAGGGCCCGCAGACGACCAGGTTCTCGCGTCGGGTGATCCATTCCAGGGTGCGCAGGGCTTGCTGGGTGGGCGCCGGGATGGAGGAGACGGCGGGGTCCCAGACGTCGAAGGTCTTCCCGGTCGGGAAGCCTGCTGCTTTGCGCCGGGTGGCGAGCATGGACCGGGCCCGGCCTGCGGCTTCTTCGGTGAACAGTGCCTTGATGATCTCGGTTGGTTCCCAGCGCTGGGCGCGGGCGGTCGCGAT
>NZ_JBQEQF010000016.1:36896-121206 GCF_052046035.1 Paenarthrobacter sp. 22069 | reverse complement strand
TAGGGCGTGTCTCCTAAACCCGGGTTGGTTAAGCCGGGATGCTTGATGAGTGTCTCGTACTTCTGTTTTGACTGATGGGCAGTGGGCCCGCATCCAGCCGTTGCTACCGTCCTCTGATGGTCGTCGGGGCCGTCCTTTTCGGGACGACCGCCGGGTGGTCGAGGGCATCATTTACCGGTATCGGTGCGGAATCGCGTGGCGGGATGTGCCTGGCGAGTTCGGTCCGTGGCAGACGATTTGGAAGCGTCACCGCCGCTATAGCGGTGACGGAACTTGGGACAGCATTCTGGCGGCTTTGCTGACGGTTGCGGACTCTCAGGGTGAAGTGGACTGGTCGGTCTCGGTCGATTCGACGGTGAACCGTGCCCACCAGCACGGCACGAACCTTCCCCGCACCACAGGGGGCCGGCTCGAATTACATGAATCTGTGTGCTGAACCGGACGACCATGCCATTGGCCGGTCGCGCGGCGGGCTGAGTACCAAGATCCACGCCCTGGTTGATGGCAAAGGCAGGCCCCTAGTTCTGCTGGTCGCGCCGGGACAGGGCGGCGATGCGCCGATGTTCGCCCACCTGATGAACCAGTTGAAGGTCAACCGGGCCGGTCCGGGCAGGCCACGTACCCGCCCGGACCGGGTTCGTGGAGACAAGGCCTACTCATCGAGGGCCATCCGAACCCAGCTCCGGGATCGAGGCATCGTCGCTGTCATCCCGCAACCATCCGACCAGATCGGCCACCGCAAGCGACGAGGATCCACCGGAGGCAGGCCTCCGGCCTTCGACAAAGAGGACTACAAAGGCCGGAACGTCGTCGAACGGAACTTCAACATCTTCAAGCAATGGCGTGCCCTGGCGACCCGCTACGACAAACTCGCCCTGACCTACCGCGGCGGAGCCGTTCTCCGGGCAATCAGCATCTGGCTGACAGCTTTAGGAGACACGCCCTAATGCAACCCCTATTGCGGCCACACCTCGGCCCTCAAAAAACAGGCAGGCTCTGGACGGGGGCAAGACTCCATGGATGTGCCCCATCGCAGTGACCGCAATACGATTGCGCTCACGTACCAACGAAACGAACATTCGCTTCACGGGGACTATTGCGAAAGGGGTCCTGCTGGACAAACCATCCCACGTGGACAGCCCTGTGACTAACCTGCAGTGGGGTTAGCCTCTGTTGGTGGACACCTGAAGTAGCGGCATCCTGGGATTCTGCGGGAAGGTGTTCTTGTGAGCACGACACGACGTAAATTCACTCCTGAGTATCGGCGGGAGGCGGCGCGGCTTGTCATCGATACGGGTAGGCCGGTCGCGCCGGTGGCCCGGGAACTGGGGCTGGGTGAGCAGTTGCTTGGCCGGTGGGTGGCCCAGGAGAGGGCGCGTTTGGCCGCTCCTGAGGAGTTCGCCGCGGCGGAGTCGGAGAAGTCGGAGCTGGAGCGTTTGCGCCGGGAAAACGCGCAGCTGCGGATGGATAACGAGTTCTTGGGAAAAGCCGCAGCCTTCTTCGCCTCCAAGCAGCAGAATCGGAATGCTTCGAACTGATGGAGGCCGAGAAGGCTAACTACCCCGTCCAGCGGATGGCCCGGCTGTTGGGGTTGTCCCGGTCCGGGTTTTGCGCCTGGCGGAGGCGAAGCTCCGCAGCGTCGGTGCGGGCCGTTAAGCGGGCGGAACTGGACGCAAAGGTCCGGCGGGCCCATGCGGACTCGACCGGGGTTTACGGGGCACCCAGGGTCCGGGCCGTGCTGGCAAGGAACGGGACCGGTGTTGACCGGAAGACGGTGGCGTACTCGATGCGCCGGCAGGGCCTGGAAGGGGTCTCGCCGCGGCGGGTCCGGCCGGTCGCCCCGATCGGCGGGGTCAGGGTCCATTCGATCCCGGATCTGGTGGCCAGGAAGTGGGACACCGGGGCCTTGGATGCGGTCTGGATCTCGGACGTCACTTACCTGCGCACCGATAAAGGCTGGGTGTATTTGTGTGCCGTCAGGGACGCCTGTTCCCGACGCGTGATCGGATGGGCGATGGACTCCACCCAAACGACCAGCCTGGTCGAGCGGGCGCTGCGGATGGCCCACGTCCTGCGCGGTAGCGGTCCGGACGGTGTGGTCTTCCATGCCGACCGGGGCACCCAGTACACCTCCACCCAGCTCAATGATGTCTGCGCACAGCTGGGTATCCGCCAGTCTGTTGGCAGGACGGGCGCGTGTTGGGACAACGCGATGCAGGAATCGTTCTGGTCCACCTTGAAAGCCGAGTTCTACGACCGGCGGCGCTGGGCAACGAGGCAGGACGCAATCCGGACCACCGGCCGCTGGATCGAGGAGTTCTACAACCGTGCCCGGCTCCACTCACTCCTGGGCTACAACACCCCGTGGAACATGAGCTGCTGCTCACCACGGCACAATCTCAGCCGGTACAAGCCGTCTGATCAACCGTCCACGACTTGCGGTGCACCCCATGCAGTGACATGGTCACATCGATGCTGCACGCCTGAATGCACATGGCTTGTTCTGGGAAGTAACCGGTGCTGCTGCCAGCTTCGAAGTGAACCGCTATTGGGAGTATGTAGTGAAGGTGCGCCTCATGAGTAACGTCGCCATCTAATCAAGGTCTGATCGCCGATAGACAAGTCAGTAGCATCTGAGGTTATTGTTGTGTCGGCTCACAAAGGCTGTGAGAGATGGGTTGGGGGTTGCTATGGCAAATATTCGCTCCGAAGACGATCTCGATTTTCTGACGCAGGTACTGGAGAACCTCGAAGAGAAGTATCCAGGAACACGCGCTTGGGATGAGAGTCCTTTTAGGTGGATTCTCGCTCAGCCACCGGCAACAAAGGGCTCAATCGCGCGACAACTCATAAAAGAATGGGCCCAACTTCATGGTCTTTTCCCGAAACAGGTTTCAGTAGATAACCAGTTATATCTTGATTTGAATGGGATCCTCATCCAGGTGAAGTTCTCCACTATGTGGGATAATGGATACTTCCGTTTCCAACAAATCCGCGAGCGCGACTACGACTACTGCCTATGCTTTGGGCTGGCACCGTTCGACATGAATGCATGGCTTATTCCCAAACCGATCCTTGACACACACGTCATAGGTGTCAGGGGGCAGCATACCGGTTCAGGTTCTGGGGAAACCTGGTGGCTAGAGATATCCCCCGAGTATCCGGAGTATTGGCTGGACGAATGCGGCGGGCAACTGAACCAGGTGGCACAACAGCTAAGAGCACTGGCCTGAACTAGATGTAGGTTACAAAAACAAGACCTCCGTGTGGAGTGGAGCTGTCTAAGAGTCCGATCCACAAGGAGGACTTCAATACACTGCGCTAACCCGCGCCTGACGCGGAAAGGCAGGCTCCCACCGGCCAACGCGTGGTACGAAGGGGCGCCGGGGTTACGGGCGGTGGAACGGTTAAAACGCCAGGGACGACCGCCGCGGTGGGGTGGTGATCGTTCAAGAATCCTTTGATTGAACGATCATCACGCTTATAGCCGCTGCTCGATTTTCCGGAACCGATCCCGACAATCGAGCACACGCACCGGAGACACGGTTCGCAGCAGGAATTTGAGGCTACATCGACGCCCCAGATAAGAACAGCATCGCCACACAGCGACGATGCCGTCGGACCTATCACTGCCGTTACGCCGGGCCGTCGCCCCGAACCGTCGGCGCACGGCCCCTTACGAATGCGGCGTCAAGAGAGACTACATCAGCTTCAACAGGCCACAGCTCCAGAAGGCTGGCGCATCCAGAGAGTAGCTGAGCTTGGCGGCCCTGCTTACCCGGTCCAGTGTCCTTTTCAACAGGAATCTTCGCCTGGGTATCGGCGGTACGGACGCGGCTGCGGTTGCGGTTGCCAACCTCGGCCGCAGCCTACTCGAGGCGAAACGGGATGCAGTTGGGGTCGATATTAGTCGCTTCCGGGCTCGCAAGTCACTGGGCACCCTAAATTACTCCCCCGGCTGGCGTCAACGTCGCCCGGCAGGCGACCAACTGCCGACACATAGAGCACCTGTTAGCTCGTGAGAAGCGACAACCAGCGCGCCGACAGAAGCGGAAACGCTAGAGGGCTTCAGCCACCATCGTTGCGGCCTCATTTTGTGTCGGGGGGCCAACACTTCAGTCCGCATGTCCACAGTGCTGCGCGGATGGAGCAACAAGAAATGGGAAGATATTTCGAGCAAGTGCACATAACAGATTGGGGCAGGGCCTTTGAGCGCCTTCGGTTACCGGATTAGTCTCTTCCAGTTGTCGGTCAAGGGAAAACCCAAAGACAGGTACCCGTTCGACCATAGGGCCCTCGGCGGGTCGTTGTTGGCGCTGCTTGAGGGCGAAATTAAGCAGATGGTGAACCAAGGTGAAGCGGACGACCGGAAGTCCACGTTCTTCACAGTCGACACGGAACGCCGCGACAACTGGGGTCTGGTCACGGAGGTTTCGGGGGGAGTATTTGGTTCCGAGGCACGCGCGGTAAACGTGAAGTCAGGGCAGAAGACGAAGGATATCTTGTCTGACGAGGCTGTCCTGCGCGGATCCAGGATCGTTCTCATCGTTCCCCCCAGCGGGGACTACGGGGTGATCATCTCGGAAGTTCAGGGCAATGCGAGCCTTTTGTCTCCTTTCGTTAACCAGTTGAACTTTCGTCTCGGTCTTATGAACCTCCGAATGCATCTCGAAAAAGACATTGCCGACGGCGTGGCCTGGATGGATTACCTCAACAAGCCAGACGTCGGTATCACTGGCGTAGAGCTTGTTACCAAGCAGTCCGTCGACCGAACCAGTTTCGATTTCGATGACTCCTCAGGCGTGTCCGGCGTGCGCATGTTTGTTGGTTTGGCACCCGGCAGCGGACTTGCCAAAAAATTCGCAGCCTCACTTAAGAGCATGGTTGGCAAGGGTAAGCAGCCGTTCCAGCTTGTAGGGATGGTTGGACTCAAGGACTATACCGACTCGGATTTCGATGAGGAAAAGATCATCACCGTAAAGGACGGGCAGCGTAGGGTCCTAGAAGTCAGTCATGGATGGCCGAGGTTCGTTTACCCCCTAGACACGAATGTCAGACCCTTGGAGCAAGATTTCCTCAAGGCCATTCAGTCTTCCGTCTTCACGGTACTACACGAGGTGGGTCTCACACCGACCCAGGGCTGGTTTCCTAAGTAGGGCCGAACTACAATCCTGGCAGGAGGCATGAAATGCAAGACCTTTCAAGGTTCAGCATCAAGCCAATAGTCGTCAACCACTTCTCTTCTCTTCGCCGCGACGGAAGGGAGAGAATGTCAATTGGCGCTATAGGAGCTCTGTTCGCCCTGCCACTTGCGGTTGCCGGGCTAGGTCTATATTTCCAGTTCAAGCTCGATAGGGGCGGGGCCACGGCCCTCCTCACTGCAACGGGCTTGCTAGTCGGTGCTATGGTCACCGCGTTCATATTTTTGGCTAATCTCCGAATCAAGATCAGCGAATCTGAAGAGCTAAGCATCCGCCGCAAGATGAGTCTTCTTACTAGTGAAACTGCTGTGGCTTGTCTATACTGTGCAGGCTTGGCGCTGGCAATCGCAATGAGTCTTGCAACTGCCCTTGCGGTTCCGCGCGACGCGCGACCAGACTGGGCTCACCTGTCAGGGACCTTCCTGATTGTTGCCGGTTTGGTACACCTGACGGTCAATTTCCTGACGGTATTGAGACGCCTTTTCGGCGTCTATTACGACGTCTTTCGCTCTGACTTTGTGAGATTGGCGTCGGCTACAGACCCCGATGCCCCTGGCGTCTCAACTCTTTCCGTAGCTGGGAGCCGGCCGGAGCCGCAGACCCGCCGAGTCAACATGAATCCGTAGTCGCAGAACCAGGGCAATCTATGGGCTAAGTGCGCAGCCCAGTAGTTGCCCGTCACAAGGGTGTGTACTGAACCTATAGCGCGAGACTAGTTCGGTCCGAGTAGGTCTAAACTACGCACAGTGCTGACCATATCTAAGCCAGGCCTTCGGATTCACTAGTGTAGGACACGGGCAAAAAGCCAGGTCATGGCCGCCATTACAGCCGCCGCTGCCGGAACATCGGGAACGACTCCCGCACCCGGTCCACCGTCTCCAGCGACACCTCCACCGTCCGCACCCCAGGCTCCAGCCCAAGGTCCGCCTCGACAACACCCATCGGGTCCACCAGCACGCTCCGCCCCACCGACACCGGCGGCGCCTGGCACACCCCAGCCATGTACACGCTGTTCTCGATCGCCCGGGCCGCGTTCAGCGCCAGCCACTGCTCGGTTTTGTGCTCGCCCGGCACCCAGGACGAACAGACCAGCAAAACCTGCACGCCGGCGTCGGCCAGCGACCGTGCCAGCTCCGGGAACCGCAGGTCGTAGCAGGTCATCAGGCCGAACCGCACTCCCCGTACTCGAATACCACCGGCGCGGTAGACGAGCCAGGCTTGATGAACTCCGACTCCCCGAAGCCCTGCGCGTCGAAAAGGTGGATCTTCCGGTAGAAAGCCCGCAAGCCGCCGTCGGGTCCGAACGCCACCAAAGTGTTGTACGCCCTGCCCGGCTCCTCCGAGGTCTCCACCACGCCCGCCACCACCGCGATACGGTGGCGGCGGGCGATGGCGGCAAGCTCCCGGCAGACCGGCCCATCCAGCGGCTCGGCCACCGCGGGGAAGGTCGCGTCCACCTTCTTTTTCTCGTAGGTGGCGTACTCCGGGAAGGCCACCAGCCCGGCGCCGTCGCGCGCTGCCTCGGCGGCGAACCTGTCGATCGCGGCGAGGTTGGCCTGGATGTCGGCGCCCGACTCCAGCTGCCCCAGCGCTATCCTCACGAACATTCCTTCCCTCGGCCCAACGGCCACACTACAAACGAAACAGACTCAGGCGGCTGCCTCGACGGTCGCCTTCTCCGTGGCCGCCATTTCCGGCGGCGAGGCCTTGAAGCCGCGGGTGATCAGGGCCAGGACAATCACGCCCAGCACCAGCCAGGACAGTCCCAGCGTAATAGCGTTGCTATCCAGCTGGGAGAGCAGGTAGGCACAGATGACCGCGCCGATCACCGGGACCACCACGTAGGACACCGGGTTCAGCTGCTGCCCGGCCCGGCGCTGGCGCACATAGTGGAACACCACCGAGGCGTTCACCAGCGTGAAGGCGGTGAAAGCACCGAAGTTGATGAACGACGTCGACGTGGCCACGTCCAGGAAGATCGCGATCAGGCCCACGATGCCGGTGATCACCAGGTTCGCCACCGGGGTGTGGAACTTCTCGCTGAGCCGGCCGAAGACCGCCTTGGGCAGGACGGAGTCGCGGCCCATCGCATACAGCAGGCGGGAGGCGCTGGCCTGCGCAGCGAGGCCTGAGGCGAACTGTGCCACCACCAGGCCGGCCAGGAACACGGCACCGAACAGCTGCCCCCCGCCGATCTGCAGGGCGATGGAGCTGGCCGCGGAGGCCGAGTCCTCGAACACGCCGCCGGGGTGCACCAGCTGGGTCACGTAGGACACCGCCACGAAGATGCCGCCGCCGATCAGGGCCACTAGCATGATGGCGCGCGGCACGGTGCGGCGCGGGTTGATGGTTTCCTCGGTGAGGGTGGTGACGGCGTCGAACCCCAGGAACGAGTACGCCGCGATGGCCGCGCCGGCGGAGATGGTGGCGAAGCTGGCGGTGTCGTTGAAGAACGGCTGCCCGCTGGCCAGTCCCCCGGCCCCATTGGCGGACACCACGCTGCCGATGGCCAGCGCCACAAAGAACACCAGGACCAGCAGCTGGAACGCCATCAGCACGTAGTTGGCCTTGTCCGCCACCTTGATGCCCAGGATGTTCAGCAGCGTGGTGATGACGATGAAGCCCACGATCCAGACGCCGATGGGGATGCCGGGGAACTGGGCGCTGAGGTAGGAGCCGCCGATGAGCCAGATGACCATGGGCAGGAAGAGGTAGTCGAGCAGGACGGCCCAGCCCACCAGGAACCCGACGCGGGGATCGATGGAGCGGCGGACGTAGGTGTAGGCGGAGCCGGCCACGGGGTAGGCGATGGCCATCCGGCCGTAGCTGTGCGCGGTGAACAGCATGGCCATGAGCGCCACGAGCGCCACGAGGTAATGGGCTCCGTGGCTGGCTGGCAATCTACGCAAGCGGCAAGGGAGCCGGCTCCGGATTGGGAGAGCATGCCTTCGGCAGGGCATTCGAAGATCCGAAGTGTCTCCAGGCGCGGCTGGACGAGGCTCTTGCAGGCACTCCTACGAGGGCGAAGGCAGCAGCCCGTTCAGCAATTGACCACGCAGGACTGGAAGTTCGGGGGCAGATAGTCGAGACCCGAGCCGAGGCCCACCAGCTGGAGACTCAACTGATCAACGAATACGGGCATCAGCTCTGGAACCGCTAATACTACAGACGACTCTGGGTTGTTTGCGGTGCCCACTGGGACCTAAATCAGCTGCCCAGATGCCATGAATAGCTGGCATCGTTCCAATTGACAGTTGCCGAAAAACGGTAGCCCGAGGATGACCCGTCGGCCTCAGTCTTGTTGACAGCGATGCATTGGAAGGTCCCGGTAATGGCCGTCAAGTCATCGGACGAACCTCCACCAATAGGGGTGCAGGATGCCCGGGTGATTGGCCCCTCGAGGACTCCCTTGCCGACCCGGGACTCGGCGTCCTTCAGGATCGAATCTTCTAGGGATGTCACTATCAGCTTCCGCTGGGCGCGTTTGGTTGCATCTGCTGCCTGTTTGGCCGCGGCCGCGGCCTGTGATGCCCGCGTAGCTTCTGCCTGACGTTTGTCTTCCGCTTCGGCCGCCGACGCTGCCGCAGCGTTCTCTGCATTGACCTGGTTTGTATGCTGAACATTGAGTGAAATGGCAATCCCGGCAACCACGATAATGAGGACGGCTGTAGCTATAGCCACAAGGCGCTTATTCACATTGGCGAAACGCCGTCGCGCGACATATGGTGTGCCGCAACTCGGGCAGTAACCACCGACGGTCAGACTTTGCACACTGCATTTACGGCAGACCCTTGTCTGTGGTTCCAGGGAATCTGCTAATTCGGGCGAGCCTGCAGGGAACGAGTTGTTGTTGCCGGAGACACCTTCCTCAGGCTCCCCAGGACCGCCCTGCGGTGAATTGTTAGTTGCTGAAGTCGTCACAGTGCATCTCCCTATGCCCGGTTTGTGAATCTGTCAGATAGGGAGTCAGGCGGAAACCGGCAAGGTGAGTGGGGCTGGTGCAACTTTTCGATTGAACTCGTGCTGAACTATGGCTGAACCGATGGTCCCGAGAAGGAGCATCAGCCAAAAAGCTGCATGACGTCCGAGACCTCGACGAGTGAAAGCTTCGACTCCCACGGAGTACTTCCATAGCCATACGATGTTGGCGATAGGCAGGACCAACAACCAAGCGGTGGGTATGCCCGTGCCGTACTTATTCATTTCGTTCTTCGTTTTAACACTCCAAACCAAGGAGTAGATACCGAAAGTGACGAGAGGCAAAAGTAGCGGTGCTGCGATGCTGCGGTATTTCATAATTCTCCTAGGTACGATTCATGGAACTTTCGGAGTAACACCTTTAGCGCAACAGCGTCGTAGATTTCCCCCGAATGTGACGGTATCCGATGGCCGTCGCGACGAACGGCGAACCTGCGCCAATCTTGAGGTGATCCTGCGGGGAACGTCATATTCAAGAGTGGCAGTGACTTTTTCCTTGAGCGCCGAAGGACTGTTCCGGCGGCTCCTCATCCCTTAGCCGGCGATACGTTCGCATTCGGCTCGCGCCGTCGTGCGTGTCTTTCGTACTTGTCCTTGTGTCAGCCGCCCTTTTTGCCTTCCCTACGGTGGAAGTTGGTGGGATATGCTTCCTCCAGTTGTGACAGAAGTATATCGGGGGGCATAAGTGAATTCGAAGACGCCGCTGAAGTTCGGGGCCACATTGGTGGAGTTGATCCGGGCGAGACATCCGATCCTTCTCGTCGAGACCCATGAAGGTGACAGAGTGGTCGCTGCCGCGGAAGCTGTCGCGGTCAGTCCAGACATACGTCGCCAGCGGCGGGTCATCACCTACACCGTTTCGAAGGGTCTGCACGCTCCCGGTCAGATGACGGGAAAGCCCACCGCTCCCGACGCTGCCCTGGCAGAAGCGATCAAGACTCAAGAGCCGACCATCTTCATCTTCTTTGATCTACACCACTTCCTGGGGTCGCAGGGCCGCCCCGCCGAGCCCACCATGGTGCGTGCTGTGCAGGACGCAGCGATTGCGTTCCGAACAGGAGAAGTCCCGCACACCCTTATCATCGTCTCTCCCGGTATGACGCTTCCGCCCGACCTGGAAAAGGAAGTCACTGTCGTTGACCTTCCTTTGCCCACAGCAGGCGAAATTGAGGGCGTACTAGACGAGATAGTCAGCGCGAATGCGGCATCGATCGTCGTTGATCTGAGCTCAGACGAGCGTCAGAGGCTTATCCAAGCGGCACAGGGCCTCACGCTTGGCGAAGCAGAAAATGCCTTCGCACGCGCCATCGCTTCGGACCGCCGACTGGACGCTTCTGACATTGCCTTGGTCCTGGATGAAAAGCGCCAGACCATCCGGAAATCAGGACTGCTGGAGTTCATCACGCCGGAGGGTTCGTTGAATGACGTCGGTGGCCTGGAAAACCTGAAGAAATGGCTGCAAAAGCGGAACGGCTCCTGGCTGCCTGATGCCCAGCGCTGGTCCATCCCGGCGCCAAAAGGTGTCCTAATAACCGGCATCCCTGGCTGCGGCAAGAGCCTTACCGCGACGTGCATGGCCACCCTCTGGGGCCTGCCCCTACTCCGCCTTGACGTCGGCCGGGTATTCTCCGGCCTCGTAGGGTCCAGCGAGCAAAATATGCGCGGAGCGCTAAGGCTGGCTGAGGCTGTCTCGCCCTCCATCCTGTGGATAGATGAAATTGAAAAAGGCTTTGGTTCCAGCGGCAGTGGAGACTCCGGCACAAGCCAGCGCGTCTTCGGTACCTTTTTGACCTGGATGCAGGAGAAAAAGAACCCGGTCTTCGTAATCGCCACGGCCAATAAGATCGACACCCTTCCGCCGGAGTTCCTCCGCAAGGGCCGCTTCGACGAGATCTTCTTCGTTGACCTGCCGACTAGAGAGGAACGGGTCCACATCTGGCGCATCCAACTCGAGAAGAGACTGACCGCGGGATCTGCGGCCACTGGTGATTTCGAAATCAACAACGACTCCCTGGGTTTCCTAGCGGAACATACAGAAGGTTTCTCAGGCGCAGAAATTGCCGAAGCGGCCGTCAGTGCCTGCTTCGAGGCTTACTCTGAGCGCCGTCGGCTGAACGAAAAGGACCTCCGCAGGGCCATTACCAACACTGTCCCCTTGTCCGTCACCCAAGCAGAGCAGATCAAGGGGGTCCGAGACTGGGCTTCACAGCGAGCCGTGGCCGCAACGTCGACAAGTTCCAGGGGTGATTACTCCACCAGCGGATCAGCAGCGCCAGCAGACGTAAACTCTTGGCGTGGTGGCCGGCAGATCGACTTCGGGGACTAGGTCATGAGTCTCGAAGTTCTGCTCATTCCCCTTGGAATTGCCGCCATTGCCGCTATCCGTGAGGCACGTAGCACTGATCTCTGCGAGAAGTGCAAGACCACCCGGATTAAAGACCAGCAACTGTTGTATGACGCTCTCATTGCCATGGGCGCCACCAGCCTCAGCGTCGCAGACGGGCGGCTTACCGGCGACAGCCCTTACGGCCGGATCACTTTTCAGCGCATCGGTGAGGTGTTCCTCGGGCGTGTCGATGGCGCCGAAGACCAAGTCACAAACAATATGCTTGCCGCCTTGGACATGAGCGTTGGCGCCTTGCTGCAGGAAAGAACGATCGCCTCCTTGCATGCCCGGGCGGCGGAAATGGGGATGACTCTGGTCTCGCAGACCGCAGCAAACGGAGAAGTTCAACTCGTTTTCGAACAGGCCACATGATGCAAAAGAAGACCATAACTATCACGGTTTCAGCCTCAGGATCTATCACTGCCGAGGCCCATGGTCCGGGCACAGCCTGTGTAGATGAGCTGGCCGCGATTCAGGCTCTCCTGCCGGACGCAGTCATTGCGGATTCACGCCTGACGCCCGCCTACTTCCAAAACGCCACACAAACAGTGGCAAATCAGCAACTACAGCATGAGGGGAACAACGGACGATGACGCCCGAAGAAAAACTGTGTTCACGAACATGGCGGCTGCGGAACAGCGCCGGGGTCCTGTGGAGTATTCTCTCCTTTGGCTTACTTACGGGTGTGGCGTTTCTCATCCGCGGGGTGAAAGCCAAGAACAAGCTGTGGATCCAGATGGGCGTAGGTTTCCTCGTCCTTGGAGTCGGCCTCATGGTGGCGAGCGGAACGTTTGACGCCGGTACGAAAGCAGCACCCATTCGCTCCACGGCGAGCACCATCTGGGGATGGATATGGTTCCTAACGTTTATTGGTGGAATCGTGGCAACCTTCATCACGAACCGGAAATGGCTGGTATGGAAAGCTCACTCTGGCGACACCAAGTGGTATGCCCAGGCTGGCAGTTCCGCTCCCTCGGTCAGTACTAGTCCTGCCACCGGCCACGACCCCAACGCCGCGGCTGCCGCGTTCAGGTCAGTAGTTCCTCCGCCTGTCCAGACCACCCCACCGGCTCACACCTTTTCCGGTCATAGTGCCGCGACGGGGCCCATTGACGTGAACATGGCATCCGCCCAAGACCTCGTTGCGGCCCTCGGAATCGATCAGGCGGCTGCCGGACGCATCGTAGAGGTGCGCCAGAGCCAAGGACACTTCACATCCTTCGAGCAACTCATGGCCAAGGCCCAGATACAACCGCACCTTCTGATTCCGCACCGTCAGAGGCTCCTCTTCGGAACCTCAGGCAGTCCCGCCACAACGGCCCCGGCACAGCCACAGCCGACACGGCGCAGCGCAAATCAAGCAGCCCGTAGACTCGACCTTTGACCACGGACGTACTGCGCGTAGCGCGGATTCTTCACGGGACGACAGCTGAAGGCCCTCGCCTACGCAGCGCCATCTGGTTCCAGGGCTGCAGCATTCGCTGCACGGGCTGCATCAACCCGCACCTCTTTATCCCGAGCGGCGGATGCGACGTAAGGGTCAGCGACATCGTTTTGGGTGCCTTAGCTGGCGAAGTCGAGGGTCTCACGCTCATCGGGGGTGAGCCCTTTGACCAACCTTCCGCTGGTGCGAAGTTGGCCAGGGAGGCGCAGGAACACGGGCTCGGTGTCATTGCTTTCTCCGGCTATGAGTACGAGGCACTGCGGGACAGGGACGCGGACACTCGGGAATTCCTTGCCGGGATTGATCTGCTCGTCGACGGCCCCTACCAAGCTTGGAACCAGGAAAAAGACAGAGCGTTGGTCGGTTCCACCAACCAACGCTTTATCCACATCTCCGATCGGTACAGGTCCTATCGCCCCGAAATTGCCGCCAATCGCGTAGATATTCGTGTCCGGCCTGATGGTTCAGTCGAAGTCGCTGGCTTCCTGAACACGGAAAATCTGCAGAACTTGGCAGAAGCTACCGGAACGGGCAGGAAGGCGCGGAGAGGTCCCGCCATGTAACGGGACGAAACGTAAACACACAGCGGCATGGCAAAAGGCGCGCCCGGCTAGACCGGACGCGCCTTTCGTGTGCCTAAACCTGTGAAAGGGTTAGCAGCGCCTGCTTCAGTCGATAAGAACCGACTGCTTGGCCTCGTCCGGAGATCCAACGGCGGCCGGAACCTTGCCCGATCGCTGGTTCACCCAGCACCCGACCGCCAGCACCGCCACAAGCCCAAAAGTGCTCAGGAGCTGGGGACGGGAGTCCTGGCCGATGAAGCCCACCGTGAAGATCGCCGCCAGAATGACCAGACCTACCGCCGTGAGCCACGGGAAGCCGGGCATCCGCAGGGGCAGTTCAGTTCCCTCGCGATCGGCGCGGAGGCGCAGCGCGAGCTGGGCCAGGAGCGCGGACGTCCACACCAGCAGGCAGGTCGAACCCACGATGTTCAGCAGGACGGGAAGGACCTTCTCTGGGAAGGCAAGCTCGAGCACCACCGTGACAACCCCGAACGCAACGCTGGCTAGTACGGCAACGACCGGAACCCGGGCTTTGGACACAGAGGCCAGCCAACGCGGGGCCTCGCCCCGCTCGGCCAAGGAGTACGCCATCCGGGATGCACCGTAGAGGTTGGCGTTGAGCGCGGACAGCAGCGCCGCGACAGCCACCAAGGTGATGGCGGTAGCGGCACCGGGCATGCCTGCGGCGTCCAGCACTGCGGCGAACGGGCTCTTCAACCCGGCCGAACCCACGGGAACCACCGCTGCGATCACGAAGATGGCGCCGATGTAGAACACCAGGATTCGCCATAGGACCGTCCGGACAGCCTTCTTCACAGAACGGGCCGGCTCAGCTGTTTCAGCTGCAGCTACGGACACGATCTCGGTGCCGCCGAACGCGAACGCCACCACGAACAGCGCCGTCGCAATCCCGCTGAACCCGTTGACCGCGAAGCCCTCCCCCATGAAGTTGGCCAGGCCCGGCGACTGCACACCCGGCAGCCAGCCGAAGAGCAGGGCAGCGCCCACCAGCAGGAACCCGACGATCGCCGCGACCTTAAGCAGGGCGAACCAGAACTCGAACTCGCCGAAGTTCTTCACGCTGGTGAGGTTCACGGCGGTGAGCACCACGATGAACACGAAGGCCATCAGCCACACAGGGAGCGCCGGGAAGATGGTGGCCAGGAGGCCTGCCGCACCGAGCGCCTCGGCGGCGATCACGACCACCAGCTGCAGCCACCAGAGCCAGCCCACAGTTGCACCGGCCACCGGCCCGTACGCTTTGGCGGTGTAGACAGAGAAGGCGCCGCTGTCCGGGTTGGCCGCGGCCATCTCGCCGAGCGCCCACATCACCAGGATGATGAGCGTGCCGGCCACGAAGTAGGAGATCAGCACCGCCGGGCCGGCGGCCTGGATGCCCGCGCCGGAGCCGATGAACAGGCCCGCGCCGATGGCGCTTCCCAGGCCCATCATGGTGAGCTGGCGGGGTTTGAGGGCTGCGCCGAGCGGGCGGGCAGACGTCTTTGTCTGTTGTTCCATGGGATTCCTCTTAGTTGTAGGTGGAACTGTTGGGGATAAAACTTCAGGCTGGGTGGGCTTCGAGAAGCCGGAGCACGCGGTTGTTGGAGGCGGGTCCGGCAACGGTGATCCGCACGCCGTCGCCCTGGTACGCCCGGACCAGGATGCCCGCGCCGTTGAACGCGGCCACCAGGTTCACCAGGCGCTCATCGTCGGCACGGATCCACAGGAAATTGCCCTGGCTCGGCTGCAGTTTCCAGCCCTGGGCTGCCAGCTCCGCGGCCATCCGGGCGCGCTCCAGCTTCACCGCCGAAACCCGCGCTTCCATCTCCTCCCCCGCGTCCAGCGACGCGACGGCCGCCCTCTGCGCCAGGGCGCTCACGCCGAAGGGAAGGGCGGTGCGGCGCAGTCCCTCGGCGATGGCCGCCGTCGTAATGGCATACCCGACACGCAGGCCGGCGAGCCCATAGGCCTTGGAGAAGGTGCGCAGGATGCAGACGTTCGGGTACCGGCGGTAGAGCGCCAGGGAGTCAGGGCCAGCGTCGGCATACTCCACGTAGGCCTCGTCGATCACCACCAGGACACTGGAGGGCACGGACTGCAGAAAAGCTTCGAGGCGGTCATGGCCGATCGGCACTCCGGTGGGGTTGTTGGGCGTGCAGAGCAGGATCACCCTGGTGCGGCCGGTGACAGCGGCGGCCATGGCATCCAGGTCGTGACCCTCGGCATCGTCCAGCGGGACACGGACCGACCGGGCACCCGCCAGCTCCACGAGGATGGGGTATGCCTCGAAGGAGCGCCACGCGAACACCACTTCATCCCCGGCGTCGCACAGTCCGGTGATGATCTGCTGCAGGACGCCCACGCTTCCGGGCCCCACCGCCACTTCCTCCGCGGTGACGCCCAGATGCCGGGCGAGCCGTTCGCGGAGTTCGACGGCGGCCATGTCCGGGTAGCGGTTCATCCTGCCGGCCGCTTCGGTCACCGCAGCCATGGCGGCGGGCAGCGGGTGATAGTGGCTTTCGTTGCTGGCGAGGGCGGCGATGTCCGCGCCGGTGCCGCGCCGGCCCGGGACGTAGGACGGAAGGCCCGCCACCGCGCCACGCAGGGTGGGCAACGCAGTTTCGGGAGCGGCAACAAGCTGATCACTGGTCATGAAGTCCGATCATGGAAGTGACCCGGACCACAATGCAAGGTAGGCTCCGGTGCTTGGGACTTCTGCTCAACTTCTAGTAGCTCTGGTGAAAATATGACCATCGCAAACTCTCGCACCCTCGATTCGCTCGACGGCAGGATCATTCTTGCCCTCGACAAGGACCCCGAAGCCAGCGCCCTGGCACTCTCCCGGACACTCGGCGTCGCCCGCAACACCGTCCACGCCCGGCTGGCGCGGCTGGAGCGCAGCGGCGCGCTCCGCTCCTTCAGCCGCAGGCTGGACCCCGCCGCGCTGGGCTACGAACTGATGGCCTTCCTCTCGCTCTCCATCAGCCAGACCCGGACCGGCTCGGTGGAGAACGGGCTCGCCGCCATCCCGGAAGTCATCGAGGTGCACGCCACCACCGGCGACGCGGACCTCATGGCCAAGGTGGTGGCCCGCGGCACGGCAGACCTCTACCGCATCACCAACGAGATCCTGGAGATCGACGGGATTGAGCGGACCAGCACGGCCATCTCCATCCTGGAACTCATGCCGCCCCGCTACGACGGCCTCATCAGCCGGCTGTCGGAGCAGGAATCCCGCCCCGCGGAATAGGCGGGTGACACGCACCACAAATGGGCAAATTATCACTTCAGGGCTCGTCTGCTGCCAAAAATCCCAGCTGCATCGCAGGGTATTGCAAATGTGAGATGCAGGCCACACGATGCCTGCATGACTACTCTCACGGTCTCGGGCCGCGTCGCACAGGTTCTCAGCAGCTATGTCAGCGACGTTTTCGGCGTCATGGGCAACGGCAATGTCTACTTCCTGGACGCCGCGGAGCAGCAGGGTCTCCGCTTCACCGCTGTCCGGCATGAGGGTGCCGCCATCGCCGCGGCTGACGCCTACTACCGGGCCTCGGGACGGCTCGCCGCGGGCACCACCACCTACGGCCCCGGCTACACCAACGCGCTCACCGCCCTCGCCGAGGCCGTCCAGGCGCAGATCCCGGTGGTGCTGGTCACCGGCGATGCCCCCACCACCGGTGCCCGGCCCTGGGACGTTGACCAATCCGCCATCGCCACGGGCCTCGGCGCGGCCACCTTCACCGTCACGCGCGACGCCGCGGGCGCCATCACCCGGCAGGCGGTGGAGTACGCACTCACCCGGCGCACCGCCGTCGTGCTTGCCATCCCCTACGACCTCGCGGCGGTCGAGGCTGCCGACGAGGAACTTCCGGAGCCGGCAGCTTTGAAGGTGACGGACGACGGCGGCACGGACCTTGCGCGGGTTGGCCGCCTGCTCGCCGGTGCCAGGCGGCCGCTGATCCTGGCCGGCCGGGGTGCGCACCTCGCCGGAGCCGGGCCGGAGCTCCGCGAACTTGCCGACCGGCTCGGCGCACTGACCGCCGGAACCGCCCTCGCGCTCAACCTCCTCAATGGCGAGGGGTTCCTGGGCGTGGCCGGCGGTTTCGGCACCGACACTGCGGCCGGGCTCATGGGCGAGGCCGACGTG
The DNA here is from genome assembly GCF_052046035.1 of Paenarthrobacter sp. 22069. NCBI lineage: Bacteria > Bacillati > Actinomycetota > Actinomycetes > Micrococcales > Micrococcaceae > Paenarthrobacter > Paenarthrobacter sp. 22069. The sequence continues at coordinate 103,484 of NZ_JBQEQF010000016.1, read as the reverse complement.
GTCATGGTGGCCGGGGCGAGCCTGAGCCCGTTCACCATGCGGTTCGGGCACCTGCTCGGCCCGGATGCGACTGTTATTCAGATCGACACAGCGCTGCAGCCGACCAACCCGCGGGTGGACCTGTTCGTCGGCATGGACGCCAAGGTTGCTGCCTCGCGGCTGTTGTCGTTGGTCGATGGCGAGGTTGCTGCGGCTGGTTGGCGGGCGGAAGCTTCTCGGCGCCTGACTGCCGGACCGGGGCATGCTTTGGGTTCGGCCGAAACTGTGGACGGGCGCCTGGACCCGCGCGCCCTCGCCACCGCCCTCGACGCCGTCCTGCCGGAGCGCCGCACCGTGGTCCAGGACGGCGGCCACTTCATCGGCTGGGCGCCCATGTATTGGAACATCCCGCGCCCGCAGGACCTGGTGATGGTGGGCACCGCGTACCAGTCCATCGGGCTGGGCTTGGCGAGCGCCGTCGGGGCCGCCCGCGCGGTGGAGGACGGCCGCACCCTGGTGCTGGCCTCCGGCGACGGCGGGTTCTTGATGGGCCTGTCCGACCTCGAATCACTCATCGGTACGGCTCGCAGCGCGATCGTGGTGATCTACAACGACGCCGCTTACGGCGCTGAGATCCACCAGTACGGCTCGCAGGGACTGACCGAGAAGCCGATGCTGATCCCGGAGGTGGACTTCAGTGGTGTTGCCCGGGCCCTGGGTGCCGAATCTGCTGTTATCCGTACGCTTGATGACCTGTCTGCGCTGCAGGAGTGGATCGATGCCGGTGCTCGCGGAACGTTTGTTGCCGACTGCCGCATCACCTCCAGCGTTCGGGCGCCCTGGCTGACCGAGTGGATGAACGCCACTCGGGCAGCAAAGGCTGCGGTCGCGGGGTAGGTTCCCTCCCTGCGTTCGCTCCCTCAATCTGCCAAATGGTTAACCAGGGGCTTGCTACATGGGCATGGGACGCTCGCGATTGAAGAGGGTGCTTGTCAGAGCTTGCTCGGCGGCCGCGTAGTGATCTGAGAGCAGAGCCGATTACTCTCTGTGCAGACAGAACCTGGACAAACAGAACGGTCCGAGTCTGCGCCCAGGTAGTGGCGCAGACTCGGACCGATAAGACTGGATGAGCCCGTTAGAGAACTTCGCAAGCTTTCAGCTCGACGCCGAGGTCGCCGCCATCCTGAAAAGTGCCCCGCACAGTGATCGCGCTCTCGGGCACAATGGTGGCTGCTCGTGCTGCTGGCACGTCGTTGCAGTTGACGTGCAAGAAGTTGTACTTGTCGCCGTTATCGAGCCGCACGATGTACTGATCCTTATCGAGGAATTCAGTGTCGACCTTATCGACGAAGCCGGTGACCTGCAGAACCTTGCCCTTGTACTTCGCGTCGGCCGCGGCCTCATTGCCCTTGAAGTCCGCCAGAAGAGTACCAGCTTCGACTTGCACCACCTCAGGAGCCGCTTTCGCAGGAGCGGGCGCCGCCGCAGGTGCTGCCGCTGCGGGCCCCGCAGCAGATGCGACTGCTGATGCGTCCGTGGCAGGCGTGGCAGTGGCTGAAGAATTACTCTTGCCGCCATTCGCCATCGACGAAACGATCGCTATCACGAGAATGATCAGCGGAATCATGAAGCGCTTCTTCTTGAACCAGGGACGCGAGGCCTTGCGATACGCCTTATCGGCCGCGGCCTGAGCTTTGCCGTCGCGCTTTGCATCAGTCATGGTTGTGTTATCTGTCATTTTTTATTCCTGTCTGGATCGTTGACTATTGACTTCGGGAAGATCGTTTGGCTGGGGAACCACTCCGCTATGTCCCACCAACCTGCACGCACCTCCATCCCCTAAATGTGCCAATAGAATCGGCTCTAACTGCTCCTCAATTAACTAGAAGCTGACAAGCTTTCCGCCCAATTTCCCTTGGACTTCTGCCGTTGTCGGGCTGTTAATGACCCAGTTCTCCCCCACAAGCCACGAGTTTCCGCCAGATGATTTCAGATCTGCGTTGAGTTTCTTCACATTCTGAATCAGCTGGCTGATGTCACTGCTTGAGAGGTATGTCGAGATGACCGTATTCGACGAGCACTCGGCCGACTCGGCGGCAAGTGTGATCTTGTTTGTTTGTATGAAGTCCGGGCATGCACCCCCGGCCTTGACATAAGCGGCTTTAAGCGCCGACACGGTTGAGTAGCTGCCCCCATTTGCAGGTGGCGCGGTTACCGTCGGTGTCGCTGTCGTGGTGGATTCTGCAGTAACGGCCGGTTTAGAGCTTGAACAGCCGGAAAGAGCGAGTGATCCCACCAGCAGGACTGTATAGATAGTGAATTTTGAAGACATGTTTGACTTTCCTCGGCGTCGTGACCCGGCCACCTCCAACATGGCGGCCTAAATAAAGGAGTGGTGACAGTAACGTGAAATTGGAGGCCAGCCTCCCAACCGCAGCGCCAATCTCGACCAGTTCAACTACAGGCGAAAAGGGCAGCCAACAGCTTTGCATCAGCCCCGCGGCTCCTGGTACATCGGATGACTTCAGCACAAACGGGAATAATGTAGGGGCAGGCCGGGAAGGAGCCGGGTTCTCGGCGGTGGCAAGATTTACTGTTCTGCAACCATGAATCAGATCATTGCTTCAACCACGAACCGCAGCGGGAAGATTTGAAATCCTGGCCCACTGACAGTGTCACCGAAGGACGCCCGCCCGTGACAATGTCATTGTCCACGATGTCCGACCCGTTGGAGCCTGTGCGGTAGATGCCCCAGTAGCAGCTTCCCGCTACGTCAGCAGTGGTTCGGTACGTCCCTGGTTCGATGTCCCTGCCCACCGTCCAGGTTCCTTCTTTGATGGTGTTCGCTGCTTTCGCCTTCTCGGCAGCCGTCACCGCTTCCTCCCGCTTTTTCACGTTGTCTTCCGCGGCCTTCACTGCCGATTCGCGAACCGTCAATGCGGATTCTTTGGTAGAAATTGTCGACTCGCGCCCGGAAATACTCGAGTTCAGAGTGTTATAGCGACTCTGCAGTTTGGCTAGATCCGCGCTGACGCCGTCCTTCTGCGACTGGAGAGCAACATACTCATCACTTTTCGTGGGATCTGGAAGAGTTGCGCCAAATGCTGTCCCTCCAATGAGGGTGACCACCGCAGCGCTCACCGCCCAATACCATCTAATCCGTGGTTTGCGGCTTCCTTTGCTCGCGCCCTTTGAAGGAGTGGAATTGACACCTAAGCCGGTCATCATTCCCCGCTGTGCTTTATTCTTGAAGAGTGAAAACCGGCGCTTCCCCAATTTCTTAGGATTCTGTGAAGCGGCGCCCTCTTCAGCGCTGGGACCGTGATCTGCCGTTTTGGATAGAGGTGCAGCCTCTGGCCTAGGAGGAATTCCAGGCATGGATTCAATTTCCGACAATGTGGCCCCCAATGATTCGTGCGAGTGCAAATGCGAGTGCTACCCATCAATCAATCGCAGAGACCCACAAAGGGGAGTGCTCAAAATGCTCATGAGCTTTGTGGTACTTCTCGACGTGATAAGTCGCATCTGAAAAGAGAGTATTTGTTCAAAGGGCCGGCCAAAGACAAAAAGGTGTATCCTTGGCATAACTTGATTAGATCTTGATGCAATCTTGAGCAACGGATGACGCTTGTGTCGCCCGCGCTTAATATTTGCAATATTTATTTTCAAGTAATCGACACACCGCTATCACAACAATCGGCGTTGGAACGGAAAATGCAACACATGCCGTTCTAATGGCCGACTAAGGGCCTCTCCCCTCCCGCCCTACGACTCATCTCCATTTTTTGCGAGGGCTCACTTCGGTTGACCGTCGGATCGATCCACACAGAGCTCGGACGTTAAACCACCACTGCCAAAGGATCAAAAGGTCTTAGGCTTCGGTTAGTCTCCGCTCACGCTCAAGCGGCTCCAGTGAAGCCACCACTGTCCGTCGCGGGCGATTTCAGCGCAGCACTGTCGCGCCGTTGCTTTCCTGGGGGGTAACCGCGCAAAGCCTCGCTGCACGGCGACGGCGGCGGAAACTCACCGGTTCTTGTCGTAGAACCCGCATAGGATTCCAACCATGAGAATCGCCGTTGCAGGGGGAACCGGGACAGTAGGACGCCACGTTGTGGCCGTCGCCAGGGAGCGCGGGCACCACGTGGTCAGCCTCAGCCGCGCCGAAGGGGTGGACCTCATCACCGGGCGCGGCCTCGACCAGGCACTCCAGGGCGTCGACACCGTCATCGACGTCTCCGGTATCCAGGTCCTGTCCACCAAAAAGGCCGTGGACTTCTTCACCAACGCCACCCAGAACCTGCTGGCAGCCGGGAAGAAGGCCGGCGTAAAGCACCGTCTGGTGCTGTCCATTGTGGGCATCGATAAGGCCAACTCGGGACTGTACGCCGGGAAGCTGGTGCAGGAGGACGAAGTCAGGCACGGCGGCATTCCCTGGACCCTCCTCCGGTCCACCCAATTCCACGAGTTCGTGCCGATGTCCATCAAAGCCGCCGCAGTGGGCCCGCTGGTCTTCGTGCCCACGATGGTCACCCAGCCGGTGGCAGCAAAGGAGGTAGCCGCAGCCTTGGTAGATGCGGCCGAGTCCGGGCCGAAGGGACGCATTCCGGACCTCGGCGGCCCGCGGACCGAACACCTGAAGGGCCTGGTGGCGGCCTATCTGGCCAAGACGCGGCAGAAAAAACTGATCGTTCCGCTCCGGGTGCCCGGCCCCATGGGCAAGGCCATGCGCAACGGCGGCCTGATCCCGCCGCCGGGTTCCGCCGTCGGACGCCAAACGTTCCAGGAGTGGCTCGACGCCATCGGTGCCGCGTAAAACCGACGCTAAATGAGGCAACTGCCCCATGTCCCTGCCGCGGCCCGCTCCTAGTCTCAAGGCATAGAGAAAAGGAGGCGGCCATGACCATCTACCAGCCGCAGTCATCAGCAGAGGCAACACCAACACTTGCCGAACTTCCCGAGGACCCAGCGGAGCATTTCGCCGGCTACGCCGTCCTGGGCCTGCCTTTCACCAGCGGCCACTACCTGGCCTTCCGGGATTTCCCGGTTAGCTCCGTTGGCCCCGGCTACCGCTCTGTCTGGCACCGCACGCCCGGCGGCGAGTGGACCATCTACGCCAACACCGCGCCCGAGTTCAGCTGCGCCCGCTACTTCGGGAAAGCCGTCCACCATACAGTGGAGACCGACGTCGACATCCAGTGGAGCGGGCCCTCCACCGCGCTGATTACGGTTCCCGGCGTCGTGGACTGGCGCTTGGATCTGGGCACCTCCGCGGCCACGAGGATGCTGACCGCCATGGCCGTGCGGATGCCGGAGAGCCTGTGGCGGAACGAGCTGGTGCTCCGGGCCATGGGGGCATTCGCCGGTCCACTGCTCGGTGCGGGAAGGATGAAAGTCTCGGGTGTGGTGCCCAACGGCCAGACGTTCCAGGCCCAGCCGCGGCAGCTGTGGCTCGTGACGGATTCCCAGGCCACCATCGTGGGTGAGGACGCGGGAGCTCCGGGCCCACTGCCGGTCCAGGACCACCTGGCGGACTTCTGGCTGCCGCAGCGTGGACTTTTCGGAGCGCAGGTGGGCGTCCGGTTCCCGTCCACCGCCCAGCCGGTCGGACAAGGCCTCGTCCAGGCTCGGCCCGGGAAGAACCAGACGGCATAACAGCCGCACGCGTGGTCCCTACTGCCGTAGCCGGCGGCTTCCTAGAATGGCAGGTGTGATGCAGTCACCGGCTGCGCCCCGGCGCAGCGAAGTCCTGGCCGCGCTGTCGCTCGCCATCGACCTGGGGCTGGGGCAGCCGATGGAGCACATGCTGCGTGCGTCCCTGCTGGCCCTGCGGATCGCCGGGGCGGCGGGCGTTGACGCCGCCGGCCAGGGCAGGGTCTACTACGCCAACCAGCTGGCCTGGATCGGCTGCCACGCGGATTCCTTTGAACTCGCCGCGCTGTTCACGGACGATATCGCCTTCCGCGCCGACTATTACCGCCGCGACCAGCACGGCCTGCCCATGTACGCCGGCATGTTCAGCCACGCCGGCGCCGGCCTCCCGCCGCTGGCCCGCGTTGCCCGCTGGACGCGTTTCGCGGCGACCGGCAGCGGGGCGGTACGCACCATGATCGCCTCGCACTGCGTCTCCGCCGGGGTGCTGGCCAGCAGTGTAGGGCTCGACGACGGCGTGGCAGGACTGCTCACCCACACCTTTGAGCGGTGGGACGGCAAGGGCCTGCCGGAGGGAGTCGCGGGGCCGGACATTCCATTGGAGATGCGGATCATGCACCTGGCCGATACCGCCGAGGTCTTCCTGCGGAGGGAAGGAGTGGCAGGCGCGGTGGCCATGGTGCGGGCACGCCGCGGCAGCCAGTTCGACCCGGCACTGGCCGGCCTGTTCATCGACCAGGCCCAGGCACTCACCGAAGGGCTCCTCGACGTCGACTGCTGGCAGGCGGCCCTGGACCTGGCGCCCACTGATGCTCCCCTGTCGGGCAGCCAACTGGATGTGGTGCTGCGCGCCATCGGCGACTTCGCGGACCTCAAGTCCCCCTACACGGCCGGACACTCCCGCGCGGTGGCGGCCCTGGCGGCCGCCGCGTGCGAGGAGCATGGGCTGCCGGCGGACGACGTCACGGAGCTCCGCCGCGCAGGCTGGGTGCACGACCTGGGCCGCCTGGGGGTATCCAACCAGGTGTGGGACAAGAAGGAGCCCCTCTCCGGGCTGGAGCTGGAACGTATCCGCATGCATCCGTACCTGGGCGAACGGATCCTCAGCCGCGTTCCCGGGCTGAAGGGCGAGGCGGCCCTCACCGGCACACACCACGAGCGGCTGGACGGGTCCGGCTATCCCCGCGGGATCGGCGGAAACGAGCTGGGGGTAAAGCAGCGGATCCTGGCGGCAGCGGACTCCTACCATGCCTCCGTGGAGCCACGCCCGCACCGGCCCGCGCTCACCCCCGCTGATGCGGCCGCCCGGCTCCGGCAGGAAGTTTCGGCCGGGAGGCTCGCCGCCGGAGCAGTGGAGGCCGTGCTCGTGGCGGCCGGCCAGCAGCCCCGCCGCCCGCATTCGGCCGCGGGCGGACTCACCCCGCGCGAAGTCGAAATCCTCGGGATGCTGTGCCGCGGAATGACTCCGGCCCAGATCGCAGACAACCTCTTCCTTTCCCGGAAGACCGTCCGCAACCATGTGGAGCACATCTACACCAAGATCGGTGCCACGAACCGGGTGGGAGCTACGTTGTTCGCGATCAGAAATGGGCTGACCGAATAGGAGAGCCCAATCAGAGCAGTCCGCGCTGGCCCGGCGCACGTCCCTTGAGGCTATTGGCCGACAAGCCGCCACAGTGACGTGACCTCGGCCGAGCGCGCCGCGAACAGGGGATCGTCGCGGTCCGAGGCCTTCGGATGCGTTGGCTTGGTGTCCAGCCTTTCCGCCACCTTCAGCCCGGCGGCTTCGACGGCGGCCAGCAGGTCCTCGCGCGAGCGGAGGCCGAGGTGCTCGGCGAGGTCGGAGAGGACCAGCCAGCCCTCACCGCCCGGCTCCAGATGGCCGGGGAGTTCGTTCAGGAAGCGGAACAGCATCCTGCTCCCGGGGTCGTAGACGGCGCTGTCCAGGCTGGAATGCGGCGTAGCCGGAATCCAAGGCGGGTTGCACACGATCAGCGGTGCCCGTCCGGGCGGGAACATGTCGGTCAGGACAGCCTCGGCGCGGTCCTCGACTCCGAGGTTCCGGAAATTCTCAGCAGCGCAGGCGATGGCGCGCGGTTCATTGTCCGTCGCGATCACGCGGCGGACACCGCGGCGGCCGAGGACGGCGGCGAGCACTCCGGTGCCTGTTCCGACGTCGAACGCGAGCGTGTCAGCGGGCAGCGCAGCGGCCGCCACCAGGTCCACGTACTCGCTGCGGGTGGGGAAGAATGTGCCGTAATGCGGGTGAATCCGGTCCTGGAGGGCATCGACGTAGACCCCGCTCCGGCGCCACTCGTGGGCGCCGATGGCCCCAACGAGCTCATGCAGGGACACCACGGAAGATTCTCCTATGTCTCCGTACGCTGCCGCGGCGGCTTCGCGGATGTCCGGTGCGCGGCGCAGGGGCACCACCGGGCCGGGATCGAGGGGAATCAGGAGCAGGCCCAGGATTCGTGCACGGTGTGAGGCGGCTTGCCGGTGCCGGTAGAACTGCTCGGCAGGGGTTCCGCTGGCCTTCTTTCCGGCGCCGATTCGGCGGTCCATGGCGTTGAGGATCTGCCGGGCGTTGTGGAAGTCTCCGTGCCAGAGCATCGCGATCCCCTGTGATGCCATGCGGTACGCATCGTCGGCCGTGAGGGCGTCGTCCACCACCTCCACCCGCCCGGGCGCAGGCCTGCCGTTGGCCGACCGCCACCGCGCTGCCATCCCGGTGCCGGCGTCCATCCAAGTTACATGCCCGGCGGCTGCCGCTGTGTTCAAAGGGGTCGGGTCAAAGGGCGGGACTTCCGCCGGAGCTGGGGTGCCAGTAGGGATGAAGTTCCATTCCAAAATGTTGGGAGCGACCGGATTCGGGCCGATTGCAGCGGGGGTTCGACGACGTCGAAGAGGACGCTGCCAGGAGTCCAGACCGTGCGCCGGCAACAAACTCGGGCTTGGTCGATGGGGCGCTGAAGCCCAGAACCTACTGTCAGGGTACAGGAGTACCGTGGCCGGCAGCCGCTGGCCTGCTCACTCTTTCGAAGCTTGCGAGTACAGGCGCTGGCCCTGGTACGCCAGGGACATGGCCTCCATTGAGCTCGCCGACACATTACGGATGGCCAGCGGGCAGGTCCCTTTCAAGCAATCAGGCATGCCAAGCTATTGCGTTTTGAACAAAGGCGGCCATGCGCTGGACTGAAGCATCGCCAGATGGATGCCCAGCTGAGTACGTGGCAGCCGCTTCACGTACGCAACCGTCCAGTTCCGGCCAGGATATCCAGCAGAAGACCTCCGTGATGCGTTCCAAAAGTTCGGACTCAGGCGGCAGGGATGGGTCGTCGACACGTTCCAACACAGGGCCGAGGAAGCGGCTCACAGCTTCGGCTATCTCGAGTTGGCCATTGCCTTTGACCCGAACCGGCGGAGCGACACCCAAGAGCAAGAGTGCAGGAGCAGCGGACCCGGCCTTCGACATTAGGGTAATGTATTCACGAGCCAATTGTTCGGGCTGAAAACTGCCGTACCTGATGCGTTTGGCCTCAACCAATGTATACGTGCTTGGAGTCTCAAAGATTGCGTCGGGCTGGACTACCAATCGGGCCCTGCCTCCATCCGGACCGAGATTGAAGTCGCCAGGAAGAAAGTGCATCTGCAGTTCCTCAGCCTCTCCTGCAAGCGTGTTGCGCGCGTTATCGGCACCGTGGGCAGTCCTTAAGATGTTCCCTAAGAAATGGGTTCGGGGCAGGAAATCGAGGCCCACCAGAACTTCTGCGGTCAGGACATTCTCGCGGCCCTGGCCGCCGGCTCTGTAGTCACGGGCTTTCTCCCATGAGATTTCCTCCAGGAGCTTTCCCACGATTGAACTGGACGCGGAAGCGGGTGAAGTCTCCAAAAGCTCTCCTCTGACGTGTAAGCGACATTGTTTGAAGTAACCCGGCTACTCGCGAACCTCAATCTCGGGGTGGTGCTGGGTGACCCACTTAGCCATCCGACGCTGCCGCCCTGAAATGAAGCCCAGGGTGGCCTCCCTATATGTCACATACTCTTCGATTGTGGACGGTGTTCCTGGACGGTCGAAGTTCGTGAATGGCAGGAAGAAACGAACCTCGTTGTAGTCGGGTGCCACAAGGTCTTGGAGGTGGAAGAACTCCACGAACTCTCCGAACCCTTCGAAGAGCGCGAAGAAGTCCCCATAAGCATTGATGACGTCGGCGAGTGGGCTCTCCGCCTCTCCCGCGTAATGACGCCGGATGCACTCAAGGGTAAGGTCCATGCGGTCAGCGATCAGTCGGCCGGACCGCCCGAAACCTCGTGCCGTGTTCATGGTAGGCCGGTCCTTGGACCTGACGGGCCAAATCATCGCGCTGCCGATGGTGTAGGGCTGGTCCAGGTAGCGGGACCGTTGTTCCTCGTTGAGCGAGGCAATAGCGTTGGCCAGAGGTTCGGGACGTGACCAGCGGGTGTAGGAGTTGGTGATGGCATCACTGCCGTACCAGTGCCGGTCGCCGGAATCGTCGATGAATATCAGGTAGCCGTCCCGACGGCGCGATGGGGGTACCGGGGCGAAAAGGACGCCGGAATTAAGCTTCTTGGTCCACAGCAACTCATGGTCCTGACGGAGCTTCCGGCTGTCCCGGTCCGCGTCGGGTCGCGTCCTGGCAGGCTTGTCGGACTTGTAGTCATATGTGGTGTCGAAGACGCGCATGCTCGGAGTGTATGCGCAAGGGCATGGCGGAATCCCCAGTGTTCCCACAAGATTTCAGCAGCAATTCGTCCAAACACTGCTAAGCGCTGTCCAGAGGGGGCGGCACAACTGTACCCCCGCACAGGTGGGTCACACGCAAGGGCAACGCTTCCGAATTCCCTGGCTTCCCCTCTGGACAAGAAATAGTCCGTGCATAGATAATCTTTATATAGATCATCTTCGGAGGAGGCCACCATGTGGGAATACGAGCACAGCATCGAAACCAACGCCACGCCAGAAGCCATCTGGCGCCTCTGGTCCGACGTCGAAAACTGGGGCGCCTGGAACAGCGAGATCGAGAAGATCGAGATCAACGGCCCCTTCGAGGCCGGAACCCAGATCCTGATGACGCCTCCGGGGGACGATCCGATCCCCCTGGTCATCGCCGAGGCAGTCGAAAACGAACGCTTCGTGGACGAGGCCCGCTTCGGCGGCCTTCTCCTGCGCACCACCCACCGCATCGATCCCGCCGGTCAGGGCCGGATCCGCGTGGTGTACCGGATGGAGATCACCGGCGACGGCGCCGACGAAGCCGGCCCGCAGATTGGGCCCGGTATCACCGCGGACTGGCCGGAAACCATGGCCGCGCTGGTCAAGATGGCGGGCGGCTGATGCCGCTCAATCCCGGCGAGAGCCCCGGCTTCCTGCTCTGGCACGCCACCCTGCGCTGGCAGCGGGACATCGCCGCAGCTCTCACCCCGCTCGATCTCACCCATGTGCAGTTCGTGCTGCTCGCCTGCGCCTGGTGGCTCAACAATCAGGGCGAGCACCCGAACCAGCTGGCCCTGGCACGGCAGGCCGGCACCGACGTCAAGATGGCTTCCCAGGTCCTTCGCGCCCTGGAAGCGAAGGGACTCATCGAACGGGAAGTCGACCCCGCCGACACCCGGGCCAAACGGCTGCGCGTGACCAGCAGCGGAGCCGAGCTGGCGCCGCGGGCCATCGCCGCCGTCGAACTCGCCGACGCCAGGTTCTTCGAGCCGGTGCCCGTGGACGACGCCGTATCGCTGCTCCGCCGCCTGGCCCGGCCCGCGGGGTGAGAGGCGTGNTGGGCGTCACACGGCCCATTGTTGGGGACTTATGCCGGGTCCTCCAGCTCCCAGTCCTTGACGTCCGCCAAAGGAGCGAACACGGCGGGGTCGAGGTCCCCGAACTCCAGGTTGTTGCGGACAAGGTGCGGCCAGTTCCGGTTGGCCAGCGCTCCCTTGCCCAGCGCCACAACATCCGCCGAGCCGTCCACCAGCATGGACACTGCGGTATCAGGATCATCGAGCTTGCCGTTGGCGATCACAGGAAGGCCCGAGTACCTCTTTGCCAGCGCAGCCAGGGTCTCCCCGGCATCCGCGAACGCGGGCTCGGTGGCGCGGTATTCGGTGGTGTGGACAAAATCAATCCCCGTCCCACCCAGGGTGGCGAAAATGACCTCGGCTTCCTCCACTCCCCCGCTCCACTTGTGCTCGGTGTCGCTGACCTTGGACTGGGAAATGCGGATACCAACGGTCATGTCCGGGCCAACGGCCTCGCGGACGTCCCGGCAGATTTCAGCGGCGAAACGCACCCTGTTCTCCGGGGACCCGCCGTAGTGGTCATCGCGCTGGTTCAGGTAGTCGGTGAGGAACTGGTCCAGCAGGTACCCGTTGGCACCATGGATCTCCACGCCGTCGAACCCCGCCTGCTGCGCATGCAGCGCGGCCGTGACGAACCCGTCCCGAACGTCCTTCATCTGGGACAGGGTGATCGCGGAGGGAACAGGGTAGGGACCTTCACCGCGGTAAAACCCCAGCTGCGCCCCTTTGGGTGCCACCGCCGATGGCCCCACGGAGGAGGCCACAAACCTGTTCCCCTGGCTCTGGGAACCCGCGTGCATCAGCTGGGCGAAGATCTTTGCACCCTCCGCATGGACGCCGTCGACAACCGTGGCCCAGGACCGAGCCTGCTCCTCCGTCGCAATGCCGGGCTGGTGATGGTAGCCCTGGCTGTGGGCGGTGTCCGGGTAGATGCCTTCCGTGATCAGCAGGCCGAAGCCCCCACGTGCAAAGGTCCGGTAGTAGGACGCCATTCTGTCTGTGGCATGCCCGTCCTCGGTGGCGCTGATCCGCGTCATGGGAGCCAGGGCCACCCGGTTGTCCAGCTCGGTGGCACCGATCCGGATGGGTGACCAGAGCGGGGAGTAATCAGTCATGCAAAATCTCCTTGGTAGGGTTCGGCGTCCGGCAGAAGAACAGCTGCCCGCGCAGGCAGGCCCGCGTTGGCCGGATCCGCTGCGTACGCCAGCCGGCGGCCGTTCAGACGGTCCACCACGGACGCGTCCGGGAAGCAGCCGAGCACCGCGGACCACAGTTCGTCGAGGGTCTGGCACCGCGCGGAGGCTCCGGCGGCCCCGGTCATCAGCCACCCGTCTTTGAGGGCGTTCACTTTCGGAGCACCGGGGAGGCCGGCGCAGACGGCATTGACCGTGGCCGCCACGATCAGGTGTTGCCGCATGGTCCGCACCGGGCCCAGGGTGGGGTCCGCCACGGTGGTCCTTCCGCAGGCGCCGCACATGTCGCTCCCTTTCCTTAAGGCATCACATCGCCGGAGTTGGGCCCCAGCGTCTGTCCCACAAACAGGTTTCCACCCGGATCGCTGGCCAGCAGGAGAGCCGCGGGAGCCACCTCCGCGGGCGTCCCGAAACGCCCCAGCGGAAGCTCGGCACGCTTCGCAGCCTTCCAGCTTTCCGAGATGCCCTCCACGAGCGGCGTCTCGATGGGCCCCGGGGCGATGCAGTTGACCAGCACATTGTCCGGCGCCGTTTCCAGGGCAAGCGCTTTGGAAAGGCCGACGACGCCGGCCTTGGCGGCACTGTAATGGGTCAGCCCCACGCCGCCCTTGATGGCCAGCTGGGAGGCGATGTTGATGATGCGGCCCCACTTGCGTTGCCGCATCTCCCCCACCACCTCCCGGCAGCACAGGAACACACCGGTCAGGTCCACCGTGAGGGTCTCGTTCCACATGGCCAGGGACATGTCCTCCAGCGGAGACTCCGTCAGCAGGCCCGCGCTGTTGACCAGGACGTCGATGCCGCCCAGCGCCTCCCGGGCCTCGGCGAAGGCCGCGCGCACGCTGGTTTCGTCGGCCACGTCCACGCGGATTGCGCCGTCCCCTCCGGCCCGGTCCAGCACGGCAACACGGTCGCCGTTGGCCAGGAAGGCCTCGGCGATGGCTTTGCCGATTCCGCTGGAACCGCCGGTGACCACCACCCCGCGTCCGTTTGAGGCTTGGGCGTTCCCGGAAACATGGGTCGATGTGTTCATGGTGTCCTTTCCTTGGGCTGTCAGGCGCGCATCTTCACGGTGAGGCCGCCGTCAACCACCAGCGCCTGCCCCGTGATGTAGCGGGAATCGTCGGAGGTGAGGAAGCCGATGACGCTGGCCACTTCCTCCGGTGTGCCCACCCGGCCCCAGGGGATGTCGTTCCCGGCCCGTTTCAGGCCCTCCGGTCCCAGCGAGTTCACCGGGTCGAGGGACTGCGGGGTTTCGATGAGGCCGGGGATGACGGCGTTGGCGCGGATCTGCCGCGGCCCGAGCTCAACGGCCACGCTGCGGACCAGGCCCAGCACGCCAGCCTTGGCGGCTGCATAGTGGGCGTGTTCCTCCCAGCCGTACACCCCGCCGGCGATGGACGAGACCGCAACCAGTGCGCCGCCGTCGGTCATTCTCTCCGCGCCCGCACGCAGCGTGCGCAGCACGCCGGTAAGGTCCACGTTGAGCATGTCGTGCCAGCGCTCGTCCGTCATCTCCCCCAGCGGGGAGTTCCGGAGGATGCCGGCGTTGGCGATGGCGTAGTCCAGCCGGCCGTACTCGTCCACGGCCCGCTGGGCCAGGGCATCCACGGAGGCGGTGGTGCGGACATCCACTTCGTGGATGACCGCCTCGCCGTTGGCCTCCTTGACCAGCCGGAGGGTCTCCTCCGGATCGTGGGGGTCGCCCGGGAAGGTGCCGATGACGGACACCACCCCCTGGCGGGCGTAGTGCACGGCGAGGGCACGGCCGATGCCGCTGGCGGCACCGGTGATGATGGCGGCTTTGCTAGGCGACGTCATGGGGGTGGTCCTCCATCAGGGCTTCAGCAGGGGGCTTGGCGGCGATCATCAGGAGTCCGGACACCAGGGTGCCCAGGGCACCCACCCAAAGGGCTGCGGTACCGGTGCCGGCGCCGGCAGCAATGGCCGTGAAGATGGCGCCGCCGAGGATGGTTCCGGGCTGGCTCATGGCGCCGATGAAGGCGGTTCCGGTGGCCCGGCAGCTGACCGGGTAGCACTCGGCCATGAAGTACTGGATGGCGGCGTACGGCCCCACCAGGAAGAACAGTCCGGCGCCGTAGGTCAGGATGATCATGAACGGGCTGGTGGCGATGGGGCTGAGCATGATGGAGAAGGAAATACCGGAGAGGATCCAGCCGCCGATGATGGTCCGCTTCCGGCCGATCTTGTCACCGAGCCAGCCGTGGAAGACGTAGCCGAAGTATGCCAGCAGGTTGATGACGATCAGCATCCAGAAGGCGTCCGAGAGTTCCACGCCCTTCGCGTTCTTGAGCACGGAGCTGCCCAGGACGCTGAAGATGGTGATGCCGAAGAAGTTCACAATCCAGGCGAGCGAGAACACAAAGGTGTTCCGGCGCAGGTGCGGCTCCCAGATGCGCTTCAGCGGGGCTGCCGAGGAATGCTCGACGCCGTACGCGTGGGCCAGGGAGTGCGCATCCGCCGTCTTGCCGCTCTTTTCGAGCTCGGTCAGCTTGTGGTGCAGTTCGAACTGGGGCGTTTCCTTGAGCTTGCGGGCGATGACCCAGACGATGACGGCGGCCGGGATGGTGGCCATCAGGTACAGGGCACGCCAGCCCAGGGAGGGCAGGAAGGCCAGGGCCAGGGCGCTTGCCAGCAGGAAGCCGAGCGGCCAGCCGCCCTGAATGAAGGAGTAGTGGAAGCCCGGGCGCTTGCGCTTGTCCGCGACTTCGGTGACCTGGTAGACCTCGTTCATGTAGGTGGCGTTCACGGCCTGCTCGGAGAATCCGAGGCCGCCGAAGGAACGGACCACCACCAGCATGGCGTTGCTGAGGAACGGGATCCCCGTGGGAATCAGTGCCGTGAGGCCGGAGACGACGGCGGTCCCGCCGATGGTGGTCATCATGCCTTTGCGGCGGCCCAGGCGGTCAATGACGGGCCCGATGCCGAAGCAGACGATGGCGGTGCCCACGGCGATCCAGGTGTTGATGGCGTATGCTTCGGGCGCAGACCAGCCGAATTCCTGCTGCATGGCCGGCAGCAGGGTGCCGAACAGGCCGTAGTCGAAGACGGCTACGGTCCAGGCCAGCAGGGCAAGGACAGTGGCGGTGGTGGTGTGGCGCTTGGAAAAGACCGGGAAGCGGCGCTTCTCGTCCGGGCGGGGCTGCGACAGGTCGACAGCCGGTTCTTGGATGGTCATGACTTGTTGTCCTTACGGGGGCTGCGGGAAAGGAAGGAATCGGCGATCTGGTCGAAGGTGCACCAGCTGACGCCCTCGTGGGAGTTGATGTGTTCGATGAGCCGCTCGAGCATGAGGAGCACCTGAGGGCGGCCGGAGACGTCCGGGTGGATGGTCATGGTGAAGACGGCCTGGTCCATTTCGCGGTAGACCCAGTCGAACTGGTCCCTCCACATCTCTTCGATGTCGCGGGGGTTGACGAACCCGTGCGAGTTCGGCGATGCCTTGATGAACATCATCGGAGGCAGGTCATCGAGGTACCAGTTGGCCGGAATTTCCACCAGGTCCGTTTCCTGCCCGCGCTTCAACGGCTCCATCCAGGTCTGGGCGTCCTTGGTGTAGTCGATCTTCTTCCACGAGTCCCCGACCCGGACGTAGTACGGCTCGAAGTCGCGGTGCATCAGGGAGTGGTCGTATTTGATGCCGCGCTCCAGGAGGATCTCGTTGGTGACGGGAGAGAACTCCCACCACGGTGCAACGTAGCCGGTAGGCCGGCGGCCGGACACCTTTTCGATCAGTTCGATCGCGCGGTCCAGGATGGCGGTCTCCTGCTCCCGGGTCATGGCGATCGGGTTCTCGTGCGAATATCCGTGCACGCCGATCTCGTGCCCGGCGTCCACGATCATCTGGGTCAGTTCCGGGAAGGTCTCGATCGAGTGGCCCGGCACGAACCAGGTGGCCGGGAGGTTGTATTTCTGGAACAACCGGATCAGCCGGGGTCCGCCGACTTCACCGCTGAACAGGCCGCGGCTGATGTCGCACGGGGAGTCCTCTCCTCCGTAGGAGCCGAGCATGCCTGCCACTGCGTCTACGTCCACGCCGAAGGCGACTTGAATGTCCTTAGCCATGAGATTTTCCTTTCAATTCGTTCAAAACCGGGTGTTCTGGGTGTCAGGCGGAAGGTTCAGGAGGCCTCCCTCGTTGGGCAAAAATTTCGGTGATCCGGTCCCGGTCGGGATTGATCCTGAGCAGGAGGCTGAGCAGGATCAGTGACTGCGAGGGCCGGAGGTGGCCGGAGCTGATGGCACCGGCAACCCGCAGGTCCTCGCCACCGCCTCCGGCCCCGTAAATGGGCACCACCGGTCCCGCGTCCACACGGGTGCTGGTGACCACCACGGCGCCGGACGCGACGGCGGCGGCCACCTCTGCGCAGAGGCTGGCATTTGCGTTGCCGCTTCCGGTTCCCTGGAGGATGATGCCTTCCGCTCCTGCTTCAAGGGCGGCGTGCATCAGGATGGAGTCGGAGCCTGGGTAGGCGGCAACCAGGTCCACCCGCGGGGAGCCGCCGCCCGGCCGGGGCAGGGGCAGGGCCTCAAGCCTGCCGCTGCCGTCCATGGCAACTTCTCCCTGGGCTGACACTTGGCCAAGTACCCCAAAATCGGGGTTCGCAAAGGCATCCAGCCGAAGAGTCTGGCTTTTCCGCACGCCGGCGGCCGGGAAAATGGTGCCCGCAAACTGGACCATGACGCCCTTTCCCCGCCCGTCCATCGAACCGGCGACGGCGATGGCCCGCGCAAGGTTGTCCGGCCCGTCGGGAGCGTCGGAGTCGGCGGCCCGCTGCGAGCCTGTGAAGACCACCGGCCGCTCGTCGCTGTGTGTCAGGTCCGCGAGGTAGGCGGTCTCCTCCATGGTGTCCGTGCCGTGGGTGACCACCACGCCCAGGACGGTGGGGTCCTTAAGAACCTCCTGGATGGCTGCGCAGATCTTCAGCATGTCGTCGAATGTCAGGAGGTAGGACCCCTTTTGGAACACGTCCAGCACCCGGACGGGGTGGGAAACCCGCGAGCCGAGGGCTTTGAACACCTGCTCGCCGGTATCGGAGGCGACGGCGCCTCCGGCCTGGGAGGAACGCGACGAGATGGTGCCTCCAGTGGCCAGCAGCACGACATGGGAGTCGGTAACAGTCATTTCAGCTCCGGTGGTTTGCTGCGCGGCCCGCAACCCAATCGATTGGGTGACGCTCCGCGGAAAAAGGGAAAACGCGCTGAAAACGGGGCGGCACCCAGGGGTGGGGGCGCCGGGGGAAGTTGTTGGGGGTGGTCTACCCAAACGTTTGGGTAGCGCTGATGAACGACTATAGGATGTGAAGCGGGTCACGTCAAGGGTTGCCTTGGCGGCCTTCCGGGCAGCCCGGGCATACCTGGGCTACAGTGGCCACGGGGGCAGGAGAGGGACATGAAAGAAAAGGCCGACGGCGGCGGAACGGTCACGCTGAAGGATTTGGCCAGGGAGTTGGGCGTCCATCCGTCCACGGTCTCCAGGGTCCTGCATTCCGGTTCCGACGTGGCGAAAGGAGCGGCCTCGGCCGCCACCGCCGAGCGTGTCCGGGAACTGGCCCGCAAGCGCGGCTACTCCCCTGACCCGCAGGCCGCCAGCCTCCGCACGCGGCGCACCAAACTGTTGGGCGTCATCGTCCCCCGGCTTTCGGACCTGGTCCTGGCCATCATGTACGAGGGCATCGACGAGGCCTCAGCCGAGGTGGGGTACTCCGCCTTCGTGATGAACTCCCGCGACGACCCCTACGAACAACGGCGGAAGATCGACCTCATGCTGGCGCGCCGGGTGGACGGCCTCATTATTGGTGACGCCCACCTTGACGGCGGCCTCCTGCAGGAACTGACCGACCGGAAGGTCCCCTTCGTGCTGATGAACCGCCGGGTGACGGGCTACCCGTCTGCCACCTGCGACGACGTCGTGGGCGGCGAACTCGTGGCCGGCCACCTGTGGGAAATGGGCCATCGGCAGGTGGCGGTCATTGCCGGCGAGCCCTACGCAAGCACCGCCGTCGACCGCACCGCAGGCTTCCTGGACCGCTGGCGGTCGCTGGGCGGCACCATTTCCGACGACGACGTGGTGTGGTCCAGATTCGATACCGCCGGGGGACGGGAGGCCGGGGAGAAAATTCTCGCCGGCGGCAGGCCGCGCCCCACCGCAATCTTCGCGGTCAACGATTTCGCCGCCATTGGAGCGATGGGGGCCCTGCGCGCCCGCGGCCTTACCGTGGGACAGGACGTGGCGGTGGTGGGGTACAACGACACCTCCCTGGCCGCCGAACTTCCCATTCCGCTGACCTCGGTCCACTCCCCCATGGCGGACATTGGACGGACGGCGGTGCAGCTGATCCAGGCGGTGCTCAGGGGCGAGAAACCCGAACCCGTACAGCTGGAACCCACCCTGTTCGTCCGCGAAAGCAGCGCCGCCAGGGCGGCCGCCGAGATGGCCGCCACCTAGGTTCCGGCGGCGACGATCCGCAGCGCCAGCAGGCAGGTGGCCCGCACTTCGCCGTCATCCAGGTCAACCCGGAGAAGCTCCTCAATCTTGCGCAACCTGTACGTCAGGGTGTTGCGGTGGATGAAGAGCTCGCTGCAGGTTTCACGGGTATTCCCGCTGTACCGCAGGTACGCCTCAAGTGTTTCGCGCAAGGCCGTGCCGCCGTCGGACATCAACGGGGCCAGGAGGCGCCTGGACATCGCCACCAGCCCGGCCCCGGGCAGGCCCTCCACCACACCGGCCAGGTCAGCGACCGGCGCCCGATGGAGCCCCGGCTCACCCATCCTGCGGCGGGCAAGCTGCAGCACCAGCGGCAGTTCGTCCAGGTTGCCGCACCCGGAGACGACGGCGGACAATTCCGGCGCGTCCTGGAAAGACTTTTGGACGGCTTCCATGAGCTCCATCCCCGCTTCCCCGCGCTGCACCAGGACCGTGGTGAGGCCGGCTTCCTCCATGAACCGCACCGTCCCGAATTCGGCCTGCAGACCCACCCGGACCCGCCAGGCGATGGTCCGCAGCTTGGCCGGCGCGACTTCCCCAGCGCCGCCGATCAGCACGGAGCCCCACTCCGCGTCCGGCTCGAACCCTGCCTCCGCGGCGTAGCGCCGCAGGGCCGGCGCCGGTGTCCCCCTGGCCTCGTAGAGCGCCTCGATGAACCGTGCGGCTTCCCGTGACTGCAGGGGCGACCGGGACCCGAGGGTGTAGCTCAGCTGCATGGCGATCACCGCAGCCACCGGGCCCAACAGCGGCTGCAGCACCAGGCTGCTCTTGATTCCTTCGATGGCCAGCCTGAACCGGAGAATTCCGCCGCTGGGCAGGCTCAGGGTGGTCCGTGCCGTTCCGCCCCCGGCCGTTCCCGCCGACATGAGTTCAAACCCATTGTGGTCAAGGACCGCCACGCGCGCCCGGATGGTTGTGGCCACCCGTTCCAGGACCTGCGCCAGCGAATGGCCGCCCGCCGCCAGCCTGGTGCACTCGTCCGCCAAGTCCCACCCGGCGCGCAGTTCGGCATAGCGTTCGGCGGCGATGAGCTGGTCCACGTGCCGCATCACCTGGACAAACGGCACCTCGGGAGGAAGCTCAAGCAGCGGAAGGCCATGGGCTTCGCAGGCTTTCACCAGTCCCGGCGGCAGTTCACTGTGCGCTGCGCCGAGGCCGAAAACCAGGCCCGAAACGGGAACGGACATCAGGCGCTCCACGTACGCATCCCAGATGCGGTAGTCCCTGACGTTCAGGCCCATCCCGTTAGTGAGCAGCAGTGCGTTGACGCTGAGGAACGGCGTGGGGTCCATGTGCTCCGTGGGGGCACACCATGCAATGGGCCGGGCCAGGCGTCCAGGGCTGCCCTGCACGGCAAGTCGGATGTTCAGCGCAGCATCCGCCACGAGATCGGCAACACGCACGGCAAGCCTCCTTGTTAGTGCAAAAAGCATAATCCGGGTGGCCACATTCGGCGATCCGCCCAATTCCTGCAGGCTCGCCGCCTCTGTACCGTTGCCTGCATGCAAAAAAACGTGACGGAAACCACGCCTGCCCAGGTGCTGCTGAATTCGGACATGGGTGAAGGCTTCGGCCTGCACGAGTTCGGCAACGACGCCGCACTCATGGAAATCATCGACGTCGCCAACGTCGCCTGCGGCTACCACGCCGGGGACCCGGACGTCATGAACCGGACGGTGGCCCTTGCCGCCGAACACGGCGTGGCCGTGGGCGCCCATCCCGGGCTCCCCGATCCCATGGGGTTCGGCCGCCGCCGCATGGTGCTCACGCCGGAGGAGGTCGAGTCGATCATCCTGTACCAGACCGGGGCACTGACCGCCTTCCTGGCCAAGAACGGGCTGTCCCTGAACCACATCAAACCCCACGGCGCGCTCTATGGCATGCTCGCCGGAGACGAAGACCTTATGCAGGCGGCGGCCGGAACAGCCAAACAGTTCGGCGTTCCGTTCTACGGCCTGGCGGGGACCGCCCATGAATCCGTGTGCCGCGCCATGGGCGTGGACTTCGTTGCGGAACTCTATGTGGACCTCAATTACGGCCCCGGCGGCGAGCTCCTCATCCAGCGACGGCCCGCGCCCACCGACCCGGACGCCGCCGCGGAACGCGTCAGCCGGGCGGTGGCAGGCGAGCCCGTGACCGCCGTCGACGGCACGCCCCTGAACATCGCCTTCCAGAGCATCTGCGTCCACTCGGATGCACCCAACGCCGTCGCCGTGGCCTCCGCCGTGCGCAAGGCACTCGACTCATCCCGATCCGCCCACTCCTGAAAGCGAGCAGCACATGGCCACCATCGTTTCACCCCTTCCCGGAGTCTTCTACCGCAAGCCCGGCCCGGGCAAACCCCCCTTTGCCAACGAAGGCGACACCATCGAAGTCGGCCAGACCATCGGCATCGTGGAAATCATGAAGCAGTTCACCGAGATCCAGTCCGACGTCGCCGGAACCCTGGAGTCCTTTGAAGTCAACGAAGGCGACATGGTCAACCCGGGCGACTCGATCGTCGTCATCCGGGAAGGATAAAGGCAGCCCATGAAACTGTTCATCGCAAACCGCGGCGAGATCGCCGTGCGGATCGCCAGGACTGCCCGCGAGATGGGCATCGAAACCGTCCTGGGGGTCAGCGAGCCCGACGCGGAATCACTGGCAGCCCGGACAGCCGACCACTACGTGGTGGTGGGCCCGGCCCAGGCAACCGCCAGCTACCTGAACCAGGACGCCCTGGTCGCTGCGGCGCTCGAGCAGGGGTGCGACGCCGTCCACCCGGGCTACGGTTTCCTCTCGGAGAACGCCGACTTCGCCAGGAAGGTGGCAGAGGCCGGCCTCACCTGGGTGGGCCCCACCGCGGACACCATCTCCATGATGGGCAACAAATCCCTGGCCCGGGAAGCGGCAGCCAACGCCGGCGTCCCCGTGCTCAAGGGGTCTGACGGCCCCCTGGATCCGGAGGCGGACGCCGTCGGGATAGCGCGTGCGATTGGGTACCCGCTGGTGGTAAAGGCCTCCGCCGGTGGTGGCGGCCGGGGCATCCGGTTCGTGCGCGACGAAGGCGAGCTGCTGGAAACCATCGAGATGGCCAGGGGCGAGGCCGCCGCCATCTTCGGCGACCCCACCGTCTACCTGGAACGGTTCGTGGAGCATGCCCGCCATGTTGAGGTGCAGGTCCTGGGCGACGGGACCAACTTCATCCACCTCGGCGACCGAGACTGCTCCATGCAGCGCCGTTCCCAGAAGGTACTGGAGGAAGCCCCTGCACCCAACCTCCCGGACGCCGTCCGGGCCACCATCAGGGAGTCCTCCGTAGCCCTTGCCCGCCAGTGCGGGTACCACGGGGCGGGGACGGTGGAGTTCCTGTACGACCCCGGGAACCACGAGGCGGCTTTTATTGAGATGAACACCCGCATCCAGGTGGAGCACCCCATCACCGAGCAAATCACCGGCGTGGACCTGGTCCGCGAGCAGCTCCTGATTGCCTCCACCGGATCCATGTCCATCTCCCAGGACGACGTGCACTTCAGCGGCCACGCCATCGAATGCCGCATCAACGCGGAAGACCCCAGCCACCACTTCTTCCCCAGCCCCGGAACCATCCGGTCCCTGGACTGGCCATCGGGGGAGGGCATCCGCGTGGACAGCGGGGTGGAAGCAGGTTCGGTGGTGAGCCCCTACTACGACTCCCTCCTGGCAAAGCTGGCCGTCCACGCCGCGGACCGGGACGCCGCCATCGCGGCCACCTTGGCGGCGCTGGAGGCAACACACATTGAAGGGGTCAAGACCACCGTCCCCGTCCACCTGGCGCTGCTGGCGCGGCCCGAATTCGCCGAAGTCAGCCACCACTCCAAGTTCATTGAAACCGCAGCCGACCTCATGGGGGCAAAATGACCACCGAAACCGCCATCCTCCCGGGTGCGCGCTACACCTGGGGCGGGGACGAATTCCTGTTCGTGGAAGTCTCCGAAGCGATGAGCCTGCCCGCGAACTTCAAGGTCATGTCCATCGCCGGCAGGCTATCCGACGCCGGGCTCCCGGGAATCGTTGACATCTGCCCGGCCAACGCTTCCCTGCTGGTGCGGTTCGACCCCGACGTCCTGCCTCCAGAGCAGCTGGAAACTGCTGTGCGTGACATCGAGCGGGACCTGACGTCCCACCAGGAACGGGCACTGGAGACCCGGATCGTCGAGGTTCCGGTCTGGTACGAGGACCCCTTCACCGCGGAAGTGGCCCAGCGGTTCCGTGAAGGCTTCCACCAGGAGCCTGAAGGCAGCGACATTGATTACGCGGCCAAGGTCAACCACCTCAAGGATGCCGCGGAGTTCATCCAGCGGCACCACGAACAGCCGTGGCTGGTGTCCATGGTGGGCTTCGTGGCCGGGCTGCCGTTCCTGTTCCAGCTGGTGGACCGCGAGAAGCAGCTGGAGGTGCCCAAGTACCTGAGCCCGCGGACCGACACCCCCAAGCTGACCGTGGGGCACGGCGGATGCTTCGGCTGCATCTATTCCGTCCGGGGCGCCGGCGGGTACCAGATGTTCGGCGTCGCCGCCGCCCCCATCTTCGACCCCGGCCAGGCCTTGGCGGATTTCAAGGACTTCATGGTGTTCTTCCGCCCCGGGGACATCGTGAAGTTCAAACCGGTCACGGAGGCGGAATACAACACCATCCAGGCGGAGATCTCCGCCGGCACCTTCCGCTACCGCCAGGCACCGGTGACGTTCGACCTGTCCAGGGCGCTGGCCGACCCGGAAGGCTACAACCGTGAACTCATGGAGGCCCTCAATGGCATTTGAAATCGGAAACCCGGGCCTGGCCACCACGGTCCAGGACCAGGGGCGCACGGGCCACTACAACGTGGGCATACCGCAAAGCGGTTCCATGGACCAGTACTCCGCCGAACTGGGAAACGCCCTGGTGGGAAACTCGGCACGGGAAGCGGTCCTGGAGTGCACCTACCTGGGCCCGGTGCTGACCACCGACAGCGACGCCGTCATCGCCGTCACCGGCGCTCCTGTGGAGGTGAAGGTCAACGGGGAGCCGCGGCCACAGTGGAGCCGCCTGCTGCTGAAGGCCGGGGACCAGCTTTCCTTCGGCGTGATCCAGGGCGGCACCCGCTACTACATCGCCGTCCAGGGCGGCATCGACGTCCCGGAGGTGCTGGGCAGCCGGTCCACGTACAGCCTGGGCGGGATCGGCGGGTTCAAGGGCCGCAAGCTCGAGGCGGGCGACGTTGTCCCCGTCGGCGCTCCCCTCAACGGCGGAAGCCTCCCCCAGGCCGAAAGCGTCCCGGATGAATACCGGCCTGCTTTCGCCAAGGAGCAGGAAGTCCGGATCGTGCTGGGGTTGTACGACCACCGCCTGACGGACGAAGGCCTGGGCAATCTCCTCCACGAGGAGTGGAAGGTGACTCCCGTGGCCGACCGGATGGGTCTTCGCTACTCCGGACCCGGCGTGGAATGGAAGGAGCGCGAACAGCCGTTCGGCGCCGGCTCGGACCCTTCCAACATCGTGGACGCGGGGTATGCCGTGGGATCCATCCAGATTCCCGGCGGCACCCAGCCGATCATCCTGCACCGCGATGCCGTCTCCGGCGGCGGCTACGCGATGGTGGGCACCGTGATCAGCGCCGACATGGACCTGGTTGCACGGGCTGCGCCCGGAACGGCGACCCGGTTTGCCGCCGTCAGCTTGGATGATGCCCTTGCTGCCCGCCGGGACCTTGCCGAACGCCGGAACAAGGCCTGGGCGGCCCTGGGCGCCAACCGCTGACGGACAGCGGCGGGCCCNCCCAGGGCCCGCCGCTCCTGGCTATGTGGAGCTGGGCAGCCGGGCTCCGCCGTCGGACGCCAGACGTTCCAGGAGTGGCTCGACGCCATCGACGCCGCGTAAAAGCCGGCGCTCCCAGTCCTGGTAGGGGTTTCCGGGCATCCACCGCCGCCTACCTAAAGCACTCCCCTTTTGGCTCCCCTTCCTGCCACCGCGGCCATCCGGGGCGTGGCCTGCGGACGTATGGTGATCCCGCCGGCAGGTGATGCAACGGCCCCGGCGTTACTGACGTAACCCAAGGGGACTGTTATGCGCCTGCTCCGCCTCCTCATCGCCCTCCTCCTCGCGGCGTCCGTTGCGCTCGCGCTCCCGCTCCCAGCCCAGGCTGCCGACGTCGGAATCCCTGGCCCTTCTTTTGCGGCCGACGGCGTAAGAACGCCAACGGCTGACAAGGCCCAGAGCAAGCTCTGGTTCCAGGACGGGAGCTGGTGGGGGCTGCTGTGGAGCGAATCCGCCCATGCGACGACGATCCACCGGCTTGATGCCGCAACGCAGACGTGGCAAGGGACCGGTACAGTCGTCGACCCGCGTCAGACGGCGCGGGGAGACGCCCTGTGGGACGCAGTAGACGGCAAGCTCTATGTCGTGTCGAGCACGACGGTGCGCTCGGAGTGGAACTCGCCACCGTCCCAGCTGGCGGTGACGTCCGGGTCCGCGGAGCTGCACAGGTTCAGCTATGACGCGTTGGCCAAGACCTATTCGCAGGATGCTGGATTCCCCGTCACCCTGCACAGCGGGAGCACGGAATCGATCACGGTGGCCAAGGACTCCCTCGGCAAGCTGTGGGTCACCTACACCACTGTGTCCTCCGACAACAGCAACCGCGTCTACGTCAACCACTCAACCACCAGCGACACGGCGTGGGGCACCCCGTTCGTCCTGCCCACCGCCAACGCCCAGGTGCACTACGACGATATCTCCGCCGTCACGTCTTTCCAGGGCGACAAGATCGGCATCATGTGGAGCAACCAGCGGCCGGGACAAAAGAAGTTCTACTTTGCCGTCCATCAGGACGGGCAGCCGGAGAACTCGTGGCAAACAGAGGTGGCTTACGGCGGGGGAAAGAACTGCACCGGTGGCTGCGCCAACGATCATCTGAACCTCAGGCAACTGACCAGCGACGGCAACGGGCGCCTCTTCGCGGCGATCAAAACCGCCAACCGGAAGGTAGGCCAAACGTTGGTGGCGCTGCTGGTGCGCGATGGTAAGGGCGACTGGACCAGCGCGGAGTTCGGCGAGGTGCAGGACCTCCACACCAGGCCGATGGTCATGATCGACGAGGAGCACCGCGAAATCTGGATGTTCGCGGTGGCGCCCGAAGAGGGCGGGACCATCTATTACAAGAAGTCGCCGATCGACAACGTTTCCTTCGCGCCCGGGGCAGGCACCCCCATTATCAGCAGCGGCACCGACACGGACATCAACGACCCCACGTCAACCAAACAAAACGTCAACAGCCAGACGGGCCTGGTGGTGCTGGCGTCCTCGAGGCAAAACGCCAGATACTGGCACGCCTACGTAGATCTTGCGCAGTAGCCCGCCACCGCCTGGCCGCTTGGAACGACGGCGACAGCCGCCGTCGCCCTGCCCGTGCGATACGCCACTCCCCAGCCCCATCCGGAATAGCGAGGTGCCGCCACGCAGTTGTCGCAACCATGAAGGCAATCACTTACAGCGAATACGGAAACCCGGACGTCCTCGAATACGGCGACCAGCCGATGCCGAAGGTCGGGCCCGGAATGGTCCTGGTCAAGGTCAAGGCGGCAGCAGTTAATCCGGTGGACTGGAAGATCATGGCCGGCGGACTGGACGCGGTCATGGACCTGCAGTTCCCCGCCATCCCCGGCTGGGACGTGGCAGGCGTTGTGGAGTCCGTAGGTATCGATGCGAGGCAGTTCCAGCCCGGCGATGAGGTTATCGCCTACGGCCGCAAGGACTACGTCCACGGCGGCAGCTTCGCCGAGTACATCGCGCTGCCGGAGCGGGTCCTGGCCAGGAAGCCCGCCACGCTCGGATGGAACGAATCCGCCGGCCTGCCGCTGGCCGGGCTCACCGCCTACCAGGTGCTCAACCGGCTGGGCCTGACGGCCGGGGAAACTGTCCTGATCCACGGCGGCTCCGGCGGAGTGGGCTCCCTCGGCATCCAGATCGCAGTGGCCATGGGCGCCAGCGTCATTGCCACGGCCTCGGAGAAGAACCACGAGTTCCTCCGCTCCCTCGGCGCCGAGCCGGTTGCCTACGGCGACGGTCTCGCGGACCGCGTGCGCGCGCTGCGTCCCGACGGTGTGGAGGTCGTCGCAGACTTCGTCGGCGGCAACCTTGAGGCCACGCTGGCGGTGCTGGCCGACGGCGGCCGGCACGCCTCCATCGCCGACAGCGGCGTGGAAGAGCACGGTGGGGAGTGGATGTGGGTCACCCCCGTAGGTTCGGATTTGCAGGCTCTTGCTGACATGGCGGACCAGGGCAAGCTTCGCGTGGAAGTTGCCGAGGTCTTCCCGCTGGACAAGGCCGCCGATGCCTTCCGGTCCAACATGGACGGCCACACCCGCGGCAAAATCGTGATGGCCGTAAACCAGGATTCCTGATTCGATAACGGTTTGACGAAGGCTCCGCCCCGTGGGGACGGAGCCTTCGGCGTCGGAACAGCATTCGTGAGAGGCTGGGAAAAACTCACATTGGGGGAAATTGTGAATGTTGGATGGATGCTGCTTAACGCAGCTGTGCTGATCGTGCCTATCGCCTTGGGCGCCACGCTGCTGTACTGGATCATCCGGCTGGGCGTAAAGCACGGCATGCGCTCGTACTACGCGGACCGAAACCGGGAGACGGCCGTAAATATGCCCAGCGGCGTGGGATAGCCCGCACCTGGCCGGAGGCACCTGCGCACGCGCCGTCGTCGCAAAACCTGCTACTCCCCTTTCCGCCGCACCATCTCGCCGATCCATGCCGGGGCGAACGGCGACGTACACCCCGAGGGCGTCGGGTAATCCTTCAGCACTTCAAGCCGCTCACCGATCGCGGTGGCACGCTTCCGGTAGGCGGCGTGCTCGATCCCGATCTGCGCCAGGCAGGTGTTCATTGCCCACTGCAGCCTGTCCGGGGCGTCCTTCATCTCCGCTTCGATGGTGTCCAGCAGGGCCGGCAGGTCCAGGCCCCCGGGTTTCCTGACCACGCGGTCCGAGGTCAATGCCCATCCGGCGGCAGCCACCGCGGGGTCCGCGTCAGCCAGCCACGCGGTGCGCAATTCCTCACCGTGGGGGCTCTTCTTGACCACATAGTTCACCAGCCAGTCCTGCAGCTTCGGGGCGCGGGCGTCGCGCAGCATCGCATCCAGCTCATCCCTCCGGAACGCCTTGGGGCGGCAAACCAGCAGCGCCAAAAGCCGGGCAGCCGTATCGCCGGTCTCCCACAACCGGACCGACAGGTCCTGCTGGGTTTTCAGCCGCTTCGCGAGCGCGCGCAGCTGGCCGAGGTTCACGCCGTGGTCATCCCCGCGCTTTTCGTTCGCCTCGCGCACCTTTGCATCCTCGAGCTCAGCCAGCTGGGCCATCGCTTCGTCAACGGTCGTGTGCGCCGCAGTGTCCGCCACAACTTCCTCCCCTTGTTGCCTCTTGGTTCAGGGTACGACGACGGCACAGCCTTCCATGGATAGGGCTGGGCGCCCCTCCCGAACCGAGGGAACCACTCAGCCGACCTTCCGCCGCATTGTGGCCACGGCCTAGCCAACGGGACAGGTGGCGTTTTGGCTCAAGATTCCGGCAATTATTCTCCCTGATGGACAAAACCCCTTCCGTACGTCGGCGCGGCTTCCTACAGTGTCCACACACGCCGGACCGGGGGACACCATGAAAAGCCAGGACGCATCACCAGCCCGCAATAGGGATCGGACGACGCCGGAGCCTCCGGGCGCCGCCCACCGGCCCGTTCCCGCTCCCCCAACAAGGCGTCCCACGGCGTCCCAGGCGCCGGTCCCCCGGGTCAGCGGCCGCGAGCGCGAAGTCCAGCAACTGATCTACGATCTCGCCCTCCTCGCCGCCAGGCAGTGTCCGCAGTATGGCACGCAAGCCGGCGCACCGCCGTCGTAATTTNTTTCCGACGGCGGTGCGCCGGCCAACGTGCGTAACTCCCCTACTGTCCCGGTGCCCGGTAGGTCGGGGTCTTCTTCGCGGCTTCGTCCAGGTCCGCCACCGTCAGGAGCGGCTTCAGCCGGACGTTGACGTTCCCCGACGAGTTGATCAGCAGCGACAACGCTGCAGCGCTGGCATCGTCCGGCGCGTCAAAGACGCCCAGGACGTCATAGTAACCAAAGGCGTAGTAGAAGCTTTCCAGCGTCCCGCCCACGGACTTCAGCGCCTCCGTCAGGGCATCGCGCCGCGCGGTACCGCCTTCCTGCATGAGCCCCTTGATGCCCTGGCCCACGTACGTTGCTTCGAACAGATACTTCGGCATGGTCTTTCCCTTTGATGTGTTCTCATACATGCCGGCGCGGAGCGGGCGATGTCAGCAGGGCGCCGTGAGTGGCGCCGGGGGCAGCGGGCACCCGGCACCTGGTTCGGTGGCAACGGGATTCCACGATCGCCGTTACGGCAGAAAGTATTCCTCCCATCCCGGGCAGTCAATATCCCGGGATACCTAACGGCAAAGTGGGGCATTCCTCCCCTTTGCACAGCCCGGTGCCGGGACTAGCCTGACCGGCATCAGCGTCCATCACCGTCAGGAGTCCGTCATGGCCGGGTTTGTGCAGATCATCGAATTCAACAGCTCGCGAATTAACGAGATCGTGGACCTGGGCCGGCCCGCCAGGACCGGGGAAAGCTCGCCTGCAACATTCCGCCGCATCATAGGCGCAGCTGACAGGGACAAGCCCGGGCACTACTTCACCATCGTCGACTTCGATTCCTACGAGTCGGCCATGGAGAACTCGAACAGGCCCGAAACATCGGACTTCGCCGCGAAAATGGCGGAGCTGTGCGACGGGCCGGTGACCTTCCACAACCTCGACGTCATGTGGGAAGACACCGGAACCGATGAGGGCAACGGTTAACTGCGGGAGCGGCGCCTTCGTCCCAGCGAAACGGACGACGGCGGCGGGCATCAGGGAGGGCACGTCATGACCTACGTCATGGACCTGGGCGACGTCGACCGGAACGACATCGCCGGGGCGGGCGGCAAGGCCGTGGGCCTCGGCGGCCTCATCCGGGCCGGGCTGCCGGTCCCGCCGGGGGTGGTCCTCACCACCAACGCCTACGCCGCCTTCGTCGCGGAGAACAAGCTCGGGGAGGCCATCCAGGAGTTGGCCGCGCTCCCGCCTGAAGCGGCGGCGGAAGACTACGAGCACGCCTCCGCCCTCATCCGGACCCTGTTCAGCAAAGGTGCCATGCCCCCACGCATCCGGGCCGAACTCGAGGCCGCCTATGAGCGCCACGGCGGCGGGGACACCGCCCTGTCGGTCCGCTCCTCCGCCACCGCCGAGGACCTCGCCTCCGCCAGCTTCGCCGGGCAGCAGGAAAGCTACCTCAACGTCCGCGGCATGGACGCCCTGGCCAAGGCCGTCATCAACTGCTGGGCCTCCCTTTGGACCGCGCGTGCGATGGCCTACCGCGCACGCGAAGGCATCCCGCCCGCCCAGGTGCGCCTCGCCGTCGTAATCCAGCAAATGGTGGAGGCCCAGGCAGCCGGGGTGATGTTCACTGCCAACCCCTCAAACGGGCGCCGCGACCAGACGGTGATCAGCGCCGCCTGGGGCTTGGGCGAGGCCGTGGTCAGCGGGCAGGTCACCACCGACGACCTGACCGTTGAGACCGGCACGGGCAAAATCCTCACGCGGCAGACTGCCGACAAGGAGCTCATGACCGTACCCACGGAGAACGGGACGGCCGAGGAAAAAGTGGCGGAAGCCCGCCGTCGTGCGCCCGTCCTGGACGATGCCGCGGCGGCTGAACTGGCTGCCCATGGCCAGCGGATCACCGAGCATTTCGGATCCCCGCAGGACATCGAGTGGGCGCGTGCAGGCGGCAGGTTCTTCCTGCTCCAGTCCCGGCCCATCACCGCGCTGCGCGAACCCGCGGGGGACGTCCCGACGGAATGGCCCGTCCCCTACCCCAAGGGCCTCTACTTCCGGGCGAGCATCGTGGAACAGATGCCGGAGCCGCTCTCCCCGCTCTTCGCCGACCTCATCGACGGATCCGTGTCCCGCTCCATCTCGGCCCTAATGAACCAGGCGCTGGGCGGCCACCCCCTGCGCGAGGGCGACGTCCGCTTCCCCACCGTCAACGGCTACGCCTATTACTACTACCGCACCTGGCCCATGCTGCGGATGACGGCCCGGACCGTCCCCGCCATGAGCGGACTGTTCCGCGGCACGGCGCACATGGGGGTGGCGGGCTGGCGCGACTACTCGCATCCGCGCTACGAACGGATCATTAAGGACTGGTCCACGAAGCCGCCGGCCGGGCTTTCCGGAGCCGATCTGCTGGCGGGCGTGCAGGCCCTCCTGGACGCCGGCACCGTGTACTACACTGCGGTGCAGTCCATCATCCCGCTGGCCGACATGAGCGAACTCTCCTTCCGGGGCTTCTACAAGACCGTCCGGCGGCGCGGCGATCCTCCGGCCCAGGAGTTCCTCCTGGGCTTCGACAGCGAACCGATCCGGGCGGAAAAGTCGCTGTACGACCTCGCCGGCTGGGCGCGCAGCGACCCTTCGCTGGTATCCGCCCTGTTGGAAAGTTCGACGGCGGAACTCGCCGAGTGCCTGCGCACCGGTTCCGCGCCGGAGGGTGTGGAGGACGTCCTGTGGCAGGAGTGGCGGATCGCGTTCCAGGAGCATCTGGACCTCTACGGCCACGCGGTCTACAACCTGGACTTCGCCACCCCGGTGCCGGCCGACAACCCGTCCGCCCAGCTGGAGACGGTGAAGTTTTACCTGCGCGGGCAGGGCACCGACCCGCATGAGCGGCAGCGGCTGCTGACCGAGCGCCGGGAGGAACTGACCCGGGACGTCGCCGGCCGGCTGCGTCCCCGGCGTCGGGCACTGTTCCTTCGTCTGCTGAAGTGGGCGCAGGAGACGGCGCCGGTCCGCGAGGACGCGCTCGCCGACGTCGGACTCGCGTGGCCGCTGCTCCGGCGGTTCCTGAGGGAGCTCGGAGGGCGACTGGTGCGCTCGGGCGTCATTACCGCGCCGGACGATGTGTTCTGGCTCCGGTTCTCCGAGCTGCAGGGTGCGGTGGAGTTCGGGCTCGCGGAGCCCGAAGCTGGCATTGCCCTTGCCGGAGCCTCCCGGCCGGTCCGTGCCGCCGCCGTCGAGGAGCGCAGGATGCTGTGGCGCGGCCAGTCCAAGGCGGCGGCGCCGCAGATGCTCCCGCGGAAGGCCTGGATGGAGAAGGCGTTCGGCTCGATGATGCCGGGAGGCCCGCAGCAACAAGCCGGCGGCGTGATCAAAGGCACCGGCGCAAGCTCCGGCCGTGTGACAGCGGCCGCCCGCGTGCTGCGCGGCCCGGAGGATTTCGGCCGGATGCAGCCCGGGGAGGTGCTGGTGGCCCGGATGACCACGCCGGCGTGGACCCCGCTGTTTGCCATGGCCTCGGCGGTGGTGACCGACGTCGGCGGCCCGCTCAGCCACAGTTCGATCGTGGCCCGCGAGTACGGCATTCCAGCGGTCCTGGGTACGGGGGTGGCGACGCAACGGCTTGCCGGCGGGCAGCGGGTGAGCGTTGACGGCGACGCCGGGACGGTCACCATGGAGCATCCATCCACCCCGCTGGATCGTTAGGAAAGAGGGGCCGCGAGGCGCATAGTTGGAAGATGACAGGTCCTTACACCCGGGGCGACTCCTTCAGCAGCGAGGCTTCCCGGAAACACATCAGGCAGGCGCTGGCGGAGTATGGCGCAACGGACGTTGCGTTTACTCAACGGGGGAACCTGAGCGCTGTCGCCTTCAGGGGTGACGGAAGGCAGTTCCGCATTGTCATGCCGTTGCTGCAGTCAGAAGGCGCCCTGGAAATCAAGGGGGACGTCGCGGACAGCCGGCGCCGCGAAGCGAACGCCAAGATCCTGGAGCGGGCCAACCGCAAATCCTGGCACGCCCTGGCCCTGTCCATTGACGCCAAGCTGGGAGCAGCGGCAGCCGGTATAGCCACCCTGGAATCGGAGTTCCTGGCCCACGTGGTCCTCCCCGGAAACCACACCGTGTTTGACGAAATCGAGCCAGTCATCGACCTTGCCTACCGGTCCGGCCAGCGCCCGTCATTCGGCGGCCCGGATCCCGCCGCGCACCCCAGGGAACCGCAGATCCCCGCTGAGTTCCCGCCGCTTCGGGCTGTTCCTTCCCCCACGGCCTTCCGCCGGAGTTAGGCGCCAAGGCTCCGGAAGCGGACGGCTCCGGCATGGCCGCGAAGCCGCATGCAGCCGCGCCGTCCGGGGGTTGCCAATAGGCGTAGACTCAAAGTATCTCGGGACACCGTGACTGGATATCCGGCGTCCCGAAAACGAGTTCGATTCCTTGCAGCCCTCCCGGGCTGCCGACCAGCGCCGTATCGAATAACTTCGACGCCGGCGCTGCAGGGAATTGTGACGACGAGGGCGGCCAAGAGCGAACCACGGCCCAAACGGCATCCGACCGTTCCCTCCCCGCAGCCGACCCGGGCCCGGGTCCCCTGCCCCTTTCACGCCGGCCCGTATAACGGACTCCGGCAGTGCATTTTCCAGAACGCTGGTAGAACACCATGACCACCATCCAAGACTTCGCCGTCCGCGCCGACTCGACGCTAGCCCTTAGCGAAGTCCTCGCGTCCGCGCTTCCGCATGACCTGGGCACCGCGCAGGGCCCCACGCGCTACACCGTCCCGGTGGTCTTCTCCCGCCGGCCGCAACCGCGCGAGATCGATCTTCTGCACGGCCCCGGCACCAAGCAGCGGCTCGCCGAGGCCGGGTACAGCGACGTGGACCTCCTTGTCTCCGACCGCCGCCTCCTGGTGAGCAACACTAACTTGGCAGACCTCAAATCGGGGCTGGCCCACCTCCTGGGTTCGATCCTGCGTGACATCTCGGCGCAGGCCTCCCAGGAACGCACCGACCGGGCCGAAGAACTGGAAGCCCTGGGACAGGTTGAGGAACAGCGTCTTGAGTCGCTCCGCCAAGCCGCGGCCGACATCCACTTCGACTAAGCCGTTCCGCCAACCGCCCACCCATGAACCACAGCCCGCGAAAGGCACACCATGACCGATTTGAGCATCCGAGACCAGTGGAACCGGCTTCCTTCCCCTGTAACGCAGTGGCTGATGGAAAACCCCGGCTGCATGATCCTTCCGCGGACACTCTCCGCTCAAATCAGTGCAGCCACAGGCGAGGAGACCAACGGCGATCCGCACGGCGAAACCACCCTTAGCCAGGAGGACGTGGACTTCGTCCGGATGAAGTCCCAGGAGGCCGCGCCCGGACAGCCGGATCCGGGTTACACGTTCTTCGATTCAGTTCAGCCGTAGGAACGCCCCGCCGGAAAGCGGGCCCCCCCTTCCCGGGACGCGAAATCAAATGGTCGCCAGGGCGCCCTTGGCGCTGTCCACCCGGACGTGGGCGCCGGCCTGGAGGTGGACCACCTCGCCGTCGATCTGGCAGGGAACGGCGTTGCGCGTGGAAAACGCATAGCTTGTGACGCTGGGCTGATGCCCCAGTCCCAGCGTCACGGCGCGGAGCGTCATCAGTGCCATCTTCATGAGCCCGGCATGGGGCAGCGTCACCACCTCAAAGCGGCCGTCATCCGGGCGCTGTGACTCGCTGACCGTTCCATATTTCGCCATGCGTGAGATGTTGGCCAGGATCAGGCTGTCGAACTTGGCGGTTGCCCCGTCGTCGCGCACCAGTTCGAACGGCTTGAGCCGGGAAAGCGTCCGGGCAACGGAAACAAGTTCGAGGACTTTTCCCTTGCCGCCCTGTTCGATGCCGATGGCCATCAGCGGGGTGAGTCCGAAGCCGATGTAAGAGTGCGCGTACTGGACCTGCTCCCTGCCTCCTGAACGGAACGTTACCCGCAGCAGGTCGATGTGCCGGACCCCGCCCGCCCCAACGGCGTCAGCGAAAGACCGCGCGGGCCGGCTCCGGAAGTGGTCGTTGGCGTTCCCAGCGGGCACCACGGTGCACACCGCGTTGCTGCCGGCAACGGCCATTACGCCGTTGACCACCTCGTTGTACCCGCCATCCCCACTGACTGACACCATAAGCGGTATACCCCGGCCGGCTTCGGCCCTCGCAAGCTCACGGGCGTGCCCGGCGTATTCCGTCGGCAACAGCTCAACGGGCAGGCCAGGCAGGTCCATCGCCAGCTCCCGCTGGAGGGCCTCGATCCGCTCGCCCATTCCGGCCCTGCCCGGATTGAAGATCAGGACGGCGCGGTCGAAGGGTGCCACGGGTGTTCGGTCATCTGCCAAGGCGTGTCCCTTCATCCGGTTACTGGTGTGTCCGGTTCCAGCCTAGCCGGGGCCGCGACCGCCCACGGCGGCCGGCAGGTCACGGTGGACGGCGGCGCGGGAACGGCCACCGTTGGGTGATGCCCGGATCCGGGGACTTGGGCGCATGATATTCGGGTGAACAAGAACCGGCTTGAAGCCTTCAGCGACGGCGTATTGGCCATCATCATCACCATCATGGTCCTGGAACTGCATACGCCGGAGGAACCAACGTGGGAGGGCGTTGCCGCCATCGTCCCGACGCTTTTCACTTATCTCCTGAGCTTCGTCTATGTGGGGATCTACTGGAACAACCACCACCACATGATCCACCTGGCGAGCAGGGTGAACGGGTCCATCCTCTGGGCCAACCTTCACCTGCTGTTCTGGCTGTCCCTGTTCCCGTTCACCACCCGGTGGATGGACGAGTCCGGCTTCATGCAGGTCCCCGTGCTGCTGTACGGCATCAACCTGCTGTGCGCCGCGATCGCGTACTTCATCCTGGAACGTCGGTTGATCGCGGCGCAGGGCAGGGACGGGGCACTCGCCCAGGCCGTGGGCCGGGACTGGAAGGGCAAGGCGTCGCCCGTGATCTACCTGGCCGGGATCGCGCTCACCCTGGTCCAGCCGCTGCTCGGGATCGCCGTGTTCACCATCGTGGCGCTGATCTGGCTCGTTCCGGACCGCCGCGTGGAACACTTCGTCGCCACGGCCCACGAAACCGGCAGCAATGCCACCTGAATGAATTCCTTGCTGCCCCGGGCCAGGGCCGACTACTCCCCCATGCCTGGATTCACGGGAACGAAATCGACCTTGTTGCCGGAGTTGGTCCGGGCCGCCGGGGTGCGGTTGAACCCCCGCGCGTCAAGTCCGTTCCTGGCGCGGAACTCGGCGAGCGCAGCGTCGTAGGCGTTGTTCAGGATCTTGCCGGAGAACTCACCGGTGCTGCCGTCGTTGAAGGCGATGCGGATCCGGGCGGTGGCCGGGTAATGCCGGGTCATGCGGATGAAGCCGTCGGCGTCCTGCTGGAGGGTGATCACGGGATCCTGCTTTCGTTGGGGAGCAACCTCAAGTGTGCCGCACATGCCGTGAAAACCCCTTGCCGGGCATTGCCATGCTTGGCAGCGGGGATAACAGGGCGCCCCCGCTTCCCCCAGGTTCCGGCCCCGGCTACCCCTCGCAGGCCACCCCGTCGCCGTCGCCGTCCAGACCCTGGCGGTACCCGGGACTGCCGGCGTAAAGGGGCGCGGCTCCGGCGGCGGCCACCTCTGTGCAGTTGGCGTAGTAGACAACGGTGGCAGCAGTTGCCGGCTGCACAGTGGCCGGCGCAATCTGTCCGGGGCAACCTGCCAGGATGCCGGCGATGGCGTCGTGCTCCGCTTGCGTCACCCACAGGCTGTAGCGCGCCTTCACCGAAACCTGCCGTGCCACGTACTCGCAGCGGAAGCCCTTGGCCGGCGGCAGCCAGGTGGCGGCGTCGCCGTCGCCCTTTTGCTGGTTGGTGGGCCCGTCCGTGGCCTGGAGGTTCAGCGGATCATTCGCGAATGCCGTCCGCTGCTCCGTGGTCAGCTGCTGCGCCCCCTTCTGCCAGGCGTCGCTCAGTGCCACCACGTGGTCAATCTGCACGGCGCTGCTGGTGGTGGTGCCGCGGACAAAGTTGATGACGGTGCCGGTGTAAGGGTCTGCGAGCACTCCCGTCTTGACCGTGCAGGGAACGCTGTTGACGTAGGTGATGTCCGTCAGGTCCCGGTTGAGGATGTCGTTGCGGGTGTCGCAGCCGTTCTGGTCCACGTCCGCCCACGTTGCGCCGAACAGCGAGCGCTCGTACCCCGTCTTCGGTGCCCGGCCCTTGACCGGAAGGGTCTCCAGCAGGTCAGCGGCCTGGACTGTTCCCGGCTCCGCGGTGGTGCTGTCCGCCACAGCCGGCAGGCTCGCACCGAAGAGCGCCAGCACAGCGGAGAGGACGACGGCGACCGGCCAGCGGTTAGCGGACGCGGACTTGGTGTTGGGCAAGGATGTGTAGCTGGACATTGCAGGTTCCCCAGGTTGTGCAAGACGGGTGAAGGGCGTCAGCCCCCAATCGCGCTGACGCCGAGCAAGAGCCTAGCGGCGGCACATCCCCTAAGTGGCCGGTTCCGGCGGAGCTGGCGCAATCCTTCTCGAGTCCTGCGTTGATCCTGCGGGTGACTGCCGATCCGGGGAAGCTGGATGGCTTCATAATCAACTGGTGGTCACCATTTACAAAATTCTTTATAACCTCCTATTTGTTGCCGGGTATCTAGCGACAACGGTTTTGGCTGCCGTTATCGGCCACTTTGGCCGGCAAGATATCGGATTTGGAATCTTTGCGGCTGCCACCGCTCTGCATCTACTGCTCCTTATCGTTGGATCCGTCATAACCGGAAGAAGCAGGGAGGCGGTGCTTGCCGCGCAGGAAACGAGCGCCATTGCCGTGAATGGGCCAGTAAAGATTCAAAGCGTGCGAGCCTCTGCTTCCTACCAATACGACGCCCGCACCGTCTGGTCAGTAATCCGGCCAGCTGAGAGTGCTGTGCTGCTCTCCGACGCGAAGCACGCCTTTACCGTTCCAGGAACGCCATCTGGTATCGGGGAGCAACAATGCTTTATAAGTCATGACGGTTCCGTCTCCATTATCGAGGTCATTGGCGAGGACAGTCCCTGGTGGGCAACGACAAGGCCAATTGCCAACGACGAAGGCAACCAGCGTTTCACTTATCGGCTGGAACCGACGGCTACCGG
The DNA here is from genome assembly GCF_052046035.1 of Paenarthrobacter sp. 22069. NCBI lineage: Bacteria > Bacillati > Actinomycetota > Actinomycetes > Micrococcales > Micrococcaceae > Paenarthrobacter > Paenarthrobacter sp. 22069. Next base: position 65,331 of record NZ_JBQEQF010000016.1, on the reverse strand, counting down.
CTGTACCCTGACAATGGGCGCCATTCTTGAACTTCCCGCAAATGCAACTTTCGCGGCTGACCCAAACGTCTGGTGGGAGAACCATTCAAGGTCATACCTGAACCGAATTCAGGAAGTTCTTTCGGCACGGCCAAACTAGCACCGCTACGACGCATCAAGAATCGGCGGCGGCACCCAAACCGGGTGCCGCCGTCGTATGTCCTGCTTACCGGGCCCGATCACGCGTGCTGGCTTCGCGGTGGACCCCGGGGCCTCCGCTGCCGGGACGGCCGCCACGGGTCTTGGCCAGGCTGGCCACCGTGGCTACCAGGATGGTGGCGGCGATGAACAGCAGGGAGAACCAGATGGGGATCTCGGGCACCCAGAGGAGCGGCTGGCCGCCGTTGATGAAGGCGAGCTCGTTGACGTGCAGGGCGTGGAAGACCAGCTTCACACCGATGAACGCAAGGATGACGGCCAGCCCCTGGGCGAGGTACACCAGGCGTTCCAGCAGTCCGCCGATGAGGAAGAACAGCTGCCGCAGGCCCATGAGGGCGAACGCGTTGGCGGTGAAGACGATGTAGGCCTCGCTGGTCAGGCCGTAGATCGCCGGGATCGAGTCGACGGCGAAGATCAGGTCCACGAAGCCGATGGCGATGATGGTGAGCAGCATCGGCGTCACGAAGCGCTTGCCGTCCTGCTTCACGGTAAGCCGGTCCCGGTGGTACTCCGGGGTGACCGGCAGGACGCGGCGCACCAGCTTCATGAACCTGCCGTGCGCCGGGTTGGCGTCGTGGCCGCCGAAGGCCTGCCGGTACGCGAGGAACAGCAGCAGCGCGCCGAAGATGTAGAACACCCAGGAGAAGTTTTCGATCAGGGTGGCCCCGATGGCTATGAACCCGCCGCGGAGGATGAGGGCGATGATGATGCCCACCATGAGCACCTTCTGCTGGTACTTCCTGGGGACGGCGAACCCTGTCATCACGATGAGGAAGACGAACAGGTTGTCCACGGACAGCGCTTTTTCGGTGAGGTAGCCGGCGAAGTACTCACCGCCGAACCTCCATCCCGAGACCATGCCGATCCCGACGCCGAACAGAAGCGCGAGCCCGATGTAGAAGGCCGACCAGCGGGCGGACTCACCGATGGACGGTTCGTGGGGTTTGCGGACGTGGGCAAAGAACTCGTAAACGAAGAACAGGATGGTCACGGCGATGCTGATGATCCAGGCGAGGGGCGTTACCTGCATGGCGGGCACTCCAAAGGGGTAGGCGTTGACGTGTACGCCAAGGTCTCCTCCGCCCGGCTGGAACCGGAGCCGGTGGCCCGGGATGCATCGCTGCAATCCGTATTGACGGGCCACTCACAGTTGGGAGTACTCCCCTTGATGGGTTAAATCGTAGCTGATCAACGTTCGACGGCGGCACCCGGTTCCGGATGCCGCCGTCGAAATCCCGCCGAAGAACGCTACGCCATTAACCTGCCGGCCGCACCACGATCGCCGAGCCGCACTGGTTGATGACTGCGCCCGAGCTGGACGCCGCCGTGGCCGTCTTGGTGCCGGTTGCGGACGTGTCGGTCAGCGCCAGGGAGTCCACTTCGAGCGCCGCGTTCGACTTGGACGCAATGTTCGACGTCGACTCGCCCAGCTCAGTCATCCCCGCCGGCGGGGAGAACAGCGTGGTGGCCGAGTTGGTGGCGTTCCTCACGCCATGGGCTGTCAGCAACAACGCTCCTGGTGTCACCGGCGTGATGGACGGAGCCCGCACATCCGGGTAGGCCACCCCGCTGTTGGTGTCAGTGACTGGTGTGACGTCCAGTGGCGTGGTGGTGTTGGCACCCTGCACTGCAACTGTCGACCAGGCATACCTGGAAGCGGGCTCGGCAACGCTCGGCGCCGTGTCCCCGGCCTGCATCACCCGGTACCAGACCGCCTGGTGCGCGGAGGTGGACCCGGCGCTGGTGAAGTCACCCACTGCCTTTGTCCACCCCGCGGGAGCGGTGGTGTTGGCCGATCCGGCCACCGTCACCTGCGAGTACAGGAAGACCGTGTCGCCGGGTTGCCAGCCAGCAGGCAGCGACGTTGTGTACGAACCGGTAGCCGTCAGCTCCCCTGCCCCGCTTGCCGACGACCGGACCGACACTGCCGTTGTTGGCGGCGGCGGAGCCGTTGTTGTAGTCGGCGGAGGAGCAGTTGTTGTGGTTGTAGGCGGCGGTGTTGGTGTTGCCGTCGCTGTTGCTGTTGGTGTCGCCGTCGGAGTTGGTGACGGTGCCGACGCACGGGTGATGGTGAACTTATCTGCATAGGTTCCGCCGGAAGCCCGGACGAATGAACCGGTCAAAGTAGTGCTTGTCACCGACACGTTCAGGAAGCCGTACGTGGGGTTGTTGTTGCTCCCCATGAAGCTCTGGAAGTACGGGGCCGTAGTGGTGTTGCTTTCACTGTTGATCGACCTGCCGCCAGAACCCACTGTGGCCAGGATGGTGCCGGTGCCGGCGGCGAACTGCCCGTTCGCGTTCGTGTCTGCCACACAGTCCGGGTTGAAGCTGCTGACCGGGATGGCCGTGCAGCTGCCCTTGAGCGCGAGCGGGTAGCTGCGCGCGTACGCGTGGTCATGCGCCTGCAAGTACAGGTCCACCTTCTTGGACACGAGCATGTTCATCAAGTCCGGGCTCGCAGCGCAGGGGTAGTTGACCATCGACAGGCAGTACATGTGCATGCCCACCACAACAAACGGGATCCCGGCAGCGCGTGCCGAGTCGATTGCGGAGGTCACGAACTTGTAGCCCTGGGTGCCGGATTTGTAGGACCAGTCAAGGCCGCTGCCGCTGTACGTCAGCTTCGGGGACACCATGATCAGCCGTACCAGCGGGCTGCTGGCCGGGTAGTCGGTGTAGAACTGCTGGGCGTAGTTGCCCACCGAGCCGAGCTGGTCCGGCAGGCACGAGGCGAAGTTTGACCACACGCCGTCGGGACCATCATCCTCGTGATTCCCCGTGATGAATTCGTACGGCATGGATCCCGCATGCTGCTTGACGAACGAGCACCAGGCCGATTCCGGAGTGATCTGGGAGTAGGACAGATCACCAAGGTTGAAGAATGCCGAAGTTCCGGCGTTGCGTGCCGCATCAATCACCTTGCCGGTCACCGTGTTGCCGCCGGTGTCACCGGCGAACCCCAGGCTCACCGACGTTGCGGCCGCGGCCTGCGAGCCATTCGGCGGGCTAAGGACGTCAACATTGGCGACCACGAGGGCCGTGCCGAGCAGGACGGCCAGCACCGCAGCTACTGGATGGCGCATGCGCCCCTGGCCTTTCACTTGCAGCTCCATTCGGTTGCGCGGCGCAGCCCGTTATCGGCTGCGGAGAAGCCAATGACAACGGCGTTGGCTCCCTGGCCTGAAACCGAGGTCGCGGACCCGGACACGCCGGTGAACTGGGCATCGGACCCCGGTGGCAGGATCCGTGCGCTCTTGCCGATCCAGATCACCGCCTGCGGCCGCGACCCGCGGACGGAGGACGAACTGCCTGCTCCCACCGTCACGCCTGCAATGGCCGACGCCGCGCTGGACGTTGCACCGGCAGCGGCTGCACCGACGTCGGTGACGGCACCGGTCGCAGCCCAGGCCACGGCGTGCGTTCCGTCAGCCACGCCACTCTGGCCGACTGCCTGCCCCGTTGAATCAATCCCGAGTACCACACCGCCCTTGCCGCTCAGGGTGGGCAGTGCCTTCGGAGAACCGTCCGGCGCCCAGAGGACCGGAGTGGCGTCATCCCCAAGGGCCACCCCGCCGGCCGTACCGTCCGGGCCGACCGCGAAGGCATGTCCGCCCCTCGCCCCGGCAGGCAGTGCGAGCTCGTGGGGTGCCGTGGTCACGGAAGGCCAAACGGCGGGGTGCTCATCTTCGTCAGCGCCCGGACCATCCGAATGTTCCTCGTCGGCGACCAGCGCCCCGGCAACGACGCCATTGTCAGACACTGCCGACGGTATCGCTATGTCTCCGGGTTTGACCGGGAGTGGATGGTACTGCCCGTCCTGCCACCACCAGCCCACCAGCACCTCGTTGGCGGCGTCATACCCCGTGCCGACGACGACTCCTGACGCGTTAACCGACGCCGGGGCCGGGGCCTGGAGTGGAATCGCAATCTGCGTGGGCTGACCGTTCCGCCAGAGCACCGGCACAGACTCGCCGGCGGCGTTATCGGCGAGGCCGACCACCAGGCCGTTGCTGCTCGAGGCGACGGCGTTGCTGCCCCGGCCGCCGAGTCCGGGAAGGAGTAGCGGGGTGCAGTTCGTGGCCGCGGGCAGATCAGGACCGGCCGCTGTCGCAGCAACAGGCAACATCACCATGCCGCCCTCAGCCGCCAGCACGAGGGCCGTCAGCAGCGCCCCGGGCCGCACGTCCCTGGATTTGCCCAGCCGAAATGGCGTGCTTCCGCTGTCGGATGAAGCCTTGTTGAAAAATCCGTACTTTGCCAATGTTGCTCCCCCGGAGTTGAACTCCAATGTCCCCAGCAGCATCTGCAGCGCAAACGCATTTGCTTAACGGCACTGTCTTTCGAGGCTAGATCCGGGGCAGGCGGGAGTCACGAGTACCCGATACCTGCTTCCCCTAATAGGGGGTACTTGGGGGCCTCCCGCTTAGCCGGAACAAAGGACGACGCCGGCACCCACCCGGGGTGCCGGCGTCGTCCGTCCTGCCTGGAAAGCCCTACTTCAGCCTGGGCACCAGCACAGGCGTGTTCTTCTTGTAGGCCTCGTAGTCAGGCTGGCCGCCCCACTTCTTGTCGGCCTTTTTCTCCAGCGGCGGCACCCCACTGCCCTTGGTGAGCAGCAGGGCAACGAAAACCGGTGAGATGAGGGCCGCCCACTGCCAGCCCTGGAGGACCGGGAGGGCGATGATGGCCACGCCCACCCACAGCGTAATTTCGCCGAAGTAGTTGGGGTGGCGGGACTTTGACCAGAGGCCGGTGCTGATGAAGCGGCCCTTGTTGGCGGTGTCGTCCTTGAAGCGGTTCTTCTGCAGGTCCGCCACGGTCTCGATGCTGATGCCCACGGCCCAGACCAGCAGGCCCACCCAGAAGAATGCGTCCAGGCCCACCTTCCTGTCCGACGTAATGGCCACCCATGCGAGCGCGGCGGTGAGTACCACCCACAGGCCCTGGATGGTCCACGTGTTCAGGAAACGGAAGAAGTCGGGCTTCAGCTCATCGAAGCGGTCGTCCTTCCCGTGCTTACTGATCCGCAGGAACAGGAAGCTGCCAAGCCGGGCCGCCCACAGCACCACCATGGCCGCCAGCAGCATCCCGCGGGCGTCGATGCCCGGGGAGGCCAGGACCAGGAACACTGTGATGGAGATGTATGTCAGGGCGCCGGTGAGGTCGTAGAACTTCTCCGTCTGCGCCTTGTAGGAGGGGATGAACACCAGCCACTGGATCACGAACGCTATGGCGACACCCAGCGCGAACACCGGGAACCCGCCGATCCTGGCTCCGCCCTGGCTCCCCGCCACGGCGATGAGCACCGCCACCACCACGGCAATGACAGTACTGATGAGCGCCTTGCGGCTCTTTTCGTTCACGGACACGTCCCTTTCGCAGCCGGCCGCGCGCTGCTGCACGGCCGGTTCCTGCCGCGCCCCACGGGCACGGTTGTACCAACATCAAACTCAGCCGCGTTGGCCTCGTCCACTTAGTCTTCGGAGCGGACCGGGGAAGGTATGGGTCGCGCGCCCCCTTTGGGCCAGTCCGGGCAGGGCATCAGCAACGAACTGCTTCAGACCGCTTTATACGCTGCCCCAAGGAGCCCTGCATGAGTCCCCGCACCAGGAACTGGCTGACCGCCTACATTGTGACCGCGTTGTTCTTTGCGGTGCTGGACGTTGCCTGGATCCTGCTGGTGGCCAACCCGCTCTACCAGAGCCAGATCGGCGGCCTCCTGGCGCCCAAGGCCAACCTGCCGGGCGCGGTGCTGTTCTACGTCATCTTCGTGGCCGGCATGGTGCACTACGGTGTCCGGCCCAACCACCCGGACCTGGCGACCCGGCAGCGAGTTGGCCGTGCTGCAATGTTCGGGTTCTTCACCTACGCCACCTGGGCGCTGACCGGGTTCGCCGTGCTCAAGGACTTCACGGCCCTGGTGGCGGTAACGGACATCCTCTGGGGCGCCGCGGCCTGCAGCCTGGTCACCTGGATATCGGCCGGCATCCTGCGCCGGCGGATCATGAAGCCGGCGGCGGCCTGAAGTCGCTCACCCGCTATAAAACCCCGCGTACGGACTGGCCCAGTTTTCGGGGCGGATCGGCGGAAACCCAACGGTTCCGTGGGCGTCCGCGCCTGAAAACTGGGCCAGTGTGACACCAAGGGCCGGCTCAGGAACTGAAGAACTCAGCCGAACAGTGCGGCCACCTGGGTCAGTGTCTGGAAGACCCCGAAGGCCAAGGGGATCCCCACCAAAACCCAGGCCAGGACCAGCCTGCCCGTGGACTTGTGAACCGGTTCGTGTGCGCCGTGGGTGTGTGCAGTGCTGCTCATTTCAGGCCTCCCTGGGAAGTCTCGTGCCGCTCGGGGCGGGGTTCATGGAACCGGTCGTCAACGGGTTTGACCAGCAGGTTGGATACGAAACCGATCACCAGCAGGGCCACCATGGTCAGCAGCGCGGGCTGGTAGGACACGGCATTGAGCTGGCCCGGCTTGCCCTGTGCGTCCAGGATGCTGTTGACGATCAGCGGCCCGGCCACCCCGGCCGCGGACCAGGCGGTGAGCAGCCGGCCGTGGATGGCGCCCACCTGGTACGTCCCGAAAAGGTCCCTCAGGTAGGCCGGGACGGTGGCAAACCCGCCTCCGTAGAACGAGATGATGATGAAGGCGAGCACCACGTAGAGGGCAGTGGCGGTGGAACCGGCGAACGCCAGCACCGTGTACAGCACGGCGCCCACGCCCAGGTACATCATGTAGATGCGCTTGCGGCCCGTGACATCGGAGGTGGCAGACCAGGCGAACCGGCCGGACATGTTGCCAATGGACAGCAGCCCCACGAAACCCGCTGCGACGCTGGCAGTGACCAAAGACTTCCCGTCGGACTGCCGGAAGAAGTCCTGGATCATGGGCGCCGCCTGTTCCAGGATGCCGATGCCCGCGGTGACGTTGCAGAACAGCGCCACCCACACCAGCCAGAACTGGCGGGTCTTGATGGCGTTCTTCGCCGAGACGTTTTCCGTGGTCACCAGCTTGGCCGCCTTGACCTTGGCGGGGTCGAAGCCTGCGGGACGCCACCCCTCGGCCGGCACCCGCACGGTGAAGGCGCCGAACAGCATGTAGGCGAGGTAGACGGCGGCGAGGGTCAGGAAGAGCCTGCCCACCGCGTCGCCGCTGGCAACCCAGCCCGGCGAGCCGGAATTGGGGTCGTACGCCTTGAGCAGGGCCTGGGACACGGGGCTGGCGATCAGCGCACCGCCGCCAAAGCCCATGATGGCCATGCCGGTGGCCAGGCCCGGCCGGTCCGGGAACCACTTGATCAGCGTGGACACCGGCGAGATGTAGCCGATGCCCAGGCCGATCCCGCCCACCACGCCGTAGCCCAGGTACACGAGCCAAAGCTGGCGCGTGAAGATGCCGAGCGAGCCGATCAGGAAGCCGCCCGCCCAGAAGATGGCGGAGGTGAACATCGCCTTGCGCGGTCCGTTGGTGTCCACCCAGGTGCCCATGACCGCCGCGGAAAGGCCCAGCATCACGATGGCGATGGAGAAGATCACGCCGATCTCGGTCAGGCTGGCGCCGAAGTGCTTGACCAGTGCTGTCTTGTAGACGCTGGTGGCATAGGCCTGGCCGATACACAGATGGACGGCGAGCGCTGCCGGCGGGACCAGCCAGCGGTTGAAGCCCGGCGGGGCAACGGAGTGGTCACGGTCCAGGAAGCCCATGATTGATTCCCCTTGCTTGTCGAAGACGTCGATGTCTGATCGATCCAGAGGCGAAAGGCCCTACCCCCGTCAGGTCTGATGCCTCAGGCAATCATCGGCCAAATCATCAGTAAACATACTAATCCTGCGCCGAGCGGCGGGAAATGCTCGGCAAACGGTAGCTGTGTACGGCCACTGCTGTACGTTGGAGCTACTTGTCAGTAGGTGGAAGCAGGGACCGGATGGACGCGGACGTCATCATCATCGGCGGCGGGCTGGCCGGGCTGGTGGCCGGCAATGAGCTGGTCCGGGCCGGCAAGCGGGTGGCCATTGTGGAGCAGGAGAACCCTGCCAACCTGGGCGGTCAGGCGTTCTGGTCGCTGGGCGGCCTCTTCCTGGTGGACACTCCGATGCAGCGCCGCCTGGGCGTGAAGGACTCCTTCGAGCTGGCCTGGCAGGACTGGCAGGGGTCGGCGCAGTGGGACCGTTTGTCCGGTCCGCTTCCCGAGGACGAGTGGGCGCAGCGGTGGGGCAGGGCGTTCGTGGAGTTCGCCGCCGGCGAGAAACGCGCCTGGCTGCACGAGCAGGGCATCCGCTTCACGCCCCTGGTGGGCTGGGCCGAACGCGGCGACGGCAGGGCCGGCGGCCATGGCAACTCCGTCCCCCGCTTCCACGTGCCCTGGGGCACCGGCACCGGGGTGTCGGAACCGTTCGCCGCCAAGGCCCGGGCGGCCGCTTCGGCGGGCGGCGTCCGGTTCTTCTTCCGGCACCGGGTGGACGGTTTAACGTACGACGGCGGCACGGTCACCGGGGTCCGCGGCGCCGTGCTGGTGCCTGATGATGCCCCGCGCGGCGTGTCCTCCAACCGGGACGTCGTCCGGGAGTTCGAGCTGCGGGCGCAGGCCGTGGTGATCGCGTCCGGCGGCATCGGCGGCAACCACGCCCTGGTGCGGAAATGGTGGCCCGACCGGCTGGGGACGCCGCCGCGGAAGATGGTCACCGGGGTTCCGCAGCATGTGGACGGGCGGATGCTGGACATCGCGGACGCGTCCGGGGTGCGGCTGGTGAACCGGGACCGCATGTGGCACTACACCGAAGGGATCCAGAACTGGAACCCCATCTGGCCGGACCATGCCATCCGGATCCTCCCCGGGCCCTCGTCACTGTGGTTCGACGCCCTGGGCCGGCGGCTCCCCTCCCCCGGCCTGCCCGGCTACGACACCCTGGGCACCCTGCGCCTGCTGCGGACCACGCCTGGCCTCGGGCAGTACGACCATTCCTGGTTCATCCTCAACCAGCGCATCATCGAAAAGGAACTCGCCCTCTCCGGCTCGGAGCAGAACCCGGACATCACCAACCGGGACCTGAAGCTGCTGCTTAAGACCCGGCTGGGCCGCGGCGCGTCCGGACCCATCGAGGCGTTCAAGGAACACGGCGCGGACTTCGTGGTGGCGGACACCCTGGAGGAGCTGGTGCGCGGGATGAACGGGCTGACGGACCAGCCGCTGCTGGACCAGGCACTGCTCCGGCGCCAGATCGAGGAGCGCGACGCGGAGGTCCGGAACCCCTATTCCAAGGACGCCCAGGTCGCGGGCATCCGCAACAGCCGCAGGTATCTGGGAGACAGGCTCTTCCGGACCGTGAAGCCGCACCGGATCCTGGACCCCAAGGCCGGGCCGCTGATCGCCGTCCGGCTGCACATTGTCACGCGGAAGTCGCTGGGCGGGATCCAGACCAACCTGGATGGGCAGGCCCTCGGGCAGGACGGCGCCCCCATTCCCGGGCTCTACGCCGCGGGCGAGGCTGCGGGCTTTGGCGGCGGCGGCGCCCACGGGTACAACGCGCTGGAAGGCACGTTCCTTGGGGGCTGCCTCTTCACTGGCCTCACCGTGGGCCGGACCCTGGCCGCCGCACTGTAAACCGAGGCCGCACTCGGGCCCGGGGGCAACCGGGCCGGCCGCCGCCGTCGTGCTTACTCCCCTGCCTGGCGTTGCCGTGCCGGCGCCAGGCTCATCTGCGTGGAAAGCCCGTGCGCGGTTGCCAGGTCGGCGTCGTCGTAGACCAGCACCCTGCCGATCAGGAGCACCGAACGCCGTGGCGACGGAATGTGCCCCGTCCCGGCGGGGACGGTGCCTGACCACCCAGGCCCGGTGATGAGGAAATTGCCCGCCCCGGTACCTGTGGTGCGCTTCCCCACGTAGGCGAAATTGGTGTTGTCCGCCGGGTTGGTGAACTGGACGCTGTAGTAGCGGCCCGCCATGTCCGGGACGTGGAGGACCAGCGCGCCTTTCGAGAGGTCCAGCCAGGCGAGGGTCAGGAGGGTGTCCCGGTTGACGCCGGCCGAGGCAAGCTTTGAGCCGCCTGCGGGCACCTTAAGGGGGTCAGCGAAGAGGGCCTGCGACTGGGTGTAAAGCGTGTTGGCGGGGATGGGTCCCTCGCCGAACCCCTTGACCAGGATGGCGCGCTTGAACACGGAGAGGAGCATGCGGGGCCAAAAATAGATCGCAGCGAACCAGGTGGCGGCCATGACCGCGCCGAAGATCAGGAGGTGCTCCGGCCTCATGGCTTCGCGCCTCCCGCCCTGGCCACGGCCGGCACCACGTAGTTTCCGCCCAGGATCGCCGGGCCCGGCTGGTAGACGCGCAGCCACAAAATGAACTTCCCGGACGGCGCGGGAAGCCAGTTGCTTTCCCGGTCCGGCGGAGGGGCGGCCTGGATGGAGATGTCGACCGAGCCATCAGGGTTGGGGACGAGCCCGGACCGGTCGCCCACGCTGTACCTCCGGATGGGATTGGGGACGAAGCGGTTCCGCGCGTCCCCCATGGTCAGCGACCAAAAGGCGTCGTTTGGCGGCAGGCCGCCGGCAGGGAACCGGAGGACGTAGCGGTGCCGGCCGTCCAGCGGGGCGCCTGCTCCATCCGAGTTGGTCCACCAGTACACCGCTTCCTCTGCCGTGTTGACGGGGCCGGGGAACAGCTGCGCGCAGGCCGCCCGCATCAGCATGCCGTTGCCCGGATTGCCCAAGCGTGGCATGGTGGTCCACCCATTGGCCCTGACGGCCGTGATCCTCGCGTAGGCCTGGGCTGTGACGAAGGCCAGACCGAAGCCGATCAGGAAGCCCTGCAGCACATCGCTGCGGACAGTGCGCGTCAGCGGAAGGAAGAGCATGGCGAGGATGAACGCGACGCAGACGGTGCCCACCAGGGCCGCAAAGTACGTGTAGGTCCTGCTCATCTTTGGATTCCTGCTTCATCCCGCCGGACCAGCCGGAACTCGGGCAGTTCCTCCCACTCCGGCGGGAGGGTGTTGCGCTTGCCGTCGGGCCGGAATCCCTGCTTGAGGTAGAACGCGAGCGCCCGGGGGTTGTTCTCCACCACCCAGAGGTAGGAGGGACCGGAGCCGACGGCGGCACGCACCAGGGCCGCCCCCAGCCCGGTCCCGTACGTCCGGCGGAGGGTGTAGATCGAGTACAGTTCGACCGGTTCAGGGGCGTCGTCCTCCCGGCCAGGGCCTGCGTCCGCGTAGCCCGCCAGTTGCCCCTTGGCGTCGAAGGCAAGGATCCGCGGATCGTCGGTGGCCAGGAAGGCACGGCGGCGTTCCACCCGTTCCGGGATGGTTGCCCTGCGCCGCTGGAAGAACTCCGGCGAGAGCAGGTGCCGGTAGCACTCCTCGTGCGCCAGGGTCTGCATCAGCACCACTGCCTCGGCGTCCTCCGGGGTGGCCTGGCGAAGTGTAAAGTCCATGGCGCCAGCCTAACCAGTCGCACCGGGCACCAAGCTGGCCGCCGTCGTCGTACCCCTTGCAGTGTCCGCCACGGCGGCGGGCGATCCTGCGCACTTAAGATGAGGCATGGACTTCGAGAGCGTGCTCCTGACCGTGGCCGGCGCGGCGCTGATTCTGCTGATGGTTGCCGACGTCTTCCACACGCTCCTGTACCCGCACGGTTCGGGTCCGGTGGGCCGGACCATCATGCGCGGGGTCTGGCTGGCATCCCGGAAGCTCCGGGGCGGCGTCTCCACCGTTGCTGCACCGCTGGCCATGGCCGCCGTTATCGCCGCATGGGCCGCCTTGGCCGCCGTGGGCTGGGCGCTTCTGTACCTCCCGCACCTTCCGGACGGGTTCTCCTACTCGGCCAACGTGCCCCGGCAGGCCGATTTCGCCGAGGCCCTGTATATCTCGCTGGTGGCCCTTTCCACCGCAGGGTTCGGCGAGATCGTGGCAACGCATCCGCTGCTGCGGCTGGTGATGGCGTTCCAGGCCGTGGCCGGTTTCGGCCTGCTCAGCGCCACGGTCTCGTGGATCCTGCAGACCTACCCCGCGCTGAGCCGGCGGCGCGCCCTTGCCCATCAACTCAACCTCTTCCGCGATGCGGCCGGCCCGTCCGGCGTCGCTTCGCTTGAGGCCCGGCACGCGGCGGCGCTGCTGGAATCGATGGCCGGAAACGTGGCCTCCGTGAGCATCGACCTGCTGTCCTTCCACGAGACCTACTATTTCCATGACGTGGAGCAGCGCGGGTCCCTTCCGGCAACCATCGCCTATGCGCACCGCCTGGCCTCCGATGCCCAGGACAGCGACAACCCCGAGCTTCGGTTCGCCGGCCGGATGCTCTACGCGGCGCTTGAGGACCTGGCCGGGGTACTGCGGGGGAAGTTCGGCCACGTGGGAGACACGTCATCCGATGTGTTCGACCACTACGAGCTGCACCACCGGCACCGGCGCCCGCCCGAGCCGCGGCAGTAGCCGCAGTGCATGGGAGCCCGGCTTGCTAGGGTCTGCGTATGGCTTCCCACTTCCACTCCATGGACGACGTCATCGGCGAACCCGAACGCATCCAGTTCGAGTTCTTTATCGACCAGCACCGGGAAATGCTCAACGAGTGCCTGGCCGGGCTCACCGAGGAGCAGGCCCGCCGCCGTCTGGTCCCGTCCCGCACCACCCTGCTGGGATTGGTGAAGCATGCCACCTTCGTGGAGAGGGTCTGGTTTGACGAAGCCATCACCGGCCGGCCGCGCAGCGAGATCGGCATCCCGGCCACCCCCGACGAATCGTTCATCCTGGCCGACGGCGACACCATCGCTTCCGTCCGGGCGGCCCACCGGGAGGCCTGCACAGCATCCCGGGCAGCGGCGGCGGCCCTGGGTCTGGAGGACGTGGTCACCGGCAACCGACGGGGGCCGCTCCCGCTCCGCTGGGTCTACCTCCACATGCTGCGGGAACTGGCACAGCACTGCGGCACGCGGACATCCTGCGCGAACAGATCCTGGCAGCCGGGAACCCCGGCTGAGGCGCCGCCGGGAAAGTGACCGGCTACCTCCGCCGGCGCCCCACTTAATGCGACGGGCAGGCTTTCCACGCGAAGGGGCGGTTCCGGCACGGCCGGTGGGCCATGCAGAAACCGCCCCTTCAACTGAGGGCTGCAGGTCAGGCCGCGCCGACGGCGGCAGCGGGCGCGCCGGCGGCGGCACCTGCCGATGCATCCTCTGCTGCCCCGGCGAGCCGGAGCCAGGTGTCCACCACGGTGTCCGGGTTCAGGGAGACGGAATTGACGCCTTCCTGCACCAGCCATTCGGCGAAGTCGGGGTGGTCGCTGGGGCCTTGGCCGCAGATGCCCACGTACTTTTCGCGGGCCCGGCACGCCTTGATGGCCATGCTGAGCAGCTTCTTCACGGCCGCGTCCCGCTCGTCGAAGCTGTTGGCCACGATCGCTGAGTCACGGTCCAGGCCCAGGGTCAGCTGCGTCATGTCGTTGGAGCCGATGGAGAACCCGTCGAAGTACTCCAGGAACTCGTCGGCGAGCAGCGCGTTGGACGGCAGTTCGCACATCATGATCACCTCGAGCCCGTTCTCGCCGCGGCGCAGGCCGTTCTCGGCGAGCAGTTCGATGACGCCCCGCGCCTCGTCCAGGGTCCGCACGAACGGGATCATCAGCTTGACGTTGGTCAGGCCCATCTCGTTGCGCACGAAGGACAATGCCTCGCACTCCAGGTCGAAGCAGTCCCGGAAGGACGGCTCCAAGTAGCGGGACGCACCGCGGAAGCCGATCATGGGGTTTTCTTCGTGCGGCTCGTACGCCGGGCCGCCGACCAGGTTGGCGTATTCGTTGGACTTGAAGTCGGACATGCGGACGATCACCGGCTCCGGCGCAAAGGCGGCCGCGATGGTGGCCACGCCCTCGGCCAGGCGCTTGATGTAGTAGTCGCGCGGGCTGTCGTAGGCGCTGATGCGCTCCCGGATCTCCGCGGCCACGTCCTCCGGCTGGCTGTCCAGGTTGAGCAGGGCCTTGGGGTGGATGCCGATCTGGCGGTTGATGATGAATTCGAGCCGGGCCAGGCCCACGCCGTGGTTGGGCAGCTGCGCGAACGTGAAGGCCTGCTCCGGCGTGCCCACGTTCATCATCACCTTTACCGGCGCCTCCGGCAGGTTGGTGATGCCGGTTTCCTCGACGCTGAAGTCCAGCAGCCCCTCGTAGATGGCCCCGGTCTCGCCGTCGGCGCAGGAGACGGTGACTTCCTGGCCGTCGGAGAGGGCGTCGGTGGCGTTCCCGGTCCCGACGACGGCGGGGATCCCCAGTTCGCGGGCGATGATGGCCGCGTGGCACGTCCGTCCGCCGCGGTTGGTGACGATGGCGGAGGCGCGCTTCATGATCGGTTCCCAGTCGGGGTCGGTCATGTCCGCCACCAGGACGTCGCCGGTCTGGAAGGAAGCCATCTGGTCAATGGCGGTCAGGATCCGGACCTTGCCGGCCCCGATCCGCTGGCCGATGGCGCGGCCTTCCACCAGCACCGGGCCGGTGCCATTGAGGCGGAACCGGGTCATGCTGCCGGGTGCCCGGCGGGACTGCACGGTTTCCGGGCGGGCCTGCAGGATGTACAGTCCGCCGTCGATGCCGTCCTTGCCCCACTCAATGTCCATCGGGCGGCCGTAATGCTTCTCAATGGCGACGGCGTGACGGGCAAGCTGCTCCACGTCGTCGTCCGTCAGGCTGAAGCGTGCGCGCAGGGAATCCTCCACCGGCACGAAGTCGATGGTGCGGCCGATCTCGCTGTTGGTGGTGTAGGTCATCTGCAGCGCCTTCTCACCGAGGCCGCGCTTGAGGATCGCGGGACGGCCGGCGGCCAGGGCGGGCTTGTAGACATAGAACTCGTCCGGGTTCACGGCGCCCTGCACCACGGCTTCGCCCAGCCCGTAGGAGGAGGTGACGAAGACGGCGTCCTGGAAGCCGGACTCGGTGTCCATGGTGAACATGACGCCGGAAGCGCCGACGTCGGAACGCACCATGCGCTGGATGCCCGCCGAGAGTGCCACCTCGGCGTGCTCGAACTTGTGGTGCACGCGGTAGGCGATGGCGCGGTCGTTGTAGAGCGAGGCGAAGACGTCCTTGATGGCCTGGAGGATGTTTTCGATCCCGCGGACGTTCAGGAAGGTTTCCTGCTGCCCGGCGAAGGAGGCATCGGGAAGGTCCTCGGCGGTGGCGCTGGAGCGGACGGCCCAGGACAGATCCGCGGAGCCCTCGTGCTTGTCCACCAGCTGCTGGTACGCCTCGCGCACCTGCGCCTCGAAGTCCGGCAGGAAGGGTGTATCGCGGACCAGGGCCCGGATTTCCTGGCCGGCGGAGGCCAGGGCAGTCACGTCATCGGTGTCCAGCCCCACCAGCCGGTCGGCGATTTTCTGGTCCAGGCCAGAGTCGGCCAGGAACCTGCGGTAGGCGTCCGCGGTGGTGGCGAAGCCGTCCGGGACCTGCACGCCGGCGGAGGTGAGGTTCTGCACCATCTCGCCCAGGGAGGCATTCTTGCCACCCACCTTGTCCAGGTCCTTGAGTCCAAGTTCAGAGAACCACAGAACGTCTGTCGTCATAGTTACTGCTCCTTTGCAGAGGGTGGCGTAGGCATTGCCGGCCGCGCACGGTAGTGCCAGCCGGAAGAAAGATCCTGCTAACAGTTTCAGGTCTTCAGCGGACTTTCCACATGATGTGCGCCATGCCACATTTATGAAAGTCCGCTAGTGCTTAAGGTTCATCCGCTGCAGGATGGTGGCCGCCATTTCCTCCACGGAGACGGTGGCCGAGTTCAGGTACGGGATCCGGTGCGAGACATACAGCTGCTCGGCGCTGCGCAGCTCAAAACCGCACTGCCGCAGCGACGCGTAGGGCGAGCTGGGCCGCCGTTCGGTGCGGATCTGGCTCAGGCGCAGCGGGTTGGAGGACAGGCCGAAACACTTCGACACGAAAGGCCGCAGCGGCTTGGGCAGCCCGTCCCGCTGGAAGTCCTCATCCACCAGCGGGAAGTTCGCCGCGAAGATTCCGTGCTGCAGCGCCAGGTACATGGTGGTGGGCGTCTTGCCGCACCGGGACGGGGCCACCAGGATCACCTGGGCCTTTTCCAGCGCACGCAGGCTCTGTCCGTCGTCGTGCTCCATCGCATACTCCACCGCCGCCATCCTGGACTGGTAGCGCGCGGCGTTTCCCAGCCCGTGCGCCCTGCCCGGTTCGCCGCTGGCGGGCGTGCCCAGCGCGTCTTCAAGGACACCCACGTGGGTGCCGATCAGGTCCACGATGACGCCCTTGCAACCCGCCAGGATCTGCCGGATCTCGCTGCTGACGGCGGTGGAGAATACCAGCGGCTGGGGCCCGGTGGCGGCCAGGCCGTCGATGGTGCGCACCACGGACCGCGCCTGTTCGGCCGTGGTGATAAACGGGATGGTGACACGGTCAAAGTTGGCCACCGGGAACTGGGTCAGCAACGTATTGCCCAGCGTTTCCGCGGTGATGCCGGTACTGTCCGAGAGAAAGTAGACAGGCCGTAGAGCAGCAGTGGTCATGGCATCGACTTTAGTGCCCGCCGGAGTTATGCACCGAAACGCCGGAACATGCTGTAAGCAGCCGGGATGCTCCACCTGCGCGCGGGTGCGGTGCGGTAGTTGGCGTCAGGCCGCTTTGACCGGTGACTTCCCGCCCGCGGACGCGGCTTGGTTTTCGCGGGCCAGGAATGCGGAAAGTTCGCCGATGGTGCTCATGAGCGGGGCGGGGAAGACGACGGTGGTGTTCTTGTCCACGCCGATTTCCACCAGGGACTGCAGGTTGCGGAGCTGCAGCGCCAGCGGGTGGGCCATCATCGTGTCGGAGGCGTCACCGAGGGCAGCTGCCGCGATGGCTTCGCCTTCGGCGGCGATGATCTTCGCCCTCTTCTCACGTTCGGCTTCGGCCTGGCGGGCCATGGCGCGCTTCATGCTGTCCGGCAGCTGGATGTCCTTCAGCTCCACCAGGGTGACCTCCACACCCCATTCGACGGTGAGTACGTCGAGGATTTCGCGGATGTCGCCGTTGATCCTTTCGGTCTCGGACAGGGTCTGGTCCAGCGTGTGGCGGCCGACGACCTTCCGCAGGGTGGTCTGGGCGATCTGGTCGATGGCGGCGGCCACGTTTTCGATCGCGATGACTGACTTCACGGCGTCCACCACCCGGTAGTAGGCCACCGCCGAGACATCGACGCTGACATTGTCCTGCGTGATGATGCCTTGGGACTGGATGGGCATGGTGACGATACGCAGGCTGACCAGCGGCAGCCGGTCGATGACGGGGATAATCAGCCGCAGCCCGGGATCCCTGACGCCAACAACCCTGCCAAGCCGGAACAGCACGCCCTTCTCGTATTGGCGCACGATCCGGATGGACATCCTCGCAACGACGATCAGCAGGACCACAAGGACGATGACAACGATGGTGGTGGGGTCCATCAGGATCCCCTCCTATGAGTGGCGGGACGTGCCGTCGCCGGGCCGGCGCCGTGGCAGGTGTCCTGCCTCCATTGTCCCACCAAAAGGCGGAGGGGACCCTGGGCCCTTCGCCCCCGCGGGAAACAACCAAGCCAGGGCTAGACTGGCCGGGTAAGGACGGATTGGGGGATCCATGGCGGCACTGCCGCAGTTCCGCTGGTCGGTCGCAGCCAGCGGATCCAAGGACCACCATGACCTTCTTCCAGGACTTCCCTGTCCCTCCCCTGCCGCCGCGGCCCCGGTCCCAAAGACACGTCCCGCCGCCATGGGCCGCCGCCCCGGCCTACGAACTCCCGGCCGTGGTCCAGATCGGCACGTTTCTGTCCCGGACCCCGGAAATTGTGGTGGCAGTCAAAAGTGCAGATGTGTACTCCACCGGCTGCGTGTTCGGCGTGTCGTGGCTCATCCGCCGCGGCAGCCAGTCCGACGAGGACTGGGCCGATCTGCAGCACTTGTTCTTCCAGCCGGGCAGGGGCATCCGCCGCGGCACCGGAAGGCAGACCGGCCTGATGTTCGGTGTCCAGTTCCCTGACGGGTCCAAGGCAAGCACCGGCGCCCTGGGACCCCAGGTCTTCATGGACCGGGAACAGCAACCCGAGCCTCCCACCCTTGCGCTCAACAACAGCGGAGGCGGCGGCGGCGAGGACGAGCTCGCAGGCACCGGCACGCTCTGGCTGTGGCCACTTCCCCCGGCCGGAGACCTGCGCCTGGTGGCCCAATGGACCGACTTCGGCCTGGCGGAAACCTCCATCATGCTCGACGGCGGCAGGTTGCGTGACGCTTCATCAGACGCCCAGCAGTACTGGCCGGCGGAGGACAAGCATGGGTGACGTCACCGGGCTGGTCCTTCTTGCCCTTTTCGGCGGGGTCTTCTTCTACATCCTGTACGGCGTCATCCGCGCGGGCGTCCGCGACGGGATCCTTCAGGCCGACGAGCGGCGTGCCCGCCGCTCCGGGGAGTATAACCATCACCTGCAGTAGGCCCCCGCCAGCTTCCGGGAACCGGAGCATACTGGTCCTATGAACGAGACAGGTGCCGCGCAGTGGCTCCCTTGGCTGGTCCTCATCCCCTGCCTGGCCATTTGGGGCTACAGCCTGGTGGACTTCAGCCAGACGGACGAACGGGACATGCGCACCTTCAGCAGAGACATCTGGCTGGTGTTCCTCGTCTTCGGAAGCGTGGTGGGCGGAGTCGCGTGGCTCGTGGCCGGGCGTCCCCGCCCGCCCCGGGTTCATCGTAGAACCTAAACCGCGGTGACGATGCTGCCGTAGCCCTGCAGGAACATGCGGCGGCCCTGGCCGTCGTCCGTCCACACCCAGATGACGGAGTAATCGGATGTCACGGCATCCACCACGCCGGTGCCGGTCACGGTTCCCTCGGCGAAGCGGACACGGTCCCCGACGGCCAGCCGTGGATGCCTGGTCCGTTTCCTCCTGGGCTTGAGTGTGGCGGTTTCCCCGGCCATCGTCGGGTCTGAAAGGCATGTGCTGACGTGCTGGCGCATCGGCTTCCTCGGGCTCGCGGGCGGACGGTCAGCTCATTACAACCCTGCCCGCTGCTCCCAGGTCACGCGCTGCGGCGTGGTGGGTAAAGACTAACGCGGCGGTACCCCAAGGGCACCACCGCGTTGGTCCAAACCGAGTGTGACTGGTTGATACCGCCAAATGCTGCGGGCTCAGTCCAGCGCCGCGACGGATCCCAGTGCGTCCCAGGCGAAGCTGGCCAGCCAGTGCGTGGACATGAAGTCGCCGCTCTCCAGTCCGCGGAGCCCGGCCTTCAGCAGCGGGTCCAGTGCCTCATCGAGCACGGCTGCCGCGGCGGACGCCTCAGCGCTGCCGGACCCGCGGAGGGTCGCGATGATCCGGGCCACCTGCCCGGCACGGGTCAGGTTCAGCCCGTGCAGGTGCACCAGGTAGCCGTCCGTCTCATCCGTCACGCTCACCGGCTGCAGGATCCGCGACCCGGCGGAAAGCCCCGGCAGGAACCCGGCGAACCAGTCCGCAAACTCGTCGGCCGCCAGGACACGGCGCATCAGGTCGGCCTCGCTCAGGCCCGCGGAGAGGAAGTCCTGGCCGCTGAGTTCCCAGTCACCCGGCCAGCCCCGGTCATTCGCGAACCAGGTGCGGGCCGCTTCCTCGCACGCTGCGGCGGCATCAGCCCGGCCCAGCGAGCGGAAGGCATCCAGCATGTAGCCCACGCCGAACGCGGCGTTGGTGTGCAGCCCGTGCCGCACCGGGTACTGGGCCTTGGCCATCCAAGCGGTACTGAGGCCGGCCACGGCGTCCACCAGGGGGTCCAGGGCGGCGCCCCATTCACGGATCTGCGCATCGGCGGAGCCAGCACACATGGCGGCCAGCCGCATCAGCCATGCCCAGCCATACGGGCGCTCCCAGGACGGGTTGGCCACCAGGTAGTCCCGTTCCACCGCCAGCTTGGCCGGTGTGAGGTTGGCGCCCAGTGCTTCCCGCAGCGAGGCCGCCGTGGAGCTGTCCACCCAAGCCGCCGCACCGCCGTCGGACGCTCCTTCCGGGGCAGCCGCAGCAGAAGGCGAGCCCAGCAGGCTGGCCCCCAACCAGTGCATGTGCACGCAGGAATGCCAGTCGAAGGAGGTATAGAACGCGGGGTGGATCTCTTCCGGGATGGGCCGGTCCCCGGCGGAAACCTGCGTGTGGTGGGCCGAGTGCGGGAAGGGCTCGGAAAGGTTGCCCAGCACTACGGCCGCGTAGTCCGGGGCCGCCTGTGCGCGGAGGTCGTTGTCCATGGTGCTCCTTTGCAGCGAAGGGTTAGTGGAAGGCCAGGAAGTACATCAGTGCGATGTTGACCGCCAGCAGCGGAATGGCCGTGCCAACCTGCGCCGTGATGACGCCGTACTTGTTCTTCATTTCCAGCAGCGCGGACGGCACCAGGTTGAAGTTGGCGGCCATGGGCGTGCAGAGGGTGCCGCAGAAACCGGCGAGCATGCCGATGGCGAAGACGATGGCAGGGTCGCCGTGGAAGGTCTGCACCAGCACGGGCCAGCCGATGGCCGCGGTCATGATCGGGAAGGCCGCGAAGCCGTTGCCCATCAGCACGGTGAACAGGAACATGCCCACGCAGTACACGATCACGCCGGCGATCAGCGAGCCCTTGGGCAGCAGGCCGGAGGCCAGGGTGCCCACGGCGGTGCCCACGCCGGCCTTGGTGAAGAGGATGCCCAGCGTGGTGAGCATCTGCGGCAGCAGCGCGGCCCAGCCGATGGACTCGAGGATCCGGCGGCTTTCGAAGATGGGCGTAGCCGGGTTCTTGGGCTTGAGGAGGATGAGTGCGACGACGACGGCGACCACGGCGCCGATGGCCAGGGCTACCAGCGTGGTGTTCTTGGGGTCGAGCAGCGGGGTGCCGCCGATGGACAGGACGGGTGCGGCCAGCACGAGGATGACGGTGACCAGGGGCAGCGTCAGGGCCGGAATGAAGAGCTTGTTGCCGAAGCGCTTGGCGAAGGCCTCCCGCTCGTGGACCGTGGAGGTGCGGTGCTTGCCATGGCCCAGCAGGCCGGTGGAGGCCAGCACCACCAGGACCAGGACGGCGATGCCCAGGATCCAGCCGGGTGCGGTTCCTGCCTGGACCCAGGTGCTGTAGAAGAAGCACAGGCCCAGCAGGCCCCAGAAGGCCGAGCTGCCCCAGCGGCGGGGGTGGTGGGTGTCTGCGGCAATGAGTGATGCCCAGGCGATGAACAGAATGCCGATCAGCCAGTAGACGGCTTCAACGTTGATCATTTGGCTTCTCCTGCAGCTTCCTTCGGGGCGGTAAGCTCGTATTCGCGGTATTCCTTGTCCAGTTGCTTGTCCAGGCGCAGGAGCCGGAAGCCGTGGATGAGGAAGGCTGCGATGGCGGTGGGGATGGCCCAGAGGGCCAGCTGGAGCGGTTCCAGGTGCAGGTGGTACGTGGTGTCCACGAACGTGGTGATCAGCAGGATGGAACCAACGGCCACGAAGACGTCTTCGCCGAAGAACACGCCCACGTTGTCCGCTCCGGCGGAGTGCCCTTTGATTTTCTCGCTGATCTTTTCCGGCACATGGCCGTAGCGGCGCAGCGCGGCGCCCTCGGCCATGGGGAACACCAGCGGGCGGACGGTCTGGGCGTGGCCGCCGATGCTGTTCAGGCCTACGGCGGCCGTGATCTGGCGGACGGCCAGGTAACCGATCAGGACCCGGCCAGCCGTGAGCTTGGCGAGCCGGCCGATGAGGACCTTGGCCTGCTCCTGCAGCCCGAAGAACTCGATGATGCCCACGACGGGCAGCACCGCCACGAAGATGGTGACGGAGCGGCTGTTGGCGAAGCCGGTGCCGAACGAGTCCAGGATCTGTGCGGGGTTCATTCCGCCCAGCAGTGCGGTGACGATGCCGGCGACGGTGACGACAATCAGGGGGTTCAGGCGGATGGCGAAGCCAACGATCACCAGCAGCACCCCGATGAGTACAAGCATGATTATCCCTTCCCAGGGGACCCGTGACGGGTCTGCGAAAGTGGGGGCCGGCGCGTCCAGGGGTTGGTCAAGTTGGGGGTGACGGCGCCGAGGGGCGGGAGCCCCTGTCACGTTGGGGTGCAGTGAGCTGCAGAACAACGGTGTGATCTAAAGCATAGCTTTTTGTTCAACAATCCTGCAACCCCTTTTTCGCCGGCTGCCCAACTGGGTAGCGCCAAGCACATTTTTGAGGGATCAAAAAGGCACTTGGCGCTACGTAGTTGGGGGCGGGGCAGGGTTCTTGTTGCTGCGCGGCGTCAGCGGCCGACGGCGTCGAGCAGCTGGGCCTCCGCGCGGTCCAGGTAGGCGGCCAGGAAGTCCGCTGCCGCGGCCAGTTCACCGGCTTCAAGGAGTTCCACGATTTTCGCGTTGTCCTCCACGTACGGCTCGTGGAAAGCGGGGTTGGCGGCCATGGAGTGGAACACCAGCCGCATCTCGGCCAGTACCTGGTCCATCAGGCTGTTGAGCCGTTCGCTGCCGGCCCGGTCAACGATGGCGCGGTGGAAGTTCTGGTTGGCGCCGGCCATGCCGGGGATGTCTCCCTCCGCGGCGGCGGCCCTGGCGGCTTTGATGATTCCCGTAAGGAGCTCGGGCGAGGCGTCGCGGGACCAGAGCACCGCGGCGGGTTCAAGGAACCGCCGGACACGGTAGATCTCGCGGATATCGTCCGCGGTGGGGTGCGCAACGAACACGCCGCGGTTGGGGATCCGGGTGACGATATGTTCAGCATGGAGCGCGGTAAAGGCCTCCCGGAGTGTGTTCCGCGACACGCCAAGGGCCTCGCGGAGGGCTTCCTCCGCGAGCTTGGACCCGGGCTTCAGCTGGCCCGCGGCGATCCGGCTGCGCAGCTGGGCGGCCACCCACAAACCGGTTTCGGCGTGCTTGGTGGTTCTGGCTTGGGCCTGGAGATCGGCCAGCACCTCGTCAAACGTCATGGCACCACGATATCCGCCCCGCCGGCCCCGGTTTCCCGGTTACCCGATGGTGGCCAGCACCTGTCCGGGCGCGACGGCGTCTCCCGCCGCGGCGAGCTGCTCTCCCAGGGTGCCGGTGCGGTGGGCGGCGACGGCGGTTTCCATCTTCATGGCTTCGAGGACCAGTACCGTCTCCCCCTCCTCCACGCTTGCCCCGGGCTCTGCCAGCCACTTCACCACGGTGCCTGCCATGGTGGCCAGCAGGTCGGCGTCGTTCTTCTCCTGCGGGGTCTCCCCGCTGGTGTCCGGGCGTTCGGCACTCCGCCGGCCCCCGCCGTCGAGCAGGGAATCCAGCAGTGCCTTGGGCAGTCCCAGTTCCATCCGCTTGCCGTCCACCTCGATGCCGATGGTCCGGCGTGGTTCCTCCGGCGCGGCGGGGCTGAAGGCCGGGTCCGCGTCGAGGGCGGTGGTGAATTCGCTCTCAATCCATGTGGTGTAGGTGTCCAGCCGGTCCGCGCGCGTGAAGTCCGGCGCCTCGACCACTGCCCGGTGGAACGGCAGCACGGTGGCCAGTCCGCCGATCCGGAGTTCCTGCAGGGCGCGGCGGGCGCGCCGGAGGGCCTGCTGGCGGTCCGCGCCGGTGACCACCAGTTTGGCCAGCAGCGAATCGAACTGCCCGGGCACCATAGAGCCGGCACGGACTCCCGTATCCAGCCGGATCCCGGGACCTGTGGGCACCTCGAAAGATTCCACGGTGCCGGGCGACGGCAGGAACCCGCGGCCCGGATCCTCGGCGTTGATGCGGAACTCGAAGGCGTGGCCGCGCGGCTCCGGGTCCTCCAGGACGGGGAGCTTCTCCCCCGCTGCGATGGCCAGCTGGGCGGCCACCAGATCCACGCCGGAGGTCTCCTCCGTAATGGGGTGCTCCACCTGCAGGCGGGTGTTGACCTCCAGGAAGCTGAGGAAACCGGAGCCGTCCAGCAGGTACTCCACGGTGCCGGCGCCGACATATCCGGCCTCCCGGCAGATGGCCTTCGCCGAGGCATGGATGGCGGCCCGCTGTTCCGGCGTGAGGAACGGCGCGGGGGCTTCCTCCACGAGTTTCTGGTGGCGGCGCTGCAGCGAGCAGTCGCGTGTGCCCACCACCACCACGTTGCCGTGCGTGTCCGCGATGACCTGGGCCTCCACGTGACGGGGCCGGTCCAGGAATTTCTCCACGTAACATTCGCTGCGGCCAAAGGCTGCAAGGGACTCGCGGACCGCTGAGTCGAAGCTTTCCTCGATATCGGCCAGGTTCCGGACCACTTTGAGGCCGCGTCCGCCGCCGCCGAAGGCAGCCTTGATGGCCACGGGGAGGCCCACCTGCCCGGCGAAGGCGCGGACTTCGTCGGCGCTCTCCACCGGCCCGTCACTGCCGGGTGCCAGCGGGGCGCCGGCCCGGACAGCCACCTCGCGGGCGCTGACCTTGTCGCCCAGCAGGCGGATGGTTTCCGGGGACGGGCCGATCCATGTCAGGCCGGCGTCCAGCACAGCCTGGGCGAAGCCTGCGTTCTCGGACAGGAAGCCGTAGCCGGGGTGTACGGCGTCGGCGCCGCTTTTGGCCGCGATGGCCAGGATCTTGTCAATGTCCAGGTAGGTTTCCTGGGGCCTGGACCCGGCCAGCGAATACGCCTCCGTGGCTGCTGAGACGTGCAGCGCGTCGGCGTCGGGGTCGGCGTAGACGGCCACGCTTTCCAGGCCTGCGTCGTCGCACGCACGGGCGATCCGTACGGCAATCTCGCCGCGGTTGGCTATGAGGACTTTACGCATGGGGACTTTCCTTAGCTGTTTCGGGCAGTTCTGCCGGGGGCGCTGCAGCGGCGAACCGCACAGCGGCGCCGGGGGGAAGTTGGGCCGCCTTGTCCAGGTCCGCGTGGACGACGACGGCGATCACCGGGTATCCGCCCGTCACCGGGTGGTCGGAGAGGAAGAGGACGGGCTGGCCTTCCGGCGGCACCTGGATGGCGCCCCGGACTGTTCCTTCGCTGGCCAGTTCGCCGTCCCGGCTGCGGGCAAGGGCGTGGCCGTTGAGCCTCAGCCCGATCCGGTTGGACTGCGGCGTGACGGTCCAGTCCTGCTCCAGGAAGTCCTGCAGGGTCTGGCTACTGAACCAGTCCTGCCGGGGTCCGGGCACCACGCGGAGCACGGTTGCCCCCGCCTGGTCCGGGAGGGGTGACGTCTCGGGATGGCCCACGATGCTGCCCTGCTTCGGGGCCAGCACGGGCAGGACGGTTCCGGCCTGGAGCGGTTCGGGGCCTATTCCTGACATGCTGTCCGTGGACCGGCTCCCAAGCGCTTCGGGTCCGCCGATCCCGCCGCGGACGCCGACATAGGAGCGAAGGCCTGCCGTGGGGTTTCCCACCGTGAGCCTCTCCCCTTCCAGCAGGGCGAAGGGTACGCCGCACTCAGGGTGCCGTACCGCCGTCGTACCTTTTGCTGCGTCTTGCGCCGGCGTGACCTCCAGTGGGACGTCTGCGCCGGTGACGGCCAGGACCTGGTCCGTGAGGGCCTCTAGTTCCAGGCCGCCAAAGAGGAGTTCGATGCCGGCCGCGTCCTCGGCGTTGCCCACCAGGCGGTTGGCGCGGCGGAGGGCTGCCCGGTCCATGGCGCCGGCACTGCTGACGCCGAGGGAGGCGTATCCCGGGCGGCCCAGGTCCTGGATGGTGGACTGCAGCCCCGGTTTGCGGACCGTGATCCCTGCGGTGACGTGGTCCGTTGCCGCGGACCCTGAAGCATCCGTCCCGGATTCGGCTGCAGACTCTTGGATCGCAGGCTGTCCGGTCCCCGGCTGTCCGGTCAGGGTCGCCTGTGCCCGGACGGGATTGAAGCGGACCGTGTCGCCGGGGCGGACGAGGGCAGGGTTTTCGCGGTTAAGGTCCCACATGGCGGCTTCGGTCCGGCCGATGAGTTGCCAGCCGCCGGGCGACTGCCTTGGGTAGACCGCCGAGTACGCTCCGCCCAGGGCCACCGCACCGGCGGGCACCGCCGTCCTCGGTGAGTGGCGCCGCGGCACCTCCAGGCTGGGATTTTCACCCGTGAGGTAGGCGAAGCCGGGTGCGAAGCCGGCAAAGGCTGCGGTCCAAAGCTGGCCCGTGTGGGCGGCGATGACTCCCTGATGGTCCAGCCCGGTGAGCTTCGCGACCTCGTCCAGGTCCTCGCCGTCGTACACCACGTCGATGGTGACCAACGTGCTCTCTTTGTCCGCCGGCGCTCCCAGGTCGAGGCTGCGGACGTGTGCGGCAAGGGCCCGTACCGCGTGGGGCGAATCAGCCGTGATGAGGACGGTCCGGGCTGCTGCAATCACGTCGATCTGCCCCGGCTGGGGATGTGCGGTGAGTTGCGCCTGGAGGCTGAGGACGGAGTCCAGGGTGGGGAGCTCCACCAGGATCGCGCAGTCTCCGGCGGCCCGGATGCCGGTCAGTTCGGCGTGTGGCGGCTTCTTTGCCTGCTGCTGTGTGGCGGCCATGGCTAGGCGAAGCTTTGGATCTGGATGCCGGCGTCCAACAGCGCGGCGCGGACGGCGGCCGCCATGGCAACTGCACCCGGCGTGTCACCGTGCAGGCAGATGCTCTCGGCCTTGACCGGCACCAGGGAGCCGTCGATGGCGCGGACCACGCCGTCCCCGGCCAGGCGCAGGACGTGCTCGACGACGTCCTCCACCTTGTGCAGCACGGCACCGGGCTCGCGGCGGGATACCAGGGTGCCGTCGGGGTTGTAGGCACGGTCGGCGAACGCTTCGGCGACGGTCCGCAGCCCGGCGGCGTCGGCCTGGCGCTGAATCTCCGAGTTGGGGAGGACCATGAGGGGCAGGCTGGGGTCGACGGCCAGGATGGCGGCGACGACGGCGCCGGCCTGCTGGGGGTGGTTGACGATGGTGTTGTAGAGGGCGCCGTGCGGCTTAACGTAGCGCACGGCCGTCCCAGCGGCGAGGGCCACGGCCTGGACCGCGCCGATTTGGTAGACGACATCTGCGGTGAGTTCCGCCGGGGTCATGTCCACGAAGCGGCGGCCAAAGCCGGCGAGGTCGCGGTAACCGGGGTGTGCGCCCACGGTGACGCCGGCCTTTACGGCGGCCTGGCACGTGGCCATGATGCCCACGGGGTCGCCCGCGTGGAAGCCACAGGCTACGTTGGCGCTGGAAACACTCTCGAAAATGGCGGCGTCGTCGCCGAAGGACCAGTTCCCAAAGGACTCGCCGACGTCGCTGTTCAGGTCGATGCTGGGCATTGTGATCTCCGTCTCGGATTGCTGTTCATTCAAGAATGCCCTAAAAACTCAGATTGTTCAACAATCCTAAGTCCCCTATTTCTCCCAGCCCACGACGCGACAAGGACGTCCCTTAGAAATCTTCCAGCGTTTCTGCGAGCATCCGATGGCCTTGTTTTTCGAATGCCTCGTCGCCAACCTGGTAAGCCCAGGCAGCCGTGGACACCGCTTCGCGCAGCAGCATCACCCTCCATTCCGTGGTTCGCCTGGGATCTGAACCGTATCCCTCAAAAAAGGCCGACTCCAACTGGGGGGCTGTACGCCACTGTTGTACGGCCAGCCGACATAAATCACTGGCAGCCGGCCGTAAAGCGTACCGGCCAAAATCGATGACCTTCAGCTCAGACCCGTCGACAAGCCAGTTCCGCGGCTGCCAGTCACCGTGCGTCGGGACGACAATGACCGGCTCCGGCTTGTAGTCGCGAAGTAGGACCTTGGCCCTTCGCGCGGCGGAATCGTCGATGCGGTGGGGTCCTTCGAGCCAGGCGAGTGCTTTCGCGGTGGCTGCTGACTCATACCCGGGGTCGCAGTAAAAGGTCTGTTCATGGAAGGCACGAAGGAGAGACCCGGCCTGAACGTATGTCCCGGTCGCGTATTCCGACTCATGGCCTTCTACGAGGCACCCCTCCAGATACTCTGCTATCAGGACGTTTGCAGTGGTGTCAGAGTGAACGAGCTTCGGTGCACGGTTTCGGTAGACCAGGACAGCCGTAGCCAACTGGTGGGCTTCAATTTCACGCAGTATGTGGTGGTTGGACGATCGCCCCGCTTTGACGATGTACCTGTGCCCTTGATGGTCAACTTCAAGTACCACGGTATCTGAGAGCTGCCAGGAACAATCGTTCACCAGACGGGCACCGGGAAGCCACGTTTCAACGAGCTCGGCCTGTTTCAGGCTGAGCCGGTTCCGATGCCAGAAGTCCATTCCGGCAGCATAACCGCTCGATTGGTGTGTTAAATGTGGGAGGCCCCAACCATGGTGGTTGGGGCCTCGACCTAATGTGTGTCCGGCGGTGACCTACTCTCCCACACCCTCCCGGGTGCAGTACCATCGGCGCTG